>PLZC01000286.1 GCA_003151985.1 Acidobacteriaceae bacterium
ACACCTCTTGCTTCAGACACGATGCAAGGTTCTCAATGACGAACTGGAAGAGGTTTTCCGACGCTGGTACCCAAGATTTCGGCCTAAAGCTGCATGACCCCCGACTTGCTGACGCTCTCCAAACTGGTCTCTTTTGTCCGGCGTCAACTAGTCTTTCTCGGTACTTCTAATTGTCGCCCGTCACTCTTTTCAGTAACCCAATGAACGGCGGGCGGATGGCACTTTAGCCGCCGCCGCTTGCCGTCAATGACGCTGTTTTGGCTCCCCCATGCCCTTCGGTCACGGTCCCCCCAAAAAGCTATGACTGCTGCGCTTTGCTCGGCGGCATATTTGTGCCTCTCTTGCCCCCGCCGTTGGGGTCACTTCAAGGAAAAGAGGCATAACATGACGAACACAGCAACACTCTCCGAAGCTCAACTCCGCCAGTTCACAGGCTCTGAGAACTGGTATCGGCATAGCATCAATCGCTCGGTACTCTTCACGGACGGCGCAAAGTACGTCGCCGACCAGGGCGGCGCCTATTGGCTGCTGGACATCATTGCTATCGCGCAGCAGCATGACAAGCGCGTTTCCGCCGAGCAGTTCCAGGTCTGGAAACTCTTGGTTGACAAAGATCGCAGTGCAACAGTCCTCTGTGAGGACGGCAACGACAAAGTCGTCTATTCGCAGCCCATACCGTTCACAGATTTTCCGCTGAAGAAGATCACGCTCTACTTCGCCAACAATGTCATCCACCTGCCCAGCGAGTATTAGCTGGGCAAGCCCGCGCCAGCTCTCGCTGGCGCAGGTTTTTAGGGTTCATGGCGGACATATTCCACTGATACTTTGAGACCGAGTTCTGCAAGATATTTCATGTACGCGCGTGGCATTGGAGCGTCCAGGAAAGGCCGTCCCCATTTTTCCTCGGTTATGAAAACGAGGCTAGACAGTTTTTTCTTGAGTTTCTGATTCCGAATGATGACCTTGACTATGTCTTTATAGAACTCTGCCGGTGCATTCTTTCCCGAAACCTTAAACTCATACGCACAGCCATTTTCCCGATCGATAATATCAATTTTTTGGTCGAGCTCTGGAATCACACTCGCTTCAATCTCAAATCTATCCGGGTCGAGAGCATGGACAGCAGAGCGCCACGCCTTCGTAATGGCCTGAGCGTTCTTCGTGTTCTCAGATACATCGGTGGAGTTCTTTAAGCGGACAGAGAACGCAAGTTGAGCAGCCTGTACTACGGGATCTTCCATAATCCTCACCGGCTATGAGCATATAACCTTCAAGGGACCTACCTCCCCGCTGTAGATTTTGTCTTTGAACCACGAAGGCGAATACGAGGCTTGCTGGGAGGATGTTTCCTCCCTGTCTTCGGCCCTCTAGGTTGTCCTTCGCCACCCACCTCAGCGGGCCTGTTCCTGCCCGCAACGCCGACCCTGAACTTCGGACGAGCAAAAACAACAGGAAAAGCGGCTAAGGGGAGTGAGTGTACCGGAACATCCGTTACACATTGGACCGGGGACATCCGTTACAAGTCCCTTGCGGTGCTAGGGGCTTGAGTTGAGCTTGTGCGTTTGTCTCTGCCGTTGCTTCTAATACCTGATCTCGTCGTCGAGGCCGTGGGAATGTGGTAATCCCGAAGGGATTTCCAAAGAGTGTGGGAAGGGTGGGAAGCCGGCTTTATGGCTTTCCATGCTTTCCATACTCTGTCATTTCCATGGCCTGCCTCAGGGGGCCGATCAGAATGTGAAGTTGCCGAGATTGCCGTTTTGCGGGAATGGGCTTTGGCTTGCTCCCGATCGGGTATAATCTTTGCCTATGCAAAACCTGGACCCGGTAACTCAGATTCAACTCATGAGTGGCGGATATTACCTCTCACGCTGTCTCCAGATCGTTGCAGAGTTAGGAATTGCAGACCTTATCGATGACGAGCCGGTTTCTGCAGCCCAGCTTGCAAATTCAACCGATTCTCATCCAGAGGCCCTATCTCGGGTGCTCAGTCTGCTTTGCGCACACGGCGTTTTCGACCGGGTAGATGGCAGATTTCAGCATAGCGACCTGTCAAGGATCATCAGAAGTGATCACCCTGCCTCAATGCGTGCCTTCGCGAGGATGTTCGGGATACCACTCATCTGGCAGTCAGTCATACGGCTGAATGATTCCGTCGCCACGGGCCGGCCGATGGGGAATGATGTCACCGAAGGCGGACTCTGGCGCTACTTCGAAGATCATCCAGAAGATAACGCCAAATTCAACAGCACCATGGCGGCAAAGTCGCAGGTCGTTGTACCACTGGTCGTCGCCGCTTACGACTTTGAATCTCTATCTAGAATCGTAGATGTGGGAGGAGGTCGCGGGCACCTCATAGACGCCATTATCAAATCAACCGTCAAGCCCACTGGCGTTCTCTTCGACCAACCGCACGTTGTGCGAGAGGCAGCGTTAATTTCGGGGGATCGCCTGCAAGTGCTCGGTGGGGACTTCTTTACTGACACGTTGCCGGAAGCCGACGCTTATGTGCTCATGGAAGTGATACACGACTGGGATGACGAGCATGCGGAGAGAATTCTTCGTACCGTTCGAAATGCAGCCCCCGCCGATTCAAAGATTATGCTGGTGGAAGCGATGATGCCGGACGCACCGGTGCCCTGCTGGACTACAACCCTGGATATCATCATGCTCAATCTGCTGGGAGGACGGCAGCGTAGTCTCCCAGAATATACAGCCCTGCTTAATAAGTGCGGTTTTGACGAAGTCCGAGAAATTCCCGTGGGAGCAGGCCACTCTATTGTTCACGCCACATTCGCGTAGGTGTGATGCCAAGCCACATTGCAAACCTGCCGGACTTCCCGTGTCGCATTATCGGCAACATCGATCGAGCTGCCTGCCCTTCCTAACTCTGCAACGTTCTGTATGGTGCCCAGATACGCGACTAAGGTGACGTGCGTCGTCTGTGCTTTTCGTTCGCTCGCGACCTCATGGCAAAGCCCGCACCGATCTGAATCTCAGCTCAGGAACGTCAAGTTCGCCCAACTCGATGTCGCGGAAGTAGACCCTAAAGAAGTCTTCATCCATCTCCTCAAAACCCAGGTCTTCAAAGGAGAACACTTGGCTTATAAAGATCCTGTCCTTGTGCCAACTGATGTCTCCACTGCTGTTCACTCGCCGCGTTATGAAGCCTCTTGGATAAGCGAACTCGACCGCTGTTCGCGGAAACATGACGGAGCTGCGTTGATAGAAGCTCGCGGGTGTTTCGTTCTTCAGTCCCTCATGCGGGCGCTCATGGTTGAACATGTGCCGGAAGCGATCGAACTTCTTTTGTTGCAGTCTAAGCGTCAATGCCGGAGGCTTCGTCGTGTCTTCCTTCAAAGTCCGATGCATCCGTTCATGCCGGCCGTTTTGCTGCGGCCTGCCTGGCTGAATACGTTCGTGCACGATGCCCATCTTGATCCAGCTAAGAGACAGCTTCGACAGGCCGAGCAACCCGTTTCCAGCGAAAGGCGAGCCATTGTCGGTCCTGATCCGCGTCGGCATCCCGTACTCATGCATCGCGGCTTCACAGACTGACAACACTTGACTCAGGTCCATGCGAGACACCGTCTGACAACGGATCAAATAACGGCTGTAAGCATCTGTGATCGTGAAGGGATCGCAGCGAGTGCCGTCGCCAGTGCTGAAATAGCCCTTGAAATCCATGCACCAAAGCTGATTCGGAGCCGTGACTTCAGAGAACGGTTCAGAGTAGGGTGTGGTCCGCCGTTTCTTCTGCTTTGGGTTGGTCAGTCCGGCACGGCTGAGGATGTTCCCGAAGGTACTAGCCGCAGGCCAGTCAACCCTGGGCTGGATCTTCTCCAGGCGTGCTTTCAACTTACGTGCGCCCCAACTCGGGTGCTTGCTCCGTAACGCCAGGATCGCGTTTTCCGTCGCTTCCGAGGTTGCGTGAGAGCAGCCATGCGGCTTGCGACTTAAGTCCAGAAGACCTTCCGGACCGACCTCCTTGTAACGGTTGATCCATCGATAGCCCGTTGGTCGCGACACTCCAAATTCTCGGCAAAGGTCCGACAGCGACATCTCCTCCTTCTGGTAACTCGACAGGAACTGCAGGCGTTGATCCACGATACGACTCTCTTTCCAGGGCATACCGCATCATCGTGCGTACGACCAAAGCTGAGGAACGATCAGGGTTCCACCTCGCTGTAACGCATGTCTTTGGTCTGTTTTGTAACGCAAGTGCTAAGTACGCTCAGGAGCTCCGCCCCTCGCGCCCGCAAGGGGTTTCCCCAGGCTTCCGCGCTGCGCTTGTGCAGCCCTCCGCTGCGCTCCGCCCTTTCCACTCCCGCTTCGCTTCGTTTCAAGGGTGGGAGATCCCCCTCCCCTTGCAGTTGCTACCCCCCGCCTTCGCCAGGTGGCGTTCGGCATGTATGTCACATGCCGCTGCCAATCCAAAGGCAACGGCAAAGGCAACAACCCAAGGAGGAAGCACCCATGAACACCACAGCCACCACCGCAGTCGTTACCCCGTTCACCCAGAACAACAACAAGCAACAGAAGCAGACCGCGAAAGAAGTAATCGCGGCCAACGTGCAATCCCTGATTGAGCAGTTGGAGCAGGGGCACTCCGAAGCCCTTACCGCCTATCTCACGGCAATGGGCAGGTTTCACAATTACAGCTTTGGTAACATTCTGGAGATTGCGCGGCAGAAGCCGGACGCAACCCGCG
>PLZC01000114.1:0-191 GCA_003151985.1 Acidobacteriaceae bacterium
CATCCCATCCACACGCCCTGGCGCAGATTGAAGACACGATGGCGATGGAGAAAGACAAAGCGGCCGCACTTGGGCGAAGTGTATTTGGCATTGAGCTCGTCGATAAGTTGGATGGCTAACTCGACCAGCGGGTGCGTGTCGTTCTCTCGCGGCTTGCTTACGGAGTCCGGCAGGTCGGTCAGCAGCGCGAA
>PLZC01000114.1:207-1394 GCA_003151985.1 Acidobacteriaceae bacterium
CGCGGTGACCGTGTTGTTGACCAGGTCGACGGCATCCTGTGTGGCAGGCAGCAACAAGAGGACAAGTGCCGTCAGCAGTCCGGCAAAACCGGAGGAATGCGGAAGAAGGGGGAACAGCACCGCGGCAATGAAGAGAATGGTCAGGAGCTCAATGCCGGTCAAGAAGAAGTCATCGGCGTGGGCGCGAATAAAGGCGCGCGAGCGGTCGATGAAAGGAGGGTAATATCCCGTGCGGGCCACTAGTTGCGGGAATCCCTTGTCGAGAAGGTAATAGCCGACGTGCGTGCGGCGCGCATGAATGCGGGGGTCCTCGGAGGGGTTCTCGACGCCTTGCCTGGCAAGATCAAGAGCGCCCTGGGCCACCTGGGACTCAGTCCAATCGGAGTAGCGGGCGATAATGGCGACGCGCATCCGATATTGCTCGCGGCTCTCGAAGTCCATCCGTTCGTAGGTCCCACCGGGATCCTGCCGAAGTATGGCGTCGAAAGCGATGAGCGGCTCAATGATGTAAACCCATTTGGCGTGACCAATGCTGCGAAGGCTCTTGAGACGAACGGGGAGCAGAGGCGCTGTTACAGACTCCGGCGAGCGTAAAAGTGTTTGCGCCTCCTCCAGCATCGATTCGAGCAGAGCAAACTTGAGAAACGCTGCGATGTTCCACAGTTCGCCGACAGTGAAAGGCTCCTGCTCCTGCAAAGCACGGATGAATGCCTGGAACGACTGCGGGAAAAAACCTCCGGCGACAGTTCGAAGGTAGAGGTTCGCGGCTGCGGCAATGCGGGGCTCATCTTGCTGCGCGGGGAGCAGGACCCGCGGAAGTCGAGCTAATTCCCCAGGCTTGTTGGAGACAGCGGAGATCGCCGCACGCAGCAGGCGGGAGTTCGCGCGCAGGTCGAGAAGCGCGGGAATATGGGATACCCGTTGATTGTCCCCTTCCGCTTGTGGAACTGCGGGCAGCGAAGCGAGTTCCACTTCCAGCAGCTTAAGGGCGCGACGAGCGGCGATGATTCGCTCTCGAAAAGTACCGGCAATCAGCGGCCGATGCACCACATCCCACGAGGCGGCACTGCGCGCCGCATCGCGAAGATGCGCGAATTCATCGACGGCGGGTGATTTTTGCGGAGCGGGAATAGATATGGTATCGGTCATAGGTTCTCAACGGTAACTTGCGGCTTGCATTTCAAACA
>PLZC01000114.1:1474-15897 GCA_003151985.1 Acidobacteriaceae bacterium
GGGCCAGCGCCAGCTTTTGCCATTCGCCGCCGGATAAGTCCACGCCGCCCTCGAAGCGGCGTCCAAGCATCTGGTCGTAGCCACCATGCAGTTTGGCAATCACGCCGTCGGCAAGGCTCTTCTCCGCGGCATACTCAATCTCCTCCTGCTGGTGCGGAACTTCGATGCGGCCGACAGCGATGTTCTCTCGGGCGGTCATTTCGTAGCGCANNGCATGAAATCCTGGAAAATGACGCCGATCTCGGAATGCAAATCGGCAAGGTCGTACTCGCGCAGATCGATTCCGTCCAGCAGAATCTGGCCTTCCGTGGGATCGTAGAGGCGCGTAATGAGCTTTACGACGGTTGTCTTTCCCTGGCCGTTCTCGCCAATCAGGGCCACGCGTTCTCCCGGCTCCAGCGTGAAATTGAAGTTGCTCAGGACGCGCCGGTCTGCGCCGGGATACTTGAAGGATACATTGCGAAATTCAAAACCGCGCGTCACGGGGCGTGGCGCCGGCAGGCCATTCACCTTTGATTCGACGCTTGGCTTCATCTCGAAGAATGCCAGAAGATCGGTGAGGAAAAGTGCCTGGTCGGCCACGCCCGATGCTGTAGAAAATGCCTGCTGAATGTTGCCCATGGCTTGCATGATGGCTGTCATGATGAGCGTGAGATCGCCGATGCTGTAGCGGCCCTGAATCGTGCTGTAGATGCTGTAGGCGTACGCTCCGTAATAGCCGAGCTGACCCAGGATGGCCAGCAGGCCGCCCCAGAAGAGACGCCGGCGGTTGAGTTTGACATTCTCTTTGAAGATGCCGAGGGACAGAGCCGTGAAGCGGTCGGTAAGATAGCCGCTCAGGTTGAACAGCTTGAGTTCCTTGGCCGCCTCTTTGCTGCCGCCCACCTGGCGCAGGTAATCCATCTGGCGCCGCTTGGGGGTTTGGCGAAAATTCTTCGCATAGGTGAGGAAGGCGAAGTGACTCTCGCCGAGGAACGCGGGAATGATGCCGGCAACCAGCAGAAGCAACAGGAAAGGCGAATAGCGGACCAGGACAGCCGAAAAGGCGATGGCGGTGACAGACTGCTGAATAAGTCTGCCCATCTGCTGGATCATGGCCAGCCGGTCAGTGGCCTGCACGCGCGCGCGCTCCAGCCGGTCATAGAAAATCGGATCTTCGTAAACAGTGACGTCGAGTGCGGCTGCCTTGCGCATGACCTCGACGCTCACATGGTGGGTATAGCGGTCGGCGAGCAGGTTGTCAAAGTAATCGACGGCACGCAACATGATGCCGGTGAGGACTGCCAGGCCCATCTCGGCGCCGACCAGCCACCAGAAATGCGGTGGTAATGAAAGGTGAAGGCGAATGCGGTTGACGCCGTCGATGATGAAACGGCCGATGATGCCGATGCCCACGGGGAGAAAAGCAACCATGACACGGATGGCGATGTTCCAGAAGACGACCGCGGGACCGGACTCCCAGACAAAGTGGAGAACGGGGGGCACGTTTTTGAGCGCACGAAGGCGGTCGCCCCAGGCGTTGCCAGGAGGTGATGGAGCCTCGGACGGCTTCTCGTCGCTCTCGTCGACGATTGTCGCATCGTGCGTAGCAGGGGACATCTATTCCTTCACGATCCTGTCAGGTAGTGCTGATTTGCGGCCTACCCATGAAGCGTTCTGGATAAACTCCTAATATCGCTCAGTTTTTTGGGAATGCCTGCTCTACTCTGCACATTAGTGCCAAAAAACAACGGAAAATTAGCAGCTGACCGGATAAAAATTGAGCCCATGTTGGAGGCGCCTTACCGTAAGCTTCGCCGTATCTTGTGGATTCGATGCGCTTCGGGTGCCCACCGTTGTTTGCCGCCGGCGGGGAACAACCGGAAGCGCAGTATCTGACTCCCGCAAACGAGAGTTAGGAGGGCGCAGCCTGATTGGGTCTGAATCCTGCGTTGGCCATGCCGCGCTGTGCCTCCGGGTTCTTCATGAAAGTGTCCCAAACAAAGGAGGAGCGGGCATTTTCCGCCATCAGCATGGTGATCCCTGTGTCGATGCCGATCACATCGTTGTCGTACCAGTCGGTTAGCGGATTGAATGCATCCACAAATCCATAGCGGCTCCAGGCCTTGGGGTAGTGGTCGTGGATGGTGCGCAGAACCCGCATCGTCGCGTCCGGCAAAAACGGCAAGGAACCGCCGGCGGCGGCGGGCACGATGGTTCCATCAATCGGTCCTATTGCCGGCGGGCCGCCCCAGATCACGTATCCTGCCTGGGAGTCCGACGCTGTTATACCCCAGAGTGCGTTGCTGTAGTCGGAGAATTGCTCATTCAATTCCACGCAAAACCGGCGATGTACGTCGGTGGCTATGACCGAGTTCTGAAAGTAGTCTGCAAAGTGATCCCGCTTGCCGCGGAAGTCAAACCAGGCCTGGGAGTATTGGTGCACAAAAAGCGGCGCGAACGAGCCGACGTAACGCAGCCCGTCATATTCAAAAGTCGTGCGTTTCCATGCAAACCATGCCTCGTTTGGGAGTGGATGGGACGAGGACCCAAGTCCCAGCAGGTACATCATCATTAACTCGCTGTAGAAATCCCACTTGGAAGAAAGGAAGCCTGCCTCAGGTGTCCACCCATGGGCTAACAGGCCTGTATCTTCCGAAAGCCATGTCCAGTCCACACGATCGAAGATCGCATGGGCAAGCTCCTTGATCGTTTTGTCCTCAAAGTGCTGGAGGCAGGTAAGTATGCCGCACAACAACAGCGCTGTATCGACAGACGAAGCTTCAGAGTCCCATATTCTTTCGCCCGTGTTGATATTTGCAAAGTGAAAAAAAAAGCCTCGATGAGTAGGCAGCTTGTGCCACAGAAAGTTCAGCGTCGCAGTCACCCGCGAGCGCGCGTCGTCATAGGGAACGAATCCCCTCATCGCTCCGATGCAGATTGCCGTCAGGCCAAAGCCGACAGACGCGATGCTGGCAACAACCGTGGTGTCTTTGGAGCGGACGTTGCAGCGATCCTTGATCAATCCCGTTTGCGGGTTAGCCTGCTCCCAGAAGAACAGAAAACTGCCATATTCGAGATCGTTCAGAAACTGATCGTCTTCCGGCGAAAGCGATGTTGGCGAAGGGGGCAGCGCAGGATGTGTATGCTGCTCCGTCTTCGGTGGTTGTTGGGTTGCGCTGGCGAGAACAGGACTAAACTTGGTTTGAGAGAGCGGAACGCCCAGGGACATGAGTGCCATCTGACGCAGCAGCGCCCTCCGCGAGCCGGAAAGCGAACGGGGTCCCACTTTTTTGTCTATAGACGCCACGTCCCTTTTGCCGATTCGATCCACCTCCCCTGATCCAGAAAAGACCCGTCCCCGAAGTGGTTGGCCCGGAATCAGATCCTCATCCCAAGCGTTAGATGCGGAAAATTGACCCCTGATCAACCAGCGATGGGCGGCAAATCAAGTATAAAATGCGTCCAACCAAGGTTGTATACCCACCAAATGAAAATGAAGGCCAAAAAAATCATTGTCTGGACAGTTTCGGTCGTCGTCGTTGTTGCCGCGGTCGTCGCGCTCTCACTCTCCTTGAACCGCTGGTTTCCAAGATCGATGAGAATTCAAGGCGCTGTCATCCGCAAGGATGACGACGCCCGGAAGGAACTGCCGATTCCAGACGCATTGGTTTCTGTATCTGACGGCGAAACAACCGCCAGTACTCAATCCGACGGCCGGGGATACTTCAGGCTCACATTTCCCAGGCGCGTCTGGAAAGGGCAAACGCTGCAACTCAGTTTTCGGCACTCCGATTACAAGCCTCTCGATCTGCATCTGCAAACCAGCCTTCGACGGAGTACCAAAGAACTATATATTGCGGCCATGGTTCCCATCCCGCAGAAGATCGCCGAACTCCCCGATCATCGTTTGTCGGTGGTCTCTAACTTGCGCGCGAGATATACAACGAATTCCCAGGAGCAGATAAATATTGGAAGCGCAGTCAAAACGTTTCAGGTCGTGAATAAAGCGAACGTGCCCTGCGGCGGTAACCCGCTCTGTTCCCCCGATGAAGAATGGAAGGCTGCCACCGGCGCGGAATCGTTGGACGCAGGTCCCGGCAACGAGTTTGCCAATGTGAGAGCTTCCTGCATCGCCGGACCATGCCCATTTACGCGAATCGACTTCAGCGGGTTCATGCACGGTGGCCGAACTATCAATGTTACCGCTCTAAACTGGTCGGACACTGCTACGTTTCTTCTTGAGGCTGAAGTATTTCATACCTCGATAACTTCGAACGTGCGTGAGTCCTATCCTGTTGTTTTTGGCCGGACACTTACATTCACCCTTCCACCGACTCACGAAGGAGCAAGCCTCGAAGCGGAGATTGATGGCGCTCCCATGGTCTTCCCGCTTGGGCCGGATCTCTACTTAAGCTGGGCTACTTGTACCGGAAGAACCGGACAGGAGGCGGAGAAGAACACGGTCTACCGATGCGAGCTCAAACCGGGATACCGGTTCTAACTTGCCGCAAAAGTCATATAAGCCCGCGAGGGTGATCGCGTCACCGTCGATTCCGTTGTTGGCTGCGGCCGATGCAGCCGAATTTTTACATTCCATACGGGGGACTGGAGTAACTTGTAGTGTTGCGGGTTTTGGGGGAGGGAAGAGTGGATTACAAGGTACTAACGGTCAATCGGGAGTTCGGCAGCGGCGGCGGGCGGATTGCACAAACCATCGCCGGATGGCTGGGGTGGAAACTGCTGGATCGCGATATTATCGACGCCATTGCTTACGCGGCGCATGTGGATGCCAGGGTGGTGCGGCACTACGATGAACATGTGGACTCATGGCTGCGCCGCCTCAACCAACAGGCGATGCGCGGAGCCGCACTGGCCGCCGGGCTTGAACTCGGCGAAGACGCGGTCTTCGATGCCGAAGAAATGGTGAAGCTTACTCAAAAGATAGTCGAACAGGCTTATGCCGAGGGTAACTGCGTGATTGTTGGCCGCGGCGCGCAGTGTATTCTGCAGCACAAGCCCCAGGCCTATCACGTCTTTGTCTATGCCCCATTGAAGGAGCGCATTCTGCGTTTGCGCAGCCGGCTGGAAAAGGACGCCAACGTGGAGCAGCGCATTCGAACCGTCGATGGAGAGCGGATCAAATACCTGCAACAGTACTTCGACAAGAGCTGGTGCAACCCGCACCTTTACGACCTGATGATCTCGTCGCGCGAGGACGAAGACACGACCGCGCGGGTGATTCTTTATGCCATGACCGGACAGGTACAGGCCTGAGCAAGGGAGTCGTTGAGTTTCCCAGGTCTCGAAATCGAGATCCTTCGACAGGCTCAGGACAGGCTCTGGGGCACCCGGCAAAAAAGGTTCCCGGCATGTTTGCCCAAGAACCAGGTTCGGAGCTATTTCTCTTCGCCGGTCTGCATGGTCAGATAGCGTTCGTAGCCGACTTCCTCAATCTGGTGTAGCTGCGCTTCGAGCCAGTCCACGTGCTCTTCTTCATCTTTGAGCAGATCGACGAAAAGATCGCGCGAGCCGTTGTCCTTGTTTTCAAAGGCAATTCGCACGGCTTCGTTGTACATTTCTGTGGCGTCAATCTCCAATTTCAAGTCGGACTGAATCATCTCCTTTACGTTCTTGCCAATCGTTAGTGCCAGCGGCTCCATGCTCGGCGTGCCGTCCAAAAACAGGATGCGCTCCATGAGCGACTCGGCGTGCTTCATCTCGTCGATGGACTGCTTCTTGATATACCGGGAAAGCTTGGTGTAGCCCCAGTTCTCGCACATTTCGGAGTGGACAAAATATTGGTTGATGGCGGTGAGTTCCTCGCGGAGCGCACGATTCAATTGCTCGATGACTTTTGGGTTGCCCTTCATGACGCCATTTTACAAACAAAGGGGCGCGCTTGTATCCCACAAATTCAGTCGCGGCGACCTCCATACCCAGTTGCTCCGGCCACCCTTTTCCAATCCCCTCAGGCTTCGGTTACTCTCTAGAAAGCGTCATACCGGCCGACCGGCTGCCCCAAGCGCCGAGAACCTGGGCATGGGTAGGAAAGGAGCAGCCATGGCCGCCGCGGCGACACTCTCGTTTCACGACACCTGGCGGCCCCGCGCCAATCCATGGGTCATCGCCATCACGGTCACCCTGGCCACCTTCATGGAGGCCCTGGATACCTCCATCGCCAACGTCGCCATGGGTCACATTGGCGGGTCGCTTTCCGCCAGCCGCGACGAAGCCACCTGGGTGCTGACCAGCTACCTGGTGGCCAATGCGGTGGTGCTGCCCATCAGCGGCTGGATCGCCAACCGAATGGGTCGCAAGCGCTTCTACATGTCATGCGTCTTCCTCTTCACCCTTGCCTCGCTGCTTTGCGGCCTTGCGCCCTCGCTGGGCATTCTTGTCTTCTTTCGCGTTTTGCAGGGAGCCGCCGGCGGCGGTCTCCAGCCCAGCGAGCAGTCCATCCTGGCAGACACCTTTCCTCCGCAAAAGCGCAGCATGGCCTTCGCCGTATATGGCATGGCCGTGGTGCTGGCTCCCGTGCTTGGTCCCACCGTTGGCGGTTGGATCGTGGACAACTACAGTTGGCGCTGGATATTCTTCATCAACATCCCGGTGGGCATTCTCTCCCTTTACCTCACCAACCGCGTTGTCGAAGATCCGCCGTATCTCGCCGCCATTCGCAAGCGCCGCGAGGGCATCGACTACTGGGGCCTGGGCCTGCTCGTGGTCTCGATCGGCGCGCTGCAATTCATGCTGGACAAGGGCCAGGAAGACGATTGGTTCAGTTCCCGCCTCATCACCACCTTTGCCGTGATCGCCGCGGTTGGCCTCGTGGCCTTTATCGTTCGCCAACTCTCCGTTACGCACCCCGTGCTGGACCTGCGCCTCTTTGCCCAACGCAATGTTGGCACCACCATGTTTGTGATGTTCATGGTGGGAGTCTCGCTCTATTCTTCCACCGTCCTGATTCCGCAATTTTTGCAAGAGATCATGGGCTACTCCGCCCGGCAGGCCGGCATGGCTGTGTCCAGCGGCGGCATCGCGCTCATGGTTCTTTTTCCGGTAGCTGGAGCGCTGGCGCCGAAGTTCGATCCACGCAGGCTCGTCGCGATGGGCTTCATCATCACCACCTTCGGCCTCTATCGTATGACCGGCCTCAATCTCAATGTCAGTTTCGGCATGGCGGTAAGTTGGCGCGTAGTGATCGCGCTGGGCCTGCCCTTTCTCTTTATTCCCATCAATACGCTTTGCTACGCGGGCATTCCGCAGGAAAAGTACAACGAAGTGAGCGGCATGTCCGCGCTCATGCGTAATCTGGGCGGCAGCGTGGGCATCAGTTTCGTTACCACTCTGCTGGCACGGCTCACGCAGAAGCACCTGGCAATGCTCGGCGCCCACACAGTCAACGGCAACCCGCCTTTCGACAGCATGAGAAATGCACTCACCGGCGCCTGGCTGCATCGCGGTGGTGGCGGCGGGCCGGGCGCCTTGCAGCATGCGGGCGCGCAGATCTACGGCATGGCGCAAATCCAGGCCCGCCTGCTGTCCTATGTGGATTCAATCTGGGTAATGGTCGCGCTTACGGCGATCCTTATCCCGTTGCCGTTCCTCATGCGCAGGCCCCCCAAAACCCAGCCATCGCCCCCGGCACATTGATAAGCTACACCGCCTGCAATGCTTGCTCGAGGTCGGCAATCAGGTCTTCCTTGTCCTCGATGCCCACCGACAAACGCACCAGTCCCTGGGTAATTCCCAACGACTCCCGTTCCTCATCGCTCAACGCCGCATGTGTAGTCGTAGCCGAATGCGAAGCCAGCGACTCCACCCCGCCCAGCGACTCGGCGCTCAGAAACAGCTTGATCGCCGCCAGGAACCGCCCCGCTGCGTCTCTCGAACCCAGGTCGAAGCTAAGCATGGAACCAAAGCCCCTCTGTTGCTTCAAGGCCAATTGATGTTGCGGGTGGCTCTTCAGCCCAGGATAGGCCAGCCGCTTCACCTTCGCCTGGGTGGACAGGAACTCCGCCACCGCGCGGCCGTTCTCCTCGTGCTGCTTCATGCGCAGGGGGAGCGTCCTGATGCCGCGCAGCACCAGGAAGCACTCGAACGGCGACAGGATGCCTCCTGCGGCCTTCTGCACCAGCAGGAAACGCTCCTTGTGTTCCGGTGTCGAGCCGATCAGCGCACCGCCCAACCCATCCGAGTGGCCGTTGAGAAACTTGGTGGTCGAGTGCATCACAATGTCCGCGCCCAGCGCCAGAGGGCTCTGCAACGCCGGGGACATGAAGGTGTTGTCCACGCTGACCTCAACGCCGCGAGCGTGCGCAAGTTCGCTCACCGCGGCAATGTCGGTCAGGGACATCAGCGGGTTGGTGGGCGTCTCGATGTGAACCAGCTTGGTGCTGGGCCGGATGGCCGCACCGACTGCGTCGAGGTTGCCCGTGTCCACATACTCGATGTCGATGCCGTAGTTGCGCACGATCAGGTTGAACAGCCGCGCCGTGCCGCCGTAGACGTTATGCGAGCAGATCACGTGGTCGCCCGAGCGCAGCATCGCCACCAGTGCGTAGATGGCCGCCATGCCGCTCGAGAACGCGTGGCCGCAGGTCCCGCCCTCGAGCGCCGCCAGCGCCTCTTCCAGCCTGTCCCGGGTAGGATTTCCGGCGCGCGAGTAGTCCCAGCCTTTGTCGGTGCCGATGCCGGTGAGTTCAAACGTAGAAGAAAGGTAAACAGGCACATTCACAGCGCCCGTAAGCGGGTCAGGGTATTGCCCGGCATGCACGGCAAGGGTCGAGTATTTGTATTCAGACATGGTCGGCTTAGAGCTCCTGGGTTCCAGCCTCTAGCTTATCGCGGCACGGGTGCAGCATGAGCGGCGTGATCTCCCACCAAAGCTGTCAAGATGACAGCACGCGTAAATGGCGCTTATATCCCGCCCTCAAATATCTTCTTCGATAAATAGCGCTCCGCCGAGTCGGGAATTATGGTAGCTATACGCTTGCCCGGCCCTAACTCACGGGCTAACTCAATCGCCGCAAACACAGCCGCGCCGGAGCTCGATCCACCTACAAGCCCCTCTTCGGCGGCCAGTCGCTTGACCATGGCGAAAGCATCCACATCGCTCACCATCACAATCCGGTCGCATACTTCGCGGTGAAACGTCCCGGGGACGAAGCTGACGCCGATGCCTTCGACCTTGTGCTTGGCGGGCGCTCCGCCTTGCAGAATGGAGCCCTCCGTCTCGACCGCGACGTTAATCACCGCGGGGTTCTGTTCCTTCAAAAAGCGCCCCACTCCGGAAAATGTTCCGCCCGTCCCCACACCGGATACGAAGCCATCCACGCGGCCCTCCATCTGCTCCCAGATTTCCACCGCCGTGGTGTCATGATGAAACTGCGGATTGGCCTCGTTTTGAAACTGCAATGCGGTGAAGGAACCCGGAATGGCGGCTCCGGCCTCGCGCGCCTGGCGAATGGCTCCGGCCATGCCTTCGTCCTCGGGGGTTCGCACCACCTCCGCGCCAAACCCGCGCATCAGGATGCACTTTTCTTCGGCAAACCCCTCGGGCACAAACAGCTTCACGATGTAGCCGCGATTGACGCCAATCAGCGCCAGGCCCACTCCGGTGTTGCCGGCAGTGGCCTCCAATATGGTCGAGCCGGGATGCAGCAGCCCGCGCTTTTCGGCGTCAAGGATCATGCCCAGCGCGGCACGGTCCTTGATGCTGCCGCCGGGGTTGAGAAATTCAAGCTTGGCAAAAACCGCGGCTGCGGGCTCGGGGGCAAGGCGCGTGAGGCGCAGCATGGGGGTATTGCCCACCAATTGCGTTATGTCTTCGGCGATGCGCAAGGCGGGGGCTATGGAACTTCTAACTTCCATGGGAAATCCAGTTTAGCAGGATAACTTGAGGCTATGAGTTACCACTGTCTTTCAATTCGGTGTCGGTTCATCCACAACCGTTGGGTGCCCCATCTTCGGCGCAGTTTCATCGCGCCTAAGGTGGGAAAGCACGAACCCCAATCAGCCGTTTCGCCAGCCCCAACCTACTTCTTGGCTGCCGAGGCTTGCTGCTTGACGACGCGCACCACCGGGAAATACCCGGTGCGGGTGCGAACCACAAGTTTGCTCTGTCCCTTGCCTTCGGCCGTCACCTGCACGCGGCGGAAGCCGGGTTCACTGGTGGGCTTGGTCGAGTGGTATCCCAGCGTGTACTGATTGCGAATATCCCGCGCCACTTCCGCTGCGATCTGGTCAATTTGCTCAATCGATTTGGGGAAAAAGGCGATGCCGCCGGTCTCGGTCGAAAGCATCTCCAGGGCGCGCCGCGCATGGCGCACTTCCGAGCGGCTCATCTCGTCGCCAAAGAGCAATCCAATGGTGTAGATGACCGGTCCGGAGAGTTGTTGAACGCGCCGGATGGTCTGCTCCAGGTTGAGGCTCGAAGCGTTGTCTTCGCCGTCGGTAATGAGGATGAGAACCTGCTTGGGCCGCTTGGCGTCTGCCGCCAGCTTGTCCGCGGAGGCCACCACCGCATCGTAGAGCGCCGTGCCGCCCCGGGATTCAATGTGGGCCAGCCCGTCGCGCAACTTGCCGATGTCGGAGGTGAACTCCTGGTCGATGTAAGCCTCATCGGAAAAATTCACAACAAACGCTTCGTCCTGCGGGTTGGAGGCCTGAATCAGATCCACCGCGCTCTTGTTCACCGACGGGCGCTTTCTTGACATGGACCCGGAGTTGTCCACAATCATGGCAATGGAAACCGGAACGTCGGTGTGCTGAAAGCTGATCAGTGTCTGCTTCACGCCGTCTTCGAAGACAGTGAAAGTTTCCTTCTTCAGATCCGGGACCAGCCTGGTGCCCTCGAGGACCGTAGCGTTCAGCACCACTTCTTCCACGTCGGTGTGCAGGATATATCCACTCTCGCCCTTGTTGTGCGCGGGCTCTGTGACCACGACCGGCGGCTCGACATCGGGAGAACGCACCGGATCGCGATCCACTTTGAGGGAAGGAGCCTGGGGTATCGCCGGCTGAGCAGCCGCGGACTGGGGCTGGCTTGGAGCCGGGTGCGAAGCCGGACCGGAAGATTGGCTTGATGGGGGCTGCGTGGGCGGCTGTTGCGCCGACAGTGCAACAACCGCTATAGCAAGCAGGGCAGCGAGAGCCGCGTTATTGCGAAGGTGCATAGTAACCGGTGCGTGCATGGATAGTAAGCGGAGGGAGCCCTTGTGGCGGATTCACCTTCACCTTCACTTTACGCCATTTGCCGTCACGGGTCAGGTTCTTGGGCCGATAGCCTATGACATATTGGTTGCGCAACTCGATGCCAATCTTTGTGGAAACGTCCGCCAGGTCGTTCGGGTTATCAATGGTAAAAGCACGGCCACCGGTCAGTTCGGTGACATCGCTGAGCAGGGTAGGTCCGAGCCGCTCTTCTTCGGTCGGGAAGTAATGATCGTAAATGCCGATGGCGTAGATGAGAATGTCGGCCTCTTTGACCATCGAACGGATCTCACCTTCCGTGTAGCGGCTGTGGTTGTCTCCACCGTCGGAGATAATCAGCAGCGCCTTTTTCGGGTACTTGGCTTGCCTCATTTTGGTCACGCCCAGATAAATGGCATCCAGCAGCGCCGTTCGCCCTTTGGGGATGGTGTAGAGAAGTTTCCCCTGTATGTCGTCAACCGAACTGGTGAAGTCGGAAAGCTCTTCCGGCTTCTCGGCGAAGGTGATCATAAAGAACTCGTCCTGCGGGTTGGCGGTCTTGAAGAACTCCATGACCGCCTCCCGGGCACGCTCGATCTTGCTTCCCATGCTCCCGCTCATATCAAAGATCACGCCCAGCGAAACAGGCGCATCCTCACTGGAGAACGTCTTGATCACCTGTTGATCTCTGCCTTCGAAAAGATTGAAGTTGTCACGGTCGAGGCCCGTCACCAGCCGGTTCATGGGATCGGTGATCGTCACCGGCACCAGCACCAGGTTCACATCTACTTTGACAGGCTTGGTGTGGGTCCGAAGAGCTGGATCGCCCTCCGGTTCCTTGGGTGGCTCGGGCGCAACCCGGGGCTGGATGTGAACGTCTTCGGTGGAATTCTGAGCCGCAAGGGGAAGGCTACTGCACACAGCAACCGTCAGCAGAACCAGGAAAAAGACCGGAGCCGAGAACCGTTTGCCGCACAGCATAGGCCCTGCTAACTCAATGGAAATTCGCGCCTGGAGGCCCAACCCGCCCCCACAAGGCGGAGTCCAAAAACCCTACTAAGCCGGATACTAGCACAATCCCGCAACACAATTGTCAGCTTTTCGTCACAGCAACCCTAAGATTCGCATCCCGCGCGAACAGTTGTCTTGCGGCGCTGTGCGCATCCTTTTTCATAGCGGGCTCTGTTCATTTCCTAGCGGGCTCCGCCCGAGCCTCCCTGCTACAATTCTGCGTTCATCCCCATGGCCACAATTTCGCCATTTCGAGCATGGAGGTACGCTCCTGACCGCGTCCCGATCCGGCAAGTCGTGACCCAGCCTTACGACAAAATCACGCCGGCAATGCAGGAAGGCTATTATCAGGCCAGCGCGTTTAATCTGGTTCGAATCATCCTCGGCATGCGTTTCCCCGCGGATACCGAGTCTGAAAATGTCTATACCCGGGCAGCGGCCTCATTCCAGGACTGGCGCAAAACGGGGGTCCTGCGGCAAGATTCCCAGCCTTCCCTATACCGATACTCCCAGACCTTCAAGGTTCCAGGGAGCAAGTCCATGGCCGAACGGCGAGGCTTCATTGGCCTCGGCAAGCTTGAGGACTACTCCTCCGGCGTCGTCTTCCGCCACGAGCAGACGCACACCAAGCCGAAGGCTGACCGCCTGGACCTGCTACGCGCAACCCGAGCGCACTTTGGCCAGCTTTTCATGTTGTACAGCGGCGCAGGCAAGGTGGATGCCCTCCTCGATTCGGTAGCCCCTTCCGAAGTCGCCGCCCCTGCCTATGTCGCTCCGGACATCGAGGTTAGTGACGAATGCGAAGTCGTTCACCGTGTGTGGAGGGTTTCTGACCCTGCCGCAATCGCCTCGGTGCAGCAACAGATGGCGGATCGGAAGCTGATCATCGCGGATGGCCACCATCGTTATGAAACAGCTTTGACTTACCGCGATGAACTCACAACCCGCGGACCGAAGCAAGCCAGAACCCCAGGCGCTGCCGCTCCCTGCGACTGGGTGATGATGACATTCGTCGACATGGACCGTCCGGGCCTGGTGGTCCTCCCAACACACCGCGTGGTATCCGGCTTGCCATCCTCTGCACTGCAGCTCTTTCCCACTGAGATCCGAAAGTTTTTCAACGTTGAGGAAGCCGATGCCGGAATCGACGCCGCCCGCGCCACCGCAATTCTTCAGCGAGCGGGACAGGCAGGAACTGCTCTTCTGGCCGTGACTCGTGAGCGCTCCTTTCTGCTGCACACGCCCAGGAGCATCGGCTCCGCCTTCTTCGGTGGTGTTTCGCTTCGCCAGCAAAAGCTGGATGTCGTCCAATTGCACAAGTGCCTGCTCGAAGGCTGCCTCCATATCTCCGAGGACGCAATTCGCAATCAGCAAAACGTCTCGTATTTTCGCGAGGCCAGCGAAGCCCTCGCCCAGGTGGCCGAAGGAAAGGCCCAGATCGCATTTCTGATGAATCCCGTGCCGGTCGAGCAGGTGCGCGACATTGCCTTGGCGGGCGAGGTGATGCCCCAGAAATCCACCGACTTCTACCCGAAGCTGCTGAGCGNNGTTCTCAGTTCTCAGTACGAGCTGACTTTCCTGAGAACTTAGAACTGGGAATTGAGAATTAGCGGAAGTGCCCTCCACCACGACCAAAAAGACGTTGGCCTTCCTCCTTCTGGCCCCCGTTACACTTTTGCTCGCGGCTACCTCCGCTGACGAAAAGCACCTCTCCGTCTACGCTTCTGTCGCCACTTACACGCTCCCCGTTCGCGAGCGCTCCGGTCACGACTATGTCGGACTGCTCGAACTTCTGGAGCCACTCGGCCGAGTGAGCAGCCAGTCAGCAGGAGCCCACTGGAAAATTCGCTTTAACTCCATCGATGGCGAGTTTGTACCGGGAAAAACGCGCTGCAAAATTCGCGGACGCGATGTTGATCTCGCCGCACCCTTCCTCATCGAGAACTCGCGAGGACTGGTTCCGTTGGCCTCGCTCGCCTCCTTACTGCCGCGCTTCTTGGGAGCCCAGGTCAATTTTCGTGAAGGCGCTCGCCGCCTGCTCATTGGCGAGGTTGGACTGCAACCGAATTTTCAGCTTGACTCCGGCCCTCCGCCACGGCTGGTGCTGAATTTCACAGCGCCCGTCAACCCGACCATTTCCACTGAACCGGGCCGCCTGCGCATGGTCTTCAAGCGCGATCCCGTCGTTTCCCCGGGAAGTCAGTCCATCTCGTTCGACAACAAAGTCATCACGCAGG
>PLZC01000019.1 GCA_003151985.1 Acidobacteriaceae bacterium
GAAATCGTAGCGGTCAAAGCACTCTTCATCTATTCAGAACCGCAGCTTTCAACAGCATGGTCGCAACGCGTTCAATCGAAAGCCGTTATTTTCACTCAATTTCAATAAACTTCAACAAGTCGTCAAAACTGGTTCGGGACCAGGTTCCCTACCCAAAACTCCGTCAGTAGAATCAACAAGTTACAAGGGCAGGTTGTTGTACCTGGTAGTTCCGTGAGGATCATTAAGCACAATTTCGACTACAGTCGCGCGAACTCCGTCCCAACCCTTTCCATAAGTTTCTGATTCGTCTACCGTTAGCGAGGGTCGGTTCAAAGCCGACCCTCTGGGTTTGCACCAGGTAGCTTAAACAACGTGACGCCCGGCAGACCCGGCCAGTCCTTAGCGTAGTAAATTTCCCTTTCTTGAGGTGCCCCCTAGCTGTGCTTTGTCACCGGCTCGGCCCCATCGAGTTGTTAGCCCGCACTTCGCCTTGAATAGAACTGGGCGCGGCGGTCGCCGGCACAACCCGATCCGCGCCGATCACCTACGCCGTGCGACGGGCCTTTCCATGTTCGGGTTGTTGGACTACCGGGACTGGCCCCATTGCAGGGTCCACAGTCCGCGCACCGAGAGGATGACGGAGAAGAGCGCGGTCACGCCGAGCGCGATGATCGTCCAGATGAAGAAGAAGGCTCCGTTGGACTTGGCGATGTTGCCGCCGACACCCTTCCCCATCATGTGGATGACGGGGAAGGACAACCCAAGGAACGACCCGAGGAGGAGGATGACGTACCCAGATCGTCGTTCGGCGAGCACCAGCGTTCCGTACAGCCAGACGACCAGGATGGGTACAGCAACGAGGTTTGAGGCCCCTCCCTTTTCCATCCCGCGGACGATGTCGTCCGTCAGGTGAAACGTCATGAAGAGGATCGAGAGCAGAGACGCGACGGTTAACATGACGTTGTGTTTCATTGGATATTCTCCTTGTTAGAGAAACAAGAAGGCTGCGAGCACCCGAGACGCTTTTTGTATTTGCTTTTCAAGCAGTGGACTCATCTTCCGCGCAGTCCTCGTACCATCCGTGATCCTTCAGCCGGTTCAGCCAGGACGGATCTGCTTCATACAACGCGTCTGTAATGTCGGTAGTGTGGCAACCGAGCTCTCGTAACACGTCGATGAGTTTCGAAGCTGTCATTGGTTACGGCGATGACCATAGCCTGTCGTTGCCGTGAGGCGGACTCACAGTTGCGCTATACACGTCGCCAGTTCGGTAGATCATAATCGGCATTCGCAGCTCCTAAACGGACCCGTTTCTCCTTAGCGAGTTAACCGAATCAAAAGTGTATGAACGCAATGTCAGGGGCACGGGCCTGCGTTCGACCACTCGCTCCATCGGGCTGAGCTATTCAGGATGGACTCAAACCTTTGAACAGAAGCCAAAGGCCCAATGCTATTTCGAAGAGAACCATCGGCACGTCGAACCAGGACGCGCTAACCGTCGCGTCGAAGTTGGGGTAAACGATGAAAGCGAAAGCACAGAGTACGCACCATGCAGACGAGATCAACGCCGAAGGCAGCCAATGCTCTCGGGATATACCGCGACTTGAACCACAGGTAGCTGCAAACCGTGGAAGCCAATCCCCAGAATGGCAGGCCAACGTAGTACGCGTCGTAGCTCGCGGCGATGTGCAGCCTCGCCAAGGTCTGCAATTGACCTTCCGCGAAGACTGGCAGGTAGGAAGCGTCACCCAAGAGCCGCAGAGTTCCAAGCGTGTTAAGTGCGGTAACACTCCGCATCAAGGCAAGTATCAGCCTGCAGAATGCCGCAACCAAGGCGAGGTTCCGATTCACTGGCGGGAGGACCACGTAGAGCGCTGCGAGCAGCACCACGATGTTCACAACGTAGATCAGATTGCAGGCGATGTTGATACGAAACAGTGTTTCGTGCGCCATGAGGTTCCGGGCGGTTTCTGGAGCATTGCCTGGGACGATGAGGCGAAAGTTGATGCCATAGTTCGCAATGACCACGATCGCCATCGCGAACAGGAAAGCAAACCTCGCGACTCTAGATCGAATTTGTTTAACTTGAGCTCCGCTAAGAAACCTCCAGTTTCCTAGTTAATCAATGGGCGCGTTGGGGGTTGAACCAGATTCGCAAAGACGACACGAATTCTGGTTGCCCTCCAGCCGTCAGTTGGAGGTTGGCATGATTTCCGCAAGAATGCATAGCTCAGAGACGGTCTTCTCGCTTTTCTTAGTCAGTTTGTTCGCCATCGTGCTGGCGGCAAACGCGACAGTCCCAGCTTCCGCCGGAACTTCCGGTACCTGGGCGAATACCGGCAGTTTGAACACTGCCCGCACCGACCATACCGCGACGTTGCTCCCGAACGGCCAGGTGCTGGTTGCCGGGGGCTATGCTGGCAACCTCAGTGGCCCTATTGTTCTCAGTTGCGCTGAGCTTTACACGCCGTAGTTTTCGAAGCAGGCTTCGGCGTGAAGAGGAAAAGTGGGTGAGTGTATCGGCAGAGTTCCAATGGATGTTGTTGGCCGTTGCTTTGGCTCGGCAACACCCGCACAACCCGCTCACTCACGCCCCTTCATCGTAAAGAACTGCTCAATGTGCCAGCTTATGAGTAACGAGCGAGCCGTTACGCGCTACTGATCAGGGCTCTCTGGCTCGAGGCACTTCCTTTGCGAGCTGGCCGATGCGAACAGAATAAGAGAGGACGCACATCCTCTCAGCAAGTCATTTTTGTCGATTCCGAACATTCGCCCGCAGGATAATTTGCAACAATTTGACGCGCTTGTGACAGTTCGATGACAAGTACCGATCCCGGACTTGGTTAACTGGTATCACGTGTAGGAAGCTCCGGAACAATTCCATGAACATTCGTGGGGCCATCGGTGACTCCACCAGAACCGCCAAGACGACACGGATTCTGGTAGCCTTCTAGGCGTCTATAGGAGGTTGCAATGATTTCCAGAAACGAACATAGGTTTGAAGCGGTTCGCAGGCTCGTATTAGCAGCATTACTTGCTGTCGGGTGGATGGCGAGCACAACCCTCCCGGTCTTCGCCGGGACTTCTGGTACCTGGGCGAACACCGGTCGCATGAACACCGGCCGCACCGATCATACCGCGACGCTGCTCCCGAACGGTCAGGTGCTGGTTGCCGGGGGGATCGATGCTTCTGCAACTCCACTCGCCAGCGCCGAGCTGTACAATCCGGCTACCGGCATATGGACAGGAACCGGCAGCATGGCCGAGGCCCGCGAAGGCCATACGGCGACGTTGCTCCCGAATGGCGAGGTGTTGGTCGCCGGCGGGTCCACCAATCTCGCCTCTTGCAGTTCCACCGCCGAACTCTACAACCCGTCCACGGGGCGATGGGCAACCACCGGTAGCATGACGGGAGCCCGTTGTTACCATAACGCGACACTGCTTCCGAATGGCCAAGTGCTGGTCGCGGGAGGGGAAGTCGCCGCCTTTAACGGAGATTCTCTGGCCAGCGCGGAGCTTTACAACCCCTCCAAGGGTACTTGGCGAGCTACCGGATCCCTGAATGTTTCTCGCTACGGCGCGGCGGCCGCGTTGCTGTCGAG
>PLZC01000269.1 GCA_003151985.1 Acidobacteriaceae bacterium
TGTAAAGCAGGTCCCCGGCTGGACACGCCGACTGGGCTTTAGCCCCTGAGGGACAGGCCGTTTCAGCAGCCTGACAAGGCCAACAAAACCGGGTGCGGCAGTAACTCGCTATAACTCGCCGCGCAACTCAATCCGCGGGCGCGGCGGAGCGTTCGTGCAATGCCGGTATGCCGACACTGCCTTCCTGATCCTTGTATTGCAGTTGATAAAGCTTCCAGTAGAGCCCGCGGTGAGCCAGCAATTCCTGGTGCGAGCCCTTCTCCCGCAACTGCCCCTTGTGCATCACCAGAATGGTCTCGGCACGCTGCACAGTGGAGAGGCGATGGGCAATCAGCACGCTGGTGCGGTCTTCGACCATGCGCTCCAGCGCGCCCCGGATGCGCAGCTCGGTGTCGGTGTCCACGCTGGAAGTAGCTTCGTCCAGAATAAGAATGCGCGGATTGTAGGCCAGCGCGCGGGCAAAGTTGATAAGTTGCTTCTGCCCGGTCGAAAGCGAGTTGCCCCGCTCCTGCACCGGCTCGTCGAATCGCCCCGGCAGGGTCTCGATAAAATCCAGCACGTTTACGTCGCGTGCCGCCTGGCGCAACTCTTTGTCTGTAATCGCTTCGTTGCCGAGGCGGATGTTGTCCTTGATCGTGCCGCTAAAGAGGAAGGGATCCTGCAGCACAACCGCAAAATGTTGGCGCAGCTCGGTAAGGTCCTGTTCGCGCAGGTCCACGCCGTCCAGCAAAATCTGCCCCGCGGTCACGTCGTAGAAGCGCATCATCAGGCTGATCAGAGTAGTCTTGCCCGCGCCGGTGTGGCCCACGATGGCCACCGTTTGCCCCGGCTCCACGGTGAAGGAAACATCCTTCAATATCCATTCCACAGCTTGAATTGCTGCCATTGCCGTGGCCGGGTTTTCACTCGCCGCCGCCAGCGCCACCAGGGCCTCTTGCTCCGCGGTCAATTTTTGATAAGTGAACCAGACATGGCGGAACTCAATTCTGTTCGACCCGTCGCCAAGTCGCGGATTGGCCGGCGAGACGATCTCCGGCTCTGTGTCAAGGAGTTTGAAGATGCGCTCGCAGGCCGCCATGGCTGCCTGAATGATGTTGTACTTGTCGCTCAGGTCCTGGATGGGCCGCCAGAATCGCTGCGAATACTGGATGAACATGGCCAGAATGCCGATTGTAACCGTGCCCGACAGCACGCCGAATCCGCCGCGCCATATCACCAGCGCAATGGCCACCGAGGAGAGAATTTCCACAGCGGGATAGTAAAGCGCGTAGGCAAAAATGGTGTCTTTGAAGGCCACCATGTGCAGCCGGTTGACCGCCTCGAAGTCTTTGTAGGCGCGCTCTTCCCGGTTGAAGAGCTGCACCACGCTCATGCCGCCAATGTGCTCCTGCGTGAAGCTGTTGATGCGGGCAATGGCGGTGCGCACGCGGCGATAGCTCTCGCGAACATGATCCCGGAAAATTCGCGTGACAATCAGAATCAGCGGCAGCACGGCGAAGGCCAGCAAGGCCAGCCACCAGTTCACCTTCAGCATCAGCGCTGCCATGAATAGGAGGTTGAAAAAGTCGTCGATGATCGCCAGTACGCCGGCTGTGAACATTTCGTTGATGGCGTCTACATCGGAGGTCAAGCGGGTTACCAGGCGGCCCACGGCATGCGTGTCGAAGAACCCGATGTGCATCCGTTGCATGTGCCGGAAAATATCCCGGCGCAGATCGAACATGAGCTTCTGGCCGATCCACTGCATCAGGTAAACCTGGAGGAATTCAAATAAGTAAGCAATGAGAAGCGCGCCGATGTAGACCTCGGCCAACTGGGTAATGCCCAGGACCGGATCGGGGCTGAGACGGCGGGTGAACCAGTTGTCCGTGCCGAATCGATGAACCAGCAGGTTGGTTGAGACGGCGGAAGGCGGGCCGGGGGCCAGGTAGCGGTCGATGGCCACCATCACCAGGTAAGGACCGGTCACGTCGCAAACCGATTTGAGCGAAACAGCAAGCGCGGAGACGCCCGCCTGCCACCAATAGGGCCGCAGATAGTGGCCGAGCCGCCGGATCAGCCGCGAGTCGTAAACGCGGTCCAGCGGCTCTTCCGCAGGCTTTTGCGGGGCGGCTTCTTGGAGGCCGTCTTTCTGGGTGCCGGGTTTTTGGGGTTGTTTCTGCTCTTGGTCCGCCATGCGAAGGGTAGAATGCAGCTTCCTTCTCTATTGTACGGGGCGGTACTAAAGTAGAAGCGTCGTGTTCCCCCGATCCCCCATCTTTCGGCTCCGGAGCAGGTCCCTGTTTCGCGGAGTGATGCTGGCGCTGATGGCGCTTGCGGCCAGTTTGAGGCTTGCGGGCGTACCCGGCGACAACGCGCCCCACGCTTCGCCCTGGCAGATACTCGCGGTGCCCTTTGCCTGCTGGGGAATGGTGGAGACGGCCCGCTGCCTGGGCCGCAGGTGGAGTCTCTACCACGCCGGAGTCCTCATCCTGCTCTACTCCGAGCTGATGATCCTGGCCTTGGTGCTGTTTCTGTGGATCTATCCATAGAGATGGTCGGGAAGGGTGCTTTTCAGATTGCGAAGAAACCCCTTCGCAAGGCGGGCTTTGTAACAGGGCACGACTTCAGTCGTGCCGATAACACCAACAAAATCAATGGGCTTTAGCCCCTGCGGGATTCCCTTTGGGCCAATTTCTCAGGAAACCATACCCTTCTTTCGCAAACTCTGAAGGCGGCCGGGTCACTCGCCAGGGAAATGGACGCCAAGCGTGGTGCGGGCAGATTCCAGCAGGCGCGCCATGCCTAGCGATAAGGCGTGGGTGATCACCGGGCTTTCCAACTTGCCCTGCCGGATCAGGTCGCAGAAATGATCCGTCTCGTAGTTAAATCCGCCGCCGATGAAAGGCTCCTCCAATTGGACTTTTCGGCCGTCGAGGTAATGGACGGTGGCGCGGACGGGGTTCCACCAGTTGGCGTGGAGGTGAACGTAGCCTCGCGGAGCAGAGAGCAGGGCATCGCCCTGGCTCAGCAGGTCGAGGCCGGCGTAGAGCTGCGCCATGCCGCGTTCATGCTCGATTTGAACGAGGGCCAGGGAATCAACCCCGGACGACTCGATGCGGCCCATGGTTTGTACGCGCTTGACCGGCCCGAGCCAGTCCAGCGCCAGAAACGCCTGATAGGGGCCGATGCCCATGATGCCGCCTCCTCCCAATTCCGCGAAATGTAGGGCGTAATCGGCAGCAAGGGTAGCGTCGGCGTAACCGGCGCGGACAAAGCCGATGGGGCCGATCGGGTCACTCTCTAGGTGCTGACGCAGCCGCCGGTAAAGCGGAAAGAAAGGCGGCTTCATGGCTTCCATGAAGAGCCGCCCGTTGCGCCCGGCTGCGCAAATAACTTCGGAAAGTTGGCGCTCGTTGAGCGCGGCCGGCTTCTCGCATAACACGTGTTTGCCGGCTTCGAGGGCCAGAATGCTCATTTGTGCATGTGTGTCGGCGTGCGTGGAAACATAAACGGCATCAATGTCTTCGGCCATGAGCTGGGTAAGGGTATCTGAAGCCCGGGGTACGCCAAAGCGCAGCGCATAAGCTTGCGTCCGCTCACGGTTTCTGCCCCAAACCGCCCCAAGCGAGGCGCCCTGGACTACCTTGAGGCCCTCGGCAAAGCGCTGGGCTGCACGGCCCGGTCCCACCACGCCCCATCGAATCGCTTGCATGCTTTCCATTTGAGCCCGCGACGTCTCTACTGAATTCCCTTGGCGTTCAGGTGCGGTCCGCACTTTTGGTCTTCTTGAATGTGAGTTACTGCCCAGGTCTCGAGAAAATTCATCGTTTCCAGCGAAAGCGAGCCCGGCGCTCCACTTTTGTAAAGATCCTGCAGTTCCTTCACACTCTTGGTAAGCTTGCGGTGTTCCTTCTTGTGCGCGGTCCTGCCGCGATAGCCGGTTTGGGCAAAAAGCTGCTCTTCCTGCGCAAAATGATTCTCGGTGTGCGCCACTAATTCATCGAGAACTCTTGAGAGCACATCCCTGGCACGCCCAAGCATGATTCCGTCATGAAGTTCGTTCACAATACCGACCATGCGCTTGTGGTCGTCATCGAGTGCCTTGACGCCCATGTTCAGATTGTCGTTCCAGGTAATCAGCGGCATCTGTGGCGTGTCCTCTTGGTTTTCCAGTTGACAGCGACGCGCCATGAACGAGTGCTTGGGCGCGCGAAAGCTTCGACGTGTCTTGCGTCTTTCCTTATCATACCGCCGACTCGATACAGCCCAACCGGACAGCCAACAGGGAAGCCCGGCCTCCGGCCCACGGCGTCAGCGCAGCAAGTCTTCCAGGGCGGTGCTCAGGCTGGTCTTGTCGTCGCGATACTTGACGATGACGGGCGCATAAAGGCTCAAGCCCCAGCTCCGGCTTTGCTCGTGGCCCTTTTCTTTGCCAACCGCGCGCGAGCCGGGAACAACCACCGCGTCCTCGGGAATGATGAGGGGCAGCTCCTCCGTGGCGCGAATAATTGTGCCATTCACCAAATCAAAAACAGGCGTCCCGCGGGTCAAGATGGTTCCGGCGGCCAGTACCGCGCCTTTGCGCACAACGGTTCCCTCGTAAACGCCGCAATTGCCGCCTACGAGTACATCGTCTTCGATGACTACCGGGGTGGCATTGACCGGCTCCAGCACTCCGCCGATCTGTGCCGCGGCGCTTAAATGAACCCGTTTGCCGATCTGGGCGCAAGAGCCGACCAGCGCATGCGAGTCCACCATAGTGCCTTCATCCACCCATGCCCCGGCGTTGATGTACATCGGCGGCATGCAGACCACTCCGCGGGCCACATAGGCTCCGGCGCGCACCGACGAGCCGCCCGGAACCAACCGGACCCCGTCCCCCGCGCCAAAATGCCGGACAGGGTATGTACTCTTGTCGACGAAGGAAAACCCGGCGGCAGGCACTTCCTCAAGCGAACCGAGCCGAAAACCCAGCAGAATACCCTGCTTGACCCACGCATTCACCCGCCAGCCCGCCGGCGAGTCAGGGTCTGGCGAAGCCGCGCGGACGTCGCCCGCTTCAATGGCGGTGCGCAGCCTCAGGAATGCAGCCATCGCGGCCGGATCGCCAATGGCGCTTGGCCCCGCAGCAAAGTGCTGCTCAATTAACTCTTGCAATTGCGAATTGCTCATCGTTTCAAGAGTCTATCAACCTTGCGGCGCAAGAGCGGTCTCGCAGGGACCTAGCGAGGGGATGGGGGAGGGACTTCGAGCGGCACGGATCGAAATCAACCGAAAGCTACGGGGCCTGGCGCCGGTTTTTCCTTCTTGGCGTCGAGATCGGAGACAGGTTGCAGTCGAAACGAGTTCTCACCCGCCGGAATCATCGCCAGGGGAATGGGGGAGCGATCCGAATGCCCATGCATATGCTTGGTTTCAAGCCACGCGCATAGGCGGGAATCGTTGATCTCCGGCTCTCCCTGCCAAAAACTGGGCGCCAGCCAGCACTGAATCTGCAAATGATCCAACTGCAACTCGATCTCGGGAATCTGTTTGGGGAAATAGCGCCGGACATTATGCGTGCCCACACGCAGCCCAGTTACGCCGATACCTTTGCTTTGCGTTTTGACTACCATACAGACCTGCTTTTTCAGCGTCAGATAGAGACAGTTTAGGGAGCCAGGGTTGGGAACCCGTCTTCAGTTGCCGGAAAACCGCGAGGCACTTTCCTGATTTGAAATCCACGCCCCGGGAGGACAATTCTGGGAAGAACGGGGAACCTGTTCTTGCGCGCTGTCAGAAACTCGTCCGGTTGTGCGTTTTTGTTTGCTCGCCTGATCTCAAATGAGGTCCGTGCTGGCGATGCTGGTTATTCACAGTTTACATCAAAAAGTTGAAAGATTTCGCGACCCCCAATCCGAAGTAATGCTGGCCGCCGTCGTATCGATGGGTGGCGGGCAATCGCGTGAATGTCCTCTGTTGTCGAGTTTTGCTCTTTTCGCCGCGTGCTAAGGACCATCTGCTGCTTCCCTCCCGTAGGGAGAGGTCGAAAATAGCCCCGGATGGAGCGCAGCGCAATCCTGGGATTGCTGCCTGGTCACGTTTTCGCGCCCCGTAAGGCCGCGAAGAACCTTGTCCCGGCGCGAAACCGCGTTCATGTGATTCCCCAGCCATGAGACGACCCGTAAGACCTCGAACGGTCGCTCGCTTACACTGAAGTTCATGCGGCGCTTGATTGAAAAGGCTCGATTTGCGTTTGGGAAGATCACGATTCAGATTGCCGGGCCGGTCGCCCTCGCCCTGCTGGCGGCCATGGCGGCAAGGGCCGACGCACAGGCCCGCTTTAACTCTGAGGCTGTGCGGATAAACAATCGCGGCGTGGCGCAAATGGGCCAGCAGTTCACCGAGCGCGCGGCGGAAACGTTTTCCGAAGCGCAAAAGAAAGATCCGAAACTGGCGCAAGCCGCCATCAACGAAGGCATCGCCCTGCTTTATCTCCAAAAGCTGGACGAGGCCAAAATAGCCCTGAGGCAGGCCATCGCCCTTGAGCCCGGTAACGCGCAGGCGTGGTACAACCTGGGCCTGGTCCAGCACGGCGGCAATGAGACCGAGGCGGCGCTGGCCAGCTTTCAGCAGGCCGTCAAGGCCGACCCCAGGGATGCCGACTCGCTCTATCATGAAGGAGTTTGCTACCAGGAACTCAAGCAGTACGACAAGGCCATCGAGATCCTTGGCAAAGCGCTGGAGATCAACCCGCTGCACGCCTCGTCGGAGTTTGCCATTGCTCGCGTGCTGCAGCGCTCCGGCCACGCGCCGGAAGCCAAAGTGCATTTCCAGCGTTTCCAGCACATGACAGGCGCCAAAATCGCCGCCGCCATCGGTCTTGCCTACGGAGAGCAGGGGCACTATGCGGCTGTGATGACGGTGGCTGAGCCGCAAGCGGTGCAACGGCAGATGATTCCGGTGAAACTGGTGGCGCAACCCCTGGTAAAGGACGCTTCTCAGGTCTCAAAGCCGAAACCGGTGGCACCCAAGTTCGGAGCTAGCGCAGAGCCGGATTGGCCGACGACCGGCGGCGCCTGCATGATGGACGTTACCGGCGAAGGCCACATGGACCTGCTGTTGATGCAGTTCGGCGAGCAGGCCATTCGCGTCTTGCACAACCACGGCGACGGGAGCTTTGAAGAGGGCAGCGCCGAGGCCGCCGGGCTTAAAGCGAAAGGGCGCGCTGTAGCCTGTGCCGTGGGCGACTACGATGGCGACGGGCTTAACGATCTGGCAGTAGCCATGGACGGCGCGGTCCTGCTGTTCCGCAACCTGGGCAACGGTAAGTTCCAGGATGTAACCGCCGAAGCTGGACTTGTCTCGCGAAACCGGCCCACAGGCATCACCTTCGTCGACTACGACCACGACGGCGATCTCGATCTTCTGTTAACAGGGACTCCATTGAAGGCCGGGGACGAGTCCAACGTCCTTTGGCGCAACAACGGCAACAAGACATTCACCGAATGGACAGAGCCCACCGGCCTTGGGGGCAGCGGGACGACGGCAGCCGCAATTCTCACCGACTTCAACAACGATCGCGCCGTGGATCTGGCCGTGACCGGAGACGGCCCTGCTCCGCTGCTCTACGTCAATCCGCGGGAAGGGAAGTATCCCACCCAGCCGCTGTATGAAAACGAAAAGCTGCCGCCAACCGTGGGCATTGCCGTTCTGGACTACAACAAGGACGGCTGGATGGACATTGCCGTCACGCACAACGGCGCCCCTGGCCTGACGCTCTGGCGGAATGTGGAAGGGCCGAACCATATTGGCCGGCGCTTTGAGCGCGTCGAACTGCCCCTAACCGGTGCGCTGCGTGCATGGGGCCTGACGCCGGTGGATATTGACAACGACGGATGGATCGACCTGGCGACGATTGTCGAAACCAAGGCCGGCGACCAGGTGCGGGTCTTTCGCAATCGCGGCGATGGCAGCTTTGAAGACGTGAGCCACGCGCTCGGGTTGGACGACGTGAAGCTAAGCAAGCCGCGCGGCCTGATTGCCGGCGATATGAGCGGCGACGGCGGAGCCGACCTGATCGTGACCCAAGAGAACTCGCCGCCAGTTCATCTGCGCAACATGGGCGGTAACAAGAATCACTTTGTGCGCCTCGATTTGGCTGGGCTGGCGGACAACAAAACCGCACTCGGCGTCAAGGTTGAGGTCTTTTCCGACGGCTACTGGCAGAAATGGGAACTGGCCGGCGCATCCGGCTATCAGACGCAGCCCGCCCCGCAGATTCTGGTGGGATTGGGCACGGCAAGTGGTGTCGACCTGCTACGGATTCTGTGGCCGACGGGCGTGCTCCAGGACGAGATCGATTTGGCGCGGCCGCCCGTGATTGCCATGAAGGAGGCCGATCGCCGCGGCAGTTCGTGTCCGGTCCTCTTTGCCTGGGATGGGCATAAGTACAAGCTGGTAACCGATGTGATTGGGGCGGCGGTGGTGGGCCACTGGTTTACGCCCGCGCGCCGCAACATACCCAACCCCGGCGAGTGGATCAAGGTCGATGGGGCGCAAATCGCTCCAGTAAACGGCAAGCTCAGCCTGCGCTTCATCGAGCCCATGGAAGAGGTCAACTACATTGACCAGTTGCGGCTGGTGGCTGTCGATCACCCCGACAATGTCGAGGTCAATCCGGACGAGCGCTTTCTGGACGATCCGCCGTTTGCCTCCGGCCGCGTGGTAGCTTCGGCCGCCACCCGCCTGCCCGTCGGCGCGTGGGATGGCGAGGGCCGCAATGTGCTCGACGAGGTGAGCCGCCGCGACCACAAGTTCGCCAGTGGATTCACGCCGCTGCCTTACGATGGTTTCGCCAAGCCGCACTCTCTCACCCTCGACTTGGGCGACGTCCAGCCCGACGCCCCGCTGCGCCTGCTGATGACCGGCTACGTCAACTATTTCAGCGCCACGTCCCTCTATGCGGCGTGGCAAGCGGGTATCAAGCCCATCTCCCCCTACGCCGAGGCAGAAATGCCCGACGGATCGTGGAAAAAGATCGCTGACGACACCGGCTTCCCTGCAGGCCTGGAGCGCACCATCGTTGTTGACCTCACCGGCAAGCTCCCCCCCGGCACGAGGCGCATCCGTCTCACCACCAACCTGCAGATTTATTGGGACCAGGTTCTCATCGACAACAAAGCCGAAGCCGAGGCGCGGACCACGGAAGTTCCGCTCTCCCTGGCCACGTTGCATTTCCGAGGCTATCCGCTCCAGATTGAAGCCGCCAGCCCAGGGGACCTGGACTACGACTACAACCGCGTCAGCCTGACAGGACCCTTCCAGCGCCAGCGCGGCAACTACACCCGCATGGGCGACGTGACGGAACTGGTCAAGGGCATCGACAATCGCCTCGCCATCTTCGGCAGCGGCGAGGAGATAGCCGCCGAGTTCGACGCCTCCAGCCTGCCCGCACTCGCCCCCCACTGGCGACGCGACTACTTCTTCTATGCCAACGGATTCGTGAAAGACATGGACTGGTGGGATGCCTCGCCCTTCACCGTAGCGCAACTGCCTTTTCACGGCATGTCCACCTACCCCTACCCCGCCGGCGAAAAGTTCCCCGACAATGACGGCGCCCTGGACTATCAGCTAAATTGGAACGACCGCTTCGATTCCGGCGAGCCGGTGCGGTCTTATCGCTTCGACTACCGGCAACTGCAGTCAACTCCAGCCGATGATGAAGCGCCCGCAATCAAGGCGGCGGATCGGCCATGAGCGATGTAGTTTTGGAATCGGCAGTTCGACAACTGGAACTTTTGCGCAGTGGCGAGTTGTCCGTTGTCGATCTGACCGAAGCGCACATTGAGCAGATCGCCCGGCTCAATCCGCAGTTGAACGCATTCGCCGACTTCGACCCGGATCGTGTCCGCACCCAGGCCCGGCGCTTCGATGATTTTGAAGGCCCGCGCGGTCCCTTGTATGGCCTTCCCGTGACGGTAAAATCGTCAATCGCCACGGCGGGTTATCGCTGCGAGATCGGCAGCCTGCTTCATAAAGGCGACGTTCCGCAGGAAGACGCAGTGGTCGTCGCGCGCCTTCGCCGGGCGGGGGCGTTGATTCTGGGCACCACCAACTGCCCCGAATTCCTCATGGCCTACGAGACCGCGAACCTGCTCCACGGCCGCACCAGCAATCCCTGGGACCTTGCCCGCACGCCCGGTGGATCGAGCGGCGGGGAATCGGCAGCCATTTCAGCAGGGCTCTCGGCGGCCGGCCTCGGCAGCGACAGCGGCGGCTCCGTGCGTGTCCCCGCGCACTTTACCGGCATCTGTTCGCTCAAGCCCACACCTGGCCGCATTCCAGGCCGCGGCCATCTTCCGCCTTGCATAGGCCCGTTCTCAACCCTTGGCGCCATCGGGCCTATGGCCCGCACCATGGAAGACGTCACGCTCATGTTCCGCACCCTAAGCGGCCAGGACCCAGGCGACCCGGTTAGCCCACCGGTCCGGCTGCGCGAACCAACACCGGACGACCTGCGCAAAAACACCGTCGGCTTTTTCGAGGACGACGGCCTGGTTCCCGTGACCCCGGAAACCCGCGCCGCTGTGAACGCGGCCGCGCGAGCACTTCGCGAGGCCGGCTTTCGCGTGGAGCCGTTCCGCCCGCCCACTTTGGAGTTGCTGCGGCAGTTGTGGTGGAAGTTCTTTGTCCAGTGCGGCGAGATGTTCTATTTACCGGAGATTCGCGGCCGGGAGCATGAACTGAGCCCCATCTTCAGCGAGTTTCTAGGCATCGCCCGGGCCACCCAGCCGCTAACCGCCGCCACCCTTCTGGACGCGTGGGCGGAGTCGGACCTGCTGCGCTCGAAAACCCTTGAATCCATGAGCGATTATCCGGTGCTCTTGTGCCCGGTCGCCAGCACACCGTCATGGCGGCACGATGAGCGCTCGTGGATTGTGGAAGGCCGCCCGGTGGACTACCTCGACGCCGTACGCCACACCCAGTGGTTCAATGTGCTGGCCGCTCCGGCGGCAGTGGTTCCGGTGGGCCGCTCACCTGAGGGTCTGCCAATCGGCGTCCAGATCGTTGCCCGCCCCTTCGAGGACGAGACAGCTCTGGGTGTCGCCGCAGTTGTGGATGCCGCGTTCGGCTACCGGCCTCCCCCCATGGCGCGAGCCTGATTGGCGCTCCGACACGCCACAGAAGCTGGGTGCCCCATCCTTGCCGCGTCTTTGTTTTTGCGGCAAGGGTGGGATACCTCGAACCTCGGCAGGCCCGTTCATTAGAAGCGAGCGCAGCGAGTCGAAGGACCTGCGTTTCCACGACTTACGCACTATCACGCCCCCAATATTCCAGCAGACCTCCAGCCGCGCCTCAACCATTCGATGGATGCGCGGCATGGCCGGTTCCAGTTAGCCTGAAGTTTCCCCAGAACGGAGCGCAGAAAGTGCGCGATGAGTGGCACGAACGATTTGCCGAGACCCCCGATGTGTTGAAGTCCTCCCGGCGCCCGCAAACGGTGATACCGGTGTTGGATCTCGAAATCGGCGGCGACGAGTTCATCACCATGGCAGGGCCGTGCTCGGTTGAGACCGAGTTCCAGCTCATGGCCACGGCCAACCACGTGCGCCGGGCCGGTGCCCGCATCCTGCGTGGCGGCGCATTCAAGCCGCGCAGTTCCCCTTATGCATTCCAGGGACACGGCCTCGAGGGCCTGAAGATGCTGGCCCGCGCCCGCCAGGAAAGCGGCCTCGCGATTGTCACCGAAGTCATGTCCGAGGAAGACGTCCCTCAGGTAGCCGAATACGCCGACATCCTGCAGATCGGCACGCGCAACATGGAGAATTACTCCCTGCTGGAAGCGGCGGCGCGCTCAGGCCGTCCGATTTTGCTCAAACGTGGCATGGTTGCCACGATTGCCGATTGGCTGCGCTCGGCGCAACTGATTCTGGACAACGGAAATCCCAACGTGATTTTGTGCGAGCGTGGCATCCGCACGTTTGAGCCGGCATTGCGCAATACCTTCGACGTAGCCGCCATTGCATTGCTCAAGCAGATTTCCCACCTGCCGGTGATTGCCGATCCCAGCCATGCGGCCGGGCATCGCGACCTGGTGCCTGCCCTCGCGCGCATTGCGGTTGCGGCCGGCGCGGATGGGCTGCTGGTCGAGGTTCATCCCAATCCGGACAAGGCATGGAGCGATGGCGAACAGTCGCTGGATTTCAGAGGCTTCGACGACATGATGGCCTCGCTCGACCCTTACCTGACCCTGCGGCGAATTCCTCTGCGCGAAGCATGCGGTTCGCGGGCCATGGAGGCCGTTGGATGAGAGCTTCCGCCCGCATCCTGGCGCTCGCTGCTTCGGTTGCATTTCTAATTCCGGTTTGCGGGTTCGCACCCGATGCGGCAGAGAAGCCTGATGCGGACTTGATTGTCACAGCCGCGCCTGTTTATGCGCCTCTCGCGGCATTGCGCGGCCCCGGCCAAAGCTACGAACGCTTCCCCAAAGGCGCGCAGTTGCTGCTGTTACACGATGGCAACGCGGAACCGCTTGTCAATGGCTTTGCGGCCACGGCCGACGCAAACATTTCTTTTGACGCGAAGAGAGTGCTCTTCTCAGGCAAGCAGGCCGTCGTCGATCCATGGCAGATATGGGAGATGACCCTTGCGGACCGCAGCGTACGCAAGGTGATCGCAACCGCAACCGATGCGGTGCGGCCCTTCTATCTGCCTGCGGGGCGCTTAGTCTATGCGCACCGCACGGCAAATGGATTTCAACTCGAAGTGGCCGGCAAGGATGCTCCGACTGGGTATGCGCCGCTGGATGCGAAGGCCGGCGAAACAGTGCTGCCGCTGAGCTATCTGCCTGCCAGTGCGGTTCCCGCGGATGTGCTGGCCGATGGGCGCATCTTGTTTGAAGCCGGCTATCCGCTTGGAACGGGTTCGACACCGGAGATGTTTCTCGTCTACTCCGATGGCAGCGGTGTCGAGTCGTATCGCTGCGATCACGGGGTGCCGCGCTGGGGCGGAAGGCAGTTGGCTTCGGGCGACGTGGTATTTACACACGGCCGGTCCCTCGCAAGATTTACTTCGCCCTTGGCTGCCGAAGCGCGCGTCGTTGCTCCGCAAGCCGATTATGCTGGCGCAATCGCAGAGACCAGTTCAGGCGCGTGGCTGATGAGCGCGCGGGCTGGTGTGGGAGCGCATTACGCGCTGAAGTTATGGAAGCCCGGCGCTGCCGCATTGCAAACGCTGCTGGCCGAGAAGGACAAGGATATTGTGCAGCCTGTCGTGGTGGCGGCGCGCAAACGGCCCAATCGTCACCCCACCGGTCTGCACGACTGGAACTACGCCAACATGCTGGCGCTCGATGCGCGCCAATCGCGCTTGGGCAATCTGAAGGCAACGCCTGCGTCGGTGCGCCTCGAGACGCAGGACGCGAAAGGCCACGCAGTAATCACCGGTACGGCGCCTGTTGAATCGGACGGGTCATTCTTTGTTAAGACACCGGCCGACAAGCCAATCCGCTTTGCACTACTGGACGAAAAAGGCACGGTGGTGCGCCAGGAGCACGGCTGGTTCTGGATTCGCCGCGGGGAGCAGCGCATCTGCGTCGGTTGCCACACGGGACCGGAGCACGCCTCGGAAAACCGCGTGCCTGCCGTCCTGCTTCGTACTACGACGCCGGCGGATCTGAGCGTCGTAAGCGGCGCCGGCACCGCAAATCATGGAACGCCGGGGGGTAACTGAGATCATGATTCGCTATCTTCTTTTATTCGGTGCTTTTTCAATGGTCGCGGCGCAATCGGTTCCGCCGGCGAATATTGCCGCGCCGCAGACGCCGCCAGCCGCACCGCAAGCGCAGATTCGCTTTGAAGATGCCAGCGACAAGGCGGGCGTCAACTTCACGCACAGTTTCGGATCGCGGCAATTGGGTTCGTTGCTGGAAGGCACGGGCGCGGGTTGCGTGTGGCTCGACTACAACAACGATGGGTTGCCCGATCTTTACGTGGTCAACGGCCGCCCGCTCGACGACTCGATGCATCCCTATCCGCTGAAGGAGAAGCCCGCAACCCCGCCGCACAATCATCTCTATCGCAACAACGGCAACGGTACTTTTACCGATGTGACGGAGCAGGCCGGCCTCAATCCGGATATGTATGGAATGGCCGTGACGGCGGCCGACTATGACAACGACGGCTATGTCGATCTGCTGGTCACCGGCTACGGCAAGACGATTCTCTATCACAATGACGGCAACGGCCACTTCACCGANNATCTCTATCGCAACGACGGCAACGGGCGCTTTACCGATGTAACCGACAAGGCCGGCCTGAATCCGGATATGTATTCCGTGGCGGTTACGGCGGCGGACTTCGACAACGACGGCTTCATCGACTTACTCGTCACCGGTTATGGAAAGACCATTCTCTACCACAACGATGGCAACGGGCACTTTACCGATGTAACTGCGAAGGCAGGTATCAAGGTAGACGGCTGGGCCATCAGTTCCACTTGGCTCGACTACGACAAGGATGGCTGCGTCGATCTATTTGTCGGGCGCTACGTCAAGTTCGATCCCAAGTATCGCGCCTTCTATGCCGCGGATAACTACCCCGGCCCCCTCGACTATGAAGGCGAGACCAACAAGCTCTATCACAATAACTGCGATGGCACGTTCACCGATGTCTCGGATAAGTCAGGGATCGCGGCCTTTGTGGGCCGCACCATGGGCGTAACCGCAGCGGACTTCGATGGCGACGGATGGGACGATATTTACGTAGCCAACGACCGCACGGAAAATTTCCTCTTCCGCAACAAGCACGATGGAACCTTTGAGGAAGTCGCCAACGATACCGGCACGGCCTTTGGTCAAAACGGCGAATCGACTTCTTCGATGGGCCCGGTGTTTGCCGACCTCGAAGGCCGCGGAGTGCTGGACCTATGGGTCACGGACGGACACTACAACCGGCTGTTGCACAATACCGGCAAGCAGGGATTTGAAGATATCGGCGCATCCAACGGCGTCTCGCAGACCAATGCGCAATACGTAAGCTGGGGCACCGGCGTTTACGACTTCGACAACGACGGCCAGCTCGACATTCTCATCTTCCACGGCGGACTCATTCATCTTATCCCGCAGGAGCACACGTTGTTTCGCGGGCTCGGCAACGGTCACTTCGCCGATGTATCGCGCGACGCCGGACCAGTGTTGAGCGTGCGCACCACGGCGCGCGGCGCCTGCTTTGCCGACTACGACAACGACGGCAAGGTGGATGCCTTCGTAGTGAATCTCGGTGGCAAGGGGACGCTGGTACATAACGTCTCCGCCAATACCGGTCACTGGCTTGCCATCAAGCTGAAAGGCACAAAAAGCAACCGCGACGGCATCGGCGCGCGCGCCGAGGTTTTTGCGGCAGGCAAGCGGCACACGGCGGAGCGGGTTGCAGGTTCCGGCTATCTGTCGCAGGACGATGGCCGCATTCACTTCGGCCTTGGCGCCGCCACAACGATCGACAAGCTGATCGTTCGTTGGCCGAGCGGCAAAGAGCAGACTCTGGAAAAACTCGATGTGGATCGCGTCCTCACTGTGGAGGAACCGAAGTGAGCCTGCGTTACCTCAAGTCGATGCCGACTGTCCTTACGCTCACGTCCGCAGTGTTCGCATGCATTGCGCTCTGGCCTGCGATGGACCGCCCTGCTCGTGCGATAGATCGCAATGCGGCATACGATGTTCTGGATTATGCGTCGCCGCTGGAGTTGCTTCTGTCGCCCGACGGAACGCGCCTTTACGTGCTCTGCCAGGAGAGCGGCGAGGTGCGCGTGCTGGACGCGGCAACCTATGACGTGATCAAGAAGATAGCCGTAGGGCGCATGCCGCGCGGAATCTCGCTTTCGCCGGACGGGCACCGGTTGTTCGTGACGAACTCCTGGGACGACACGCTCTCCGTCATCGATACTGGCTCGCTGACCGTGGTGGCCACATGGCCGGTTGGCGCAGAGCCCTCAGGCGTGGTTGAGGATCCCACCGGCAAGCGGTTGTTTGTGGCCAACCGCATCTCGAACGACATCGCCGTGCTCGACGCACAAACCGGAGTGGAAGAGAAGCGCCTCCTGGGCGGGCGTGGCGCAAGTTATCTCACGCTCTCGCCGGATGGCAGACGGATCTATGCGACGCATGTTTATCCGAATCCGTCTCCGCATCGCACAGCTCCGGAATCGGAGATCACCGTAATCGACGCGGAGCGCGCAATTGTGGTGGATCGCATCCCGCTGCACGCGGTTGCCGGCGTCTTTCATTTGGCTTTTTCCACCGACGGACGGCTTGGTGTGGTGGCTGAGTACCACCCCAAGAATCTTGTGCCGCTTGCGCATCTGGAACACGGTGGCGCCTTCGCCGACACCCTTACGCTTTTCGGCGCGGATGTGGGCAAGCCGGTCGAGATTCCCCTGGACGAATTGGAGCGCTATGCCGCGCAGCCTTTCGGCGTCGCCATTGCGCCGGACAAATCGCATATCTACGTAACCTGCGGCGGCTCGGAGATGGTGACCGTGGTGGATGTGCCGCGACTGCTGCGCTACACACATACGCATCCGGGGCCTCACGTACAGGACCTTTCGGCCAGCGCCAACTATGTAACGGCGCGCATTGCGGTAGGTCACAATCCGCGCGGCCTGACGCTTAGTCACGACGGGCGAAAGCTGTTTGTGGCCAATCGGCTTGACGACACCATCAGCGTAATCGACACGCGAACCAACCGCGTGGCCTCGACCATTGCTCTTGCCGGGCCGAAGACACGCTCCAAGCTGCGCCACGGTGAGCAGACCTTCTATTCCGCGCACTACTCCTTCCAGGGCCAGATCGGCTGCGCCACTTGCCATATCGACTCGACCTTCGACGGGCTCACCTGGGACCTCGAGCCGGATGGATTTGGCCGCGACATTGTAGACAACCGGCTCATCGAGGACGTCAAAGACACTGAGCCTTTCAAGTGGAACGGCGGCAATCCCAACATCCCCACCGAGTGCGGACCGCGGACGGAGAAATACTTCTGGCGATCGGAGAACTACGACAATCTGACTCTTACCGACCTGACCGTCTACATCCGCAGCTTGCTGCCCCGCCCGAATCGCTGGCGCCTGCCCGGCTACCAATTCACACCTGCGCAGGAGCGCGGCAAGGCTTTGTTCGAACGTGCAGTGGATAAGTTCGGCAAGCCGATCCCCGAGACCAACCGCTGCTCGTTTTGCCATAGCGGCCCCAAAGGAACGAACCAGAAATCCTTCGACGTGGGCACGAAGAAGACCACCGATAACCCTGGCCCGCTGGATACCGCGCATTTGACCAATATCGCGCTGACCGCCCCCTATCTGCATGACGGATCGGCGCGCACGCTGGAAGAAATTTGGACCGTCTTCAACCCCGAGGATAAGCACGGGCGCACGAACGATTTGACCAAGGACGAACTGAACGATCTGATCGAGTATTTGAGGACACGATGAAGAAGCTCTGCATGATCGCAATGCTCGTGGCCGCGGCAGCGATGGCAATGGCGGCCGTGCCGCAAATGCCGCGGTATCGTTTTGAGAATTTCACCACCGCCAACGGCCTGCCCGACAACCATGTTTTTGCCGTGCTGGTAGATGGCGATCGCATTTGGGCGGCCACCGAGAATGGCCTCGCTGTCTACGAGAAAGGCGCATGGAAGACCTACACCACCAAAGACGGGCTTGCCCATCGCGCCGTGCTTTCCCTCGCATTGGATAAGCGCACCGGCGACGTGTG
>PLZC01000124.1 GCA_003151985.1 Acidobacteriaceae bacterium
GTGAGTCAGAAGCCAGTTGGGGCGCTATTTACGGATAAGTTCTAAGCCTGCGGAAACGCGCATTGCAATGAAGAGTACGGGCTTGAGCCCGTACATAATCGGCGTTGGAATGCGGCCAGGGCTTTAGCCCCTGAGGGACGGTCTCCGCCCCAGGAGTTATCATTGCCGTCATGAACAAGAAGCTTCGCTGGGGAGTCCTCAGCACCGCCAATATCGGTCTCAAGAAAGTTCTCCCCGCGATGCAGCAGGGCGAATACACAAGTATCGTGGCCATCGCGTCCCGCAATCTCTCGAAGGCGCAGGAAGCAGCGACCGCCCTGGCAATTCCCAAGGCATACGGCTCGTACGAAGAACTCCTCGCCGACCCCGACGTCGACGCCATTTACAATCCACTTCCGAATCAGCTCCACGTCCCATGGACCATCAAGGCCGCTGAAGCCGGAAAACATATCTTATGCGAAAAGCCATTGAGCCTGACTGTCGCTGAGGCCAAAACGCTTCTCGACGTCCGTGCCCGTACAGGCGTCAAAATAGGCGAAGCCTTCATGATTCGCAGCCATCCTCAATGGCTTCGCCTCCGTGAATTGCTTGACCAGGGCCGCATCGGCGAACTCCGCTCCGTTCTAGGCTACTTCAGTTACTACAACGTCGATCCAGCTAACATCCGCAATCAAGTTTCCTGCGGAGGCGGCGCCCTCTTCGACATTGGCTGCTATCTCATCCAGGCATCGCGCATCGGATTCGCAAAGGAACCAACCCGCGTCGTCGCCTGCATTGATCGCGATCCCAATCTGCGCATCGACCGCCTGACATCGGCGATTATCGAATTCCCAGGCGGTCAGGCCGTTTTCACGTGCAGCACTCAAATGGTCCCCTACCAGCGCGTTCACTTCCTCGGCACTCGAGGACGCATCGAAATCGAAATCCCCTTTAATGCGCCAAATGATCGCCCCTTGCGCCTTTTCATCGATGAGGGCGGCGATTTATTTGGCGCCGGGATAACGACGGAAACATTTCCGGTGTGCGATCAATACACATTGCAGGGCGATGCTTTCTCCAAGGCAGTTATGGATGGGAAGGAAGTCCCCGCTCCGCTGGAAGAAGCAATCAAGAACATGGCCGTAATAGAAGCCCTGTTCCACTCCGCCGAATCGCGTCAATGGGAGATCCCGCAGAATGAGGTCGCCGGTGCATACCGCTAGGCTGCTGTGGGCCAGGGATCAATAACGATTTTTGTTACGCCATCCCTCTTGTCACGCGACACTTCGTACATTGCCGGAACTTCGTCGAGCGTGATCCGGTTAGATGTGCATTCGGATTCGTGTTGTCGCACCTTGACCAGATCTCCTTCTTGCAGACAGGCAATCGTGCAATGCACAACGAGGCGGTCTCCGCGCTTTAGATTCGTAACATCTCGGCACATATCTTCCACGACACCCATGAATTCGTGGCCAGGTATATCTCTGGCTTCCTTCGTAGGAATAAACCAGTCGTAGAGGTGCAGGTCTGAACCGCAGATGGCTTCGATACGACAGCATGGATTCCTCCAGTTGAAATATTGTAAGGGTGAAACACCCCGCCCGAATAAGTCTTGCTTGAGTCGTGCATGAGTCGCTGAGATGCGGCTGTGTCTTGGCTGGATATACGAGCTCGGAGCCAATGTCGATTGGTGTGGGTTGCGATTAAATAATGATCCTAGCCTGAATTGGTGACGTGCAAAATGGCTTATCCAAGATCCAGCCAGTCCCATCGATCCCTTGCCTGTTTGAACGGCTTCATCCCAGGATTTCCTTTCTTTAGGGTGTCCGCTTCGCAGGTGGGAGCTGGGTTAGCTGCACCTTTTGAGGCAACTATCCACACGTCTTCCGCATCCATCTACTATCCCCAACGCCGCAGCTTCCGCGGCAGCGTATATCTGCGCTTAGTCCGTTAAGTCAATTTATTAATTCCCAAGAACTGAAGCAAACATGTGGAAAGCAAGAGCGTCTATTCTCAGCAGATACATTAGCCCATTGGGGGGCTAAGCGTATCGCAAGACGTTTATGGCCCCCGCTTCCAAAGCGGGTTTCAAAAAATAGCCTGATCGCGCACGAGCGGGTGTGACCTGTACGCCTTGGCCGACAACGGTGGGACCGGTACCAAATAGTTTTGACCGGCCTCACCGACTCGAAATCGACCCGTGGTATACACTCACTAATAATGCGATTCGAAGATCAAGGAGGAAGTCTTTGTGCTGGTGATCGCCATGCTATTAGGCAAGCTGAATCCCGTGAGTCTGGCATGGGTTTTGGGTTACAATTTTGCTGCGCTCCGGACGATCAGAAGTGAAGACTGGAGCGCCGCTGCGCGGCCTCTGGAATATCAAGCCCACTCTGCGAGTCGCTGGGGGAACTCGCGCTCGCGACGTTGCTTGGATTTTGCAACAGCCGCAATCACGCTTCTGGCACTTTTACCTGCGATGGCGATCTGTGCCCTGTTGGTTCGTCTTAGTTCACCTGGCCCAATATTGTTCCGGCAGCACCGCATGGGCCGTAACGGAAGAGGCTTTACATTTTATAAGTTCCGCTCGATGACCTTGGATACAGCGCCCGATACTCCGAGCCATACTGTGGAGGGCGATTGCCGGATTACATTTTTTGGCGCGTTTCTCCGGCGCTATAAACTCGACGAGTTACCTCAATTCTGGAATGTCCTGAAGGGGGACATGAGTCTGGTTGGACCGCGCCCGAAGTTACCCAAACACGAAGCGCTCCTGATGCCTTTTCGCCCCGGAATCACTGGTGAAGCAACGCTCCTGTTCCGGAATGAAGAACAGATGCTGGCTCATGTTCCCCGCCACCAAGTCGACGCGTTCTATGAAGAATTTTTCAAACCTGTCAAAGCGGAACTCGATGTCGCCTACATGCGCGACGCGACGCTGCGAAGCGATCTGCGTTTGCTTTGGATGACCGCCACAAAGTGTCTTTCACGTTCTACGGATTCCGCCATGGAACTGGTGGAGATCATGGCTCGCTCCATGCCCAAGACTTTGATGGCCGATGCGGTGCGCTCGCCAAGAAAGACCCCGATAGGCCAGCCAACTCACGTGAATCCCGATCCCGCTCCAGTAGTAGCGGACTAGCTTGCGATGGAAAGAGAAAGATTGCTTCTTGACTTGGTTCATTGGTACTTTCGGCGGGCTGCTACTCGATTGGCGACCCTCAGGTG
>PLZC01000313.1 GCA_003151985.1 Acidobacteriaceae bacterium
GGCAATTCCATTCACGACCTGGCCATGCTGGAGATGGCGCGGTACGCCTTCCCGGTCAATCCTTCCCCCGCGCTGCTTGCGGCCGCGGGAAAGCGCGGTTGGGGCTATTTCAGGCCGGCGGCCGCAGAGGGGGTAGGGGCCGCGGTTGGCGGGGAATAGGGCTCATTCCATAGATCCCGCAGGGGTTGATGCGAATGGTGCGACGCATCGAAATCGCTTTTGATGCGTCTACACTAGAAGAGTGGATGACGTCCAGCAAAATTCCCATGTCAAGCCAGCAGGCCCCGCGCTCCGCTTTGTAGCGGCCGCGCTTATTGTTCGCGGCGGCGAAGTTCTCATTTGCCAGCGTCGTCCGGATCAGCCGATGGCCTTGCAGTGGGAGTTCCCCGGCGGCAAGATCGAAGCCGGCGAGAGCGCTGAAGAAGCATTGGCACGCGAATTGGACGAAGAGCTAGGCATTCAGGCCAAGGTTGGCCCGCGCGTTACCCGTATTCGGCACAACTACCGCCATGGCGGGGCGGTCGACCTGCAGTTTTTCGCGGTGCACGAGTTCTCGGGCGAACTGAAGAACCGGATATTTCAACAGCTTCGCTGGACCAGGCTTGAAGAGCTTCCTGAATACGAATTCCTTGCGGCAGATCGGACTCTGATTCGGGATCTGGCGGCTGGGAAGCTGCTGTAGTGAGGCACATTCAGCCGCATCTTCGAGACCAATGCGATATTTCCCAGGCCCGAAAATCCGGACCTGGGGCACCCGGCAGGTGGCTGAAACTCAGAGCAAGTCGAGGATGTCTTGGATTGAAACGGATTGGGCTCGGGCCACTTCGACAAGAATTCCATGAAATGTGCCTATCTTGAGCGGGTCATGCAGAGGAACCGAGATCGAATGGGTAGGCGCCGCTTGGTGAAAAAGCCTGATATGGCTTCCTTTCTGGCGAATCACGGCGTAGCCGAGCCTCTCCAAAGCGCGAATCAGTTGGTCGGCCGATACCCGCGCGGCAGTTTCACGCCGCCTCGACTGCAATCAGTTCATCCTTTGCAAAATGCAATTGGATGAGTTTAGGCATCGCCGCCGCATCGTCAAAGTGGAGGCTGGTCACTTCCAGCACATTGTCGCGCAACTCCTGCCAGGTTTCAGCTTCAGTAAAGATCGCCTGCCCCAGCGCCCGCGCCACATAGCCGCCCTCTTCCGCCTCGCGTACTTCGAAGATCAGTTCCATGCAAAGATCATAATGGAAGAATCGCTCCCGAAGACGCTCCATCCTTCGCCTTTTTTTCGGGCCACGTCCCGCATTTGCGATTTGACGTACTACCGGACGTTCAGGCCTCAGTGACCCGGCATCATGCCCCAGAGCATGACCATCGTCATGCCGATTACGATAATGCTGGTTCCCCACGCGATTACATTCCACAGAGCGGAGTTTTTGAACTCGCCCATCAGGTCCTTGCGGTTGATCAGCATCAACATCAAAATGATGACCACCGGGAGCAGCACGCCGTTCAAGACCTGTGACAGGATGGCTACGTTGATCAGTTGCGCATCCGGAAGCAACAGCACGGTTCCGGCTCCGCCCACGATCAAAAGCGTGTAGAGCCAATAAAAAACCGGAGCTTCCTTGAAGTTCTTGTCGACTCCGGATTCCAATCCCAATCCTTCGCAAACCGTGTATGAGGTCGATAGCGGCAGGATGGAGGCGGCGAAGAGCGAAGCATTGAAGAGTCCAAAGGCGAAGAGGACAAAAGCATAATCGCCGGCGAGGGGGCGCATGGCTTCAGCGGCGTCGGAAGCTACCTGAATCGCGCCCATTCCGTGGACGTAGAGGGTGGCGGCGCAGGCCACCACAATGAACCACGCCACAATGTCCGTGAAGAAGCTGCCGATAATCACATCGAGCCTTGATGCGGCGTAATCCTTGACGCGAATGCCTTTCTCCACGATCGACGATTGCAAATAGAACTGCATCCACGGGGCAATTGTGGTCCCGACGACGCCGATGGCGGTGTAGATGTAGGCCTTGTCGCTCCAGACGGTCTTGGATGGCATCTTGACTGTGGCCAGGAGCGCGTCGTGCCAGCTTGGCTGCGAAAGCACGCCGGCAAAGATGTAGGCGATATAGACCACCGAAGCGATAAGGAATATTTTCTCAGTGCTTTTGTAACTGCCGCGCACCACCAGGAACCAGACCAACGCAGCGCACAACGGCACGGATATGTATTTCGATACGTGAAACAGGTGCAGCGATCCCGCGATTCCAATGAACTCTGTGATGACGTTGGTGAAGTTGACCACTATCAGCAGGACCATGAGGACAAACGTGAGCCGCAGGCCAAATTCCTCGCGAATGAGGTCGCTCAAGCCCTTGCCGGTAACGACGCCCATGCGGGCGCACATTTCCTGGACCACGATGAGCGCGATTGTGATGGGAAGCATGGTCCACAGGAGCGTGTAGCCAAATTGCGCGCCGGCCTGGGAATAGGTGAGGATGCCGCCGGAGTCGTTATCAACATTGGCGGTGATAAATCCGGGGCCAAGAACGGCCAGAAACAGTAATATCCGGATTCGCCAACGCTTCCACATGCTCGCGGGGTCCTAAGGAGGAGTCATCAAGGTTTCCACCACTGACCATAACAGGCCGGGGTGCGTCAGGCGAAGCGCGGGGCTGTCTTAAAAAGCGATCGCTTGACAGCCCCCGGCGCGCAAGACTACAACACCATTTCACGATTAAACATTCAGGAGAAGCCACCCAATGCATCCAGTAGTCCCGAGCGATCAGGTACCCGTGCGGCGCAAGCTGCTTGGCTCAATGTTCTCTGCCGCCGCGTTACTGGGCATGAATGCAGCAGGAGCAGCGGCTGGAACAACAAAAAAGGCTCCAGTAGCGGCGCCTCCCGCTGCACCGGAGCCCGTCGTACCAGAGGAGTTGTTTTCGCTTGCCCGTTTGCGCGACTACAAGACCCGACGCTCTTCAAGCTGGGACCGGACGGGGGGAAATAACGACGCCATACCCGTAGAAGCGGGCCATACAACGACGCTGCTGGATATCACTGGCGCCGGCGTGGTGACTCATCTGTGGTTCACGATCAACTCACCGGATCCCATGCACCTGAAAAACCTGGTGCTGCGCGCATGGTGGGACGGCGAGGCTGCACCCTCGGTCGAAGTTCCCATTGGCGACTTTTTCGGCCTGGGACTGGGCGAGTATTTTGTCTATCAGTCGGCGCTGGTCGCCGTGGCGCCCGTGAAGGCGCTGAATGCTTATTTCCAGATGCCGTTTGCAACCTCCGCCCGGCTCACGCTGACCAATGAAGGCGAGCGCCGTACAGATAATCTCTATTTCGCCATCGACTACGTAACGCTCCCCAGCTTGCCCGCCGGGCTGGGCCGCTTTCACGCACAGTATCGCCAGGCCGCGCCCTGCAAGGGGCAGGTCGACAATTGGACCAAACAGTACGAGCCAATTGTGAACGACCGCAAAAACCTGAACGGCGAGGGCAACTACGTCTTTCTTGAAGCAACCGGCAAGGGGCATTTCATCGGCGTTACCCATTCAGTGGAACAGAATCAGGATGGCTGGTTCGGCGAAGGCGACGACATGATCTTCATCGATGGAGACACCGCGCCCACCATCAACGGCACCGGCTCCGAGGACTACTACAACGGCGCGTGGGACTTCGGCCTCCAGGCCTTCGCATACCCGCACAATGGCGCGCCCCTGGTGGTGGACCCGGAACGCCTGGGAGGGCGATACTGCCTCTACCGCTGGCATACGGAGAGTCCTATTACGTTCGACAAGTCGATCCGGGTGACGATTGAGCACGGCCACGCCAACCATCGCTCCGACAATTTTTATTCCACCGCTTACTGGTACCAGGCGGAGCCGCATGCCGACTTCCCTGCCCTGCCGGCGCCGGCGGATCGGGTTCCAAGGGTGTTTCGTGTAGGTGGAGCAGGTGCGGCGCCGCCGCCGGGACAGTGAACCGAGCAGCACGAGCCTGCAACCAGGTCGAAGCCCCTTCGGCCTGATTGAACAATTCTTACCTGCGCAATTGAAAAGGAGCACAATGCTCATTATCCGGAGTTGGAAGAATATGCTACGGCACGCGGCCTCATTCGCCGCTACATCTTTTGCTTGTCTCATGATGCTTGCCACTTGTGGATATGGACAGGGCTTGGCGGGACGATGGGCGGCGATAGGCAAGACGATGGATAACGGCGAGATTCAGAAAGCCATCCTTGAATTGACGGTGTCGGGCAACGATCTCAAAGGGAAGCTCACCGAGCTGGGCTTCGAGGTGGAAGTGAAGGGCAATGTAACTGGGAACCATTTTGAGCTCTTCGGCGTGGGATGGGATGACAAGAAGCCGTTTGTAGTGGGCGATTTGGCGGATGGAGAGCTGCACTGGAGACAATGGGGCGATCCGATGGCTGCCAAGCCAGCTACATCGGCCGATGAATTCGTGAAGCCGCCCTATTTGGAACCGCCGCCAGTGCACAAGGTGCCTTACAACGGTCTGGCAAAGACTCCCCCCATGGGATGGAACAGTTGGAATCTGTTTGCCGAGAAGGTGGACGACCAGACGGTGCGCACCATGGCCGACGCAATGGCGTCGAGCGGCATGCGCGATGCGGGTTATGTCTACTTGAACATCGACGACACGTGGGAAGGTGTTCGCGACGCGCAGGGAAATCTGCGGCCAAATCGAAAGTTCCCCGACATGAAGGCCCTGGCAGATTATGTACATTCGAAGGGCCTGAAGCTGGGGATCTATTCGTCGCCGGGGCCACGGACCTGTGGCGGATATCCGGCCAGCTATGGACACGAAGAACAGGACGCGAAGACCTTTGCAGCATGGGGCATCGACTACCTCAAATACGATTGGTGCAGTGCAGGAATCATTTACAAGGACGAGAAGCTGCAACCCGTGTACCAGAAGATGGGCGATGCACTGCAGGCCACGGGCAAACCGATTATTTACAGTCTCTGCGAATACGGAATGGGAGGCGTGGAGAAATGGGGTCCGGAAGTAGGTGGAAACCTTTGGCGCACAACGGGCGATATTCGCGATGAATGGTCCAGCATGATGGGCAATGTGGAGAAGCAAACTCCGACAGCGCCGTACGCGGGTCCCGGACACTGGAACGATCCAGACATGCTGGAAATCGGCAACGGGCACATGACGGACGATGAATACCGGACTCATATGAGCCTGTGGGCGTTGGCGGCGTCGCCGCTGCTGGCCGGTAACGACATCCGCACCATGTCGGCTGCAACCAAAGCGATCTTGTTGAACAAGGAAGTGATCGCGATCGATCAGGATTCGCTCGGCAAACAGGCTGCGCCGTTAAAGAACGGTGATATGGAGACCTGGATCAAGCCGCTGGCCGACGGCAGTGTCGCGGTTGGAGTGGTCAACCTTGGCGCGGCAGCAGCACGAGCCACGGTGAATGCCCGCGACCTGCAACTGGTTGGCGCGATAAAGAAGGCACGCGACCTTTGGACACACAAAGATGTTGAGTTCAAGGGCGGCGCGTTTTCAGCCATGGTCCCATCGCATGGCGTCTTGCTGCTTCGGGTGAGCGTGAATTAGCGATTTTGGGCTTCGGTTTTCATTTGTGCCACGATTACGGAAGTACTGTGTCAGAGAAATATTCCGATGAAATGAAGGCCCGCCTGAGCTGGCTCGACTGAGCGAAAGGCTATGGTGAGAGCAGTTTACCCGCCTCATGCCGTCAACCGATCGTTGTTCCACCGCTTTCAGCGGGATTTTTTGCTTGCTATTCCGGGGGTTTTCCGCGCTAGAATGGCGCGAGTTCAGTTAGTCCCCAAATTCTTCTATCGAATCAGCAAAACATCAGCCTCTTGTGCGCTTACTTCCCCCCCTTGGAGTACACACGATGCCTGCGTTGTTTTTTCTATTGTTTGTCGCTTTTCTGCTTGGCATTTTAATCGGATGGTTGATGCGCCGCCGTCCTTCCGGTGACGGAAGGGTGGTCTCCGTATTCAGCCCGGGGCCAGACCAGCAACCTCGCGCGGACACACTTCCAGGGCCAGAGGCGGCACCTCACAAGGACGCACTCTCCTTACCAAGCCCGCTACCACACCCTTTTCCAGGACCGATTCCTAGCCCGATTCCAAGCCCGTTCCCAAGCCCGTTCCCAATCCCGATTCCTAGTCCAATTCCGATTCCTATTCCGATTCCTATTCCGATCCCACAACCCGTTCCAAGCCCTATTCCGATCCCGTTCCCGATTCCGATCCCGATTCCCGATCCGAATCCCATCCCGGACCCACGTCCGAGGCCTGATCCGGGCCAGATATGCGTACCTCCTGCGGTTGCGGATCAATACGCGCCTGCTGAGCTAGGTTCGATTCTTGCCGTTCACCTCGCCGGTAGCCTTGCGGATGGCAGCCGCGCGCCTGCCAGTCAACAGTCAGGCTCAGTGATCTGGGTGGACCGCGGCGACGAAGTGCTGGTGCATCTTGAGAGCACGCAAGTTCGCATCCAGGGCAGCAGCGTGCTGGTCTCCGTGGACCTTGAGACCGATCAGACGGGCCGGCAACCGCTTGTGGTCGCATTCTCGCTGGGCGACGGTACGGATGGCGCAGGCCTGGTTGCGACTACCGACGAGTTGCCCCGCGGCAACGGCCTGCTTGCGGCGCGCTGGGGCCAGGCGTTGCAGTCGGCGGTGTGGGCCTCGCTGCTGAACATGGCGCAAATACATGCCACTGAACGACGGAAGGCGCCGCTGGGGCTAAGTATCAACGGAAATACGCTCAACTTTCAGGCTGGGGCTCCTCTTGTTGCCGCCGCGCCTGCGCAGGTGATCCGATGAACTCTACCGACCTGGGATCCGAACTGCAGGATTTGGCCAAGGCTCTCGGGTTGATCGACCCGGGAAACGGCCAATTCAATTGGGATTGGTTCGACGATCCTTTGACAAGCATCGAGAATGTTTTTGCCAAGCAGGGCCAACGGGATGCGTTCAACCGGCTGCTGGATGCGCTGGTCGCTCCGGCGACCATCGATGGAATCCCGTCCGATGAGAAGTGGCACCCGCTGCTGGCGGATCAACCGCGCGGCAATGTTTATCTCACGGTGCGCGAAGACGGCGCCAACGTTACCTTTGGTGCTGCCGGCGAGTTTCATTCCGAGACTTCGCCCGATGCTTCTCTGCGCGCGCACTTGCCCTTGTTTGGGTCCGATGGCACCAGCGTCACCGCCGTAGCGGGAACCGCAACCGGGCCATTGCAGGTTGGTCTTCGCGTCGATCTGGGGTTGACCGGGGCCATTCAATTGAAGGCCATTGACGTTGAGTTCCAGTTGCAGTTTGTGCCCAACATCGTGCCTCACGCTACCGTCACGCTGGAGCAATTCGATCTCGGCGGCGGGCCCGAGGACATCCTACTCGACTCGTCCAATATCGGCAGTGAGCTTGTGCCGATCGTGCTGCACTTAATCAAGCAGGAAGTCTCGGCGCTGGTCGGCGATAACCCCATCAAGGATCATTTGCTACCGCTGCTGGGCCTCGATGGCAATCCTGTCCCGCTCTTCCCCTTCACCCAACTTACGCAGGGGCCGCAGGCGCTGCAAAGCTGGTTCCTCTCCATGCTGCAAGGCTCCTCGCCCAGCATCACCGAATGGCTACAGCATTTGGCGGGGCTGCTGGGCACCAGCGCGCCGGCTGTGACAGGCACGGGCACCACGGCCGATCCGTGGAAGGTAGAACTCTTTGCTGTGCCGGGGGGATCGACAAACTCCGGACTATACGCCACACTGGCAAACGTTACCAGCGGAACCACCGACTCGCTCGACCTGGGGTTTCAGTTCCAATTCGTCCCAACATCACCAAAGGTGCTCATCGCGGCCAACGCCGTGCTTGCTTCCATTCCTCTCGCGGGTGGCGCTTCGGCAAAGGTGTTGCCATCGGCATCCGCGCTGTTGCAGTCCCCGGGCGACGGCAGCGCGCTGCTAGGCACCGGCCCCATCACCATACAAACCTTCCGTGCCGGATTCACGTTCGACGGCGCAAACCTGAAACCGCTGCTGGAACTGGACACGGTTCAATTCCAGGGCCAACCCTACCCCAAGCTCGACCTGACGAACGTGAACAGCGTGGTTGCGGGCGCCAGCACGCTGCTTCGCAACACACTGGCAACAGAGCTTGGGACAGGCGTGGCCGCACACCTGGCTGCGCTGGCCGGCCTCATCGCGCCGGCCAACGATGCAACGACGACACACTTGATCGACGCCACAACCGCGCCACTTTTGGCGTCGAATCCAATGCAGGCGATTGGCGTTATTCATCGCGGTGCGCTGCTTGATACGGCGCACCCTTGGTCGCATTTGCTTGAGGAAGCAGCGGCCCTCGCCGGCATTACGACTGCCGCGACGGGCTCCGGCACGGTTGCAGCACCGTGGACTGTGCATCTCGCGTCGAGTGGAGCTGTCACGCTTTCCCTGGCCGCATGGAATGCGCAGACCAGCGGGAATGCCGCGGACGTGCAGCAGCTTCGACTGGGCTTGATGGCCCAAGTGAACGTTGCGCCCGTGACCGCGACTTGGAGCACGACTCTCTTTGCGTTTGATTTGCCGCAGACGGGCGCGCCCAGTGCATCGCTGCTTGGCGGCCAGCAGGCTTCGCTCAACATTTCTCCGCTGCCGGCCTTGCCTCAAGTGGCGGGAATCGGGCTTGCGGCGGATTCCTTGCAAGCATCGGTTGCGTGGACGCCAGGGAGGACACCAACCTGGAACGCGGCGCTCACCAATCTCCAGATCAGTGCGGGCGGGCAGACGAAGCAGATTGCCAATTTGCATTTCCCGCCACAGGTTGCCCTCGATTTTTCGAATCCTGGGGCAGTGGCTGCGGCACTCGGCATCACTGTGCCCGACATCGTGTCTCTGCTTCGCTTGCTGCTAGCGCGCGTGGTCTTCGAGCTGGGCGGCATGCCGGCGTTTGCGCTCTCAGGTCTGTTCGGGTTGCAGGGGCAGCTCAACGGGCTTCCTGTCGACTGGCCGCAGCTTGCCGATCCCGGCTCGCCGGGCTCGCTGTTTACCGATCCCTTCACAGCGCTGCGAAACTGGTTCAAGACCCTGGCCATCAATGTCTCCGCGGATGGAACGCCGTTCCTGCTTCATGCGCTTCCCTGGCTGCGCGCTTTGCTGGCCGATGCATTGCCTTCTCTTCCCGATGGGCCACTACCTGCATTTCCATTGAATATCTCCGGATCGGGCGTCTACGACGATCCATGGGCCTTGCCTCTCTCCACCAGCACGACCGCCAGCATCGATGCGCTGGTATGGCTTGAATCCGCAGCCGGCGACTTGACCACACCTCCACCCGGCTGGGCCAGCGGCTTGGCTTCCCTCATTAACGGGACCGCCGATTTCAACTCGCTGCTCACACAGGCCGGATCGCTCGCGAACTACATTCCCGGTCTGCGGAATGCGCTGACCGGCGCGAACGCGACGGTGGCCACTTCGCTGGGCCAGCTTGCAACGCACCTTTCCACCACCGATGGCGTTGTGCCGTTCGGCTCGCAGGTGCCGACAGGCGCGACGTGGACAGCGGGAACAACTCTAACTTCGCCGCACTCGGAGCAGCCTTCCGACCCGCAAGCGATTTCGCAGATTCTCACGCAGATCGATACATGGGCCGGTGGCGCCGGCGGTCAGCGAACGGTACTGTTGCTGGGGCCGGCCTTTAGCGATCACACAATCTGGGCTCCATTGCTGGCGAACGCCGGCCTGCATGGCGTCACCGATCCGGCCGCCACCTTCAACCTGCGCCAGGCGAATGTCGACCCGACCACGATCAATCTGTCGGGTATTGGGAATGCAGCGTGGGACTACTACACCGCCGACCTGAAGGACGACGGCAGCGGAAATGTGACTTCGCAAGTTACCCAGATTGCGAACATTGTGGCGCGATTGCAGCAGTTGCGTCCGGCGGCGAAGATCACGCTCGTTGCGCACTCCACCGCCGGAGTTGCCGCACGGCTTTACGCCGCGGCCAACGCCGGAAATGTGCAAGGTCTCATCACGCTGGGCACGCCGCACCTGGGCGCGGGATTGCCATTCATTACCGACGAATCGATGGCCAACGCGCTGCGCATTCTGCAATCGATTCTGCCCACCACTTCAACCAGCGACCAAAACATCGCGGCGCTGCAGCACATTCTGGGCGCGCTGGATGGCTATCTTCCTCCCGCGGCCGCAGGGTTGCTGCCAACGCCCAATCAATATCCGGTGGGCTCCTTCAACCCCGCCGTGCCCGCGGGCGTGGCTACGGGTGGCGTACCCGCGCTGGCCATCGGCAGCCAGTTGGGCGGGACTTTGCTCGCCAGCTTGCAACAGTTCCTGGCCACGCTTGCGGGGCAAAAAGCTGCGCCCACCACTGCACCGCCAGCGCCCACGCATCTCGCATTTGGCGTGCGGGCTCATCTGCCTATTGCAGGCAGCCCTTCCACGTTCGCAAGCGACGTCCATGTGCGCGCGGATGCATTCCGAGTCAAATTCGACTCGACTGCCGGCGAACCTGCGCGTACGGCGCATGCATTGCGCACGCGAATCGTCCTTACCAATCCGGGAGGTTGGCTGGTTGGCGCGGCCAGTCCATTTGTCGCGCAAGGCGTGCCGCAATTGGACGTGCGCGTCCGCTGGGCAGAAATGGGCGCCGATGTTACGCTCGATGGGTCGCTGAGTGTGACGCCCTATCTCGCCCTGCACCAGGTTTCGTATCACACCGGACTGAGCGACCTGACTCAATTCGTGGATACGCAGGCCTCGGCCTTGCTGGGCGCGGTTCTGCACAGCATCGGAACTCCGACTCCCGGTTCCACGCTCGACAACCTGATGCTTGCGCTTACTGATCTCGGCATCGTGGTAAGCGATGCGCTGGGCGGGTATGGGGTCTCTGCCGATGCCTTTGCGGCGCTGCAAACATCGCCCGCCGCGTATCTCGGTTCCAAGCTGGCGACTGCGCTGAACGCGGGCATTGCGGGCTTCTCCGGGGCGGCCGGGGGACCTTGGAACCTCCCGTTGCCCGGCGTCCCGCTCTCTCTTCAACTGGCCACCGGCTCATGGAACGTCGGCATCTCAACCGGTTCTTCGGGCTGGTCCCTGGGCAGCGATGCAAGCTTGCAATTCGCCGCTTCGATTTCGTTGCCTGCCTTCATTCCGAGCCTCACAGCCACCGTTCAGTTCGGCGGTCTCGCGCTCAACTTCGATGGGAGCAAGCTGACTCTGGGCATCCCGTCGTACCTGCCTACGCCTGTCCAACTTGTTCCACCTCCTACGCAGGCTCAGCTTGTCGCCCTGCTCAACGACTTCCTGCCTCGCGCGCTTTTCTCCGGCGCGGCAACTGCTCTGCTTCAAGCGCTGGCGGGAACCAGCGTCACGCTGCCTCCGATCGACTCAATATTCACTTCGCCGGGCACGTTCCTCAAGAACGCAAGTGTGCTCGGAGACGGCACTCAGCTTGTCTCCGCGAAGATCAATACGCTGCTGCAATGGATCAACACCAAGGCCGGCCTGGCTGCGGGGACCGGCCTCCAGTTGCCCGAAGGGATTCAGGTCGTAGCGCAGGGTGTAGGCTCAACCGCGGATCCGGTGCGAGTGGTGCTGCAGACCACGGCTCCCATCGATGGCGTCGTCGGCCTTCAGCTTGCGGCAAACATCGACAACCAGCTCCACGTAACGCCCGCGGGGAGCATTACCGTAACTGCAACCGGATTGCCAGGCGGAGCCATCTTCGGCAACGCGGTCTCCGCCACATTTGGTGCGTCTTCGGCGGGCTTGAACCTGAGCCTCACTACGCATGCCGATCTCTCCAGCCCTGGGCCGGCCATCACCATCTTGCCCACGTTCAGTGGGTTCAACGCTGTCGCCGCCGCCGAATCGCTGCTGCCCGCCGCACTCGATCAGTTGGTCGACTCGCTGCACTCGCGGGCCTCCACAGTGGTGGACATTGCACTGCAGGTGGCCACGGCGCTCGGGGTCTACGACACCACCAACCACTTCTCGGGGCATGCAGACGATTTGAAGAAACTGCTTGGCAACGACTGGTCCTCGGCACTGTCGTTGACGAGTCCGACGGCACAGCAGGCGGTGGCGACGGCCATCGCAGGTCTCTTTGGATCAGGGCCTCTGGGCTCGGTGCCTGACTCGCTCATCGCCGTCGGTTCGACCGTGGTGTGGACGTTGAACCTGGCCACGCACGGCCTTGGCACCGGAACTGTAGTCGTGACGCTTGGGTGGGATGGCACGGCGCCTACTGTCCAACTCGCCGCGAACAAGATCACGCTCGGCACGGGCGCGATGATCGCCTCCATCGGAGCCGGCTGCAACGCTGGCGGATTGCAGTTTTCTACGGACCTGTGGGTCGATTTGAGCGGCGCCATTCATTTGCAGGTTGCGCCGAAACTGCACGCGGGCTATGCGGCCAATAGGTTTACGCTCGACCTCGATCCATTGGCCACCACCACCGACGACGGACCGCTGCTGATTCACATTTCGCCGACGCCTGGGATAAGCGGCGGGGCGGATCCGATCACGCTTATTACGTCGTGGCTCCTGCCGCTGGCGGGCGACGTGTTGCTTGACGTAGCCTCCGCTAAGCTCACAACGCCGCTGTGGACCGGAACAACACTCACCTTGCAGTCGTTGCTCGAGGGCACGCACCTCGTCGACCATGCATCGCCCACGTTTATCAAAACGCCATTTCCCGATCTTGTCTCCATCGCTACCGGCCTACTCGAGACGGTGGCCACGCATGTCAGTGTCACCCTCACCAACACGCTTACACTCTCGCTGGTGAACGACAACAAGACCGGCACGCAGCGGCTGGGCCTCGCGCTCAAGGGCAGCATTCCGTTCGATGCCGGAAGCTACAGCCTGAGTATTCGATTCGGCGCGCCCGCAGCCTGGAATAGCGGAACTTCCACGCTGGACGAAGGCATTGTCTTTTACATTTTCGATGACGGCACTTTCAATTTCAATCCTGGCCTATATGCCGTCGGGCTGGGCTTCGGCATCACGGGACAGAACGACAGCCCGCTGGTCAACACCAGCGACTTCCGCATGGGCGGAGTGGATGTCTATGTCTTCTTCGATTGCGAGTTCATGGGCGGCCTGCAGTTCAAGAACTTTGGCGCCGGTCTTGAGCTTGCTTCACTTGGGCTGCCGCTGGGTGCGGCGACAAGCGGAGGCGCGGGCGGCAACCCGGTGGCTTCAAGTCTGCTTGCGCAAGGCGGCGGAGGCGGAGACGCCAAGCCGGCCAATCCCGGCATCGATATTTCGGTCTGGTCCGGAGCGCCGGACGACGGCAAGTTCCACGTCATGTTCGGCACCACGCGCGATGCGCCATTGTGGATCGGCATCCATGCTTCATTCGGTCCCATCTACATCGATCAAATAGGCATTCAAATCGGCAACGACCCGGATCACACCGTGGAACTGCTGATTGACGGCAGCGTGAAGGTTGACGGCCTCTCTGCAGGGGTTGATCAGCTCACGCTGTCCGCGCCGATCGGGGACCTCGGCAACTTGTCGAAGTGGTCAATCGATCTGATGGGCCTGGCCGTCGCATTTGATTCACCCGCAATTACGATTGCGGGCGGCTTGCTGAAGAATCCCGGGCCGCCGATGGAATACGACGGAATGCTGCTCATCCAGGTGACCGAGTTTGGCTTTGTGGCTGTCGGCGCCTACTCCACTCCCGGTTCGGGTTCCGATAAGTACACCTCCCTTTTCGTCTTTCTCGCTGTCTTTGTCACTATCGGCTATGCGCCCATCATTGAGTTCAGCGCCTTTGGTTTGGGTATCGGGTATAACCGCGAACTGATTGTGCCCGACGACATGAACAAGATCCCCGCGTTCATTCTTGTGGCCGCATTGGACGATGGCGGGGCGCTGACCAACGATCCCATGGCGGAGTTGATGAGCCTGAGCGTCAGCATCCCGCCGAAGCGCGGCGCGTTCTGGCTGGCGGTTGGAGTGCGCGCCACCGCGTTCCAGATCGTCAACTTGATCGGCGTGATTTACGTTGCGCTGGATAGCGGGGTGGAGATCGGCATTCTCGCTGTGGCGCGCATGGCATTGCCCGCGGACGACGATGCACTGGTCGAGATTGAGCTGGCGCTCAAGGCGCGCTTCAGTACCGCCGAGGGATTGCTTTCGATTCAGGCGCAGCTCACCGACCACTCGTGGCTCATCAGTTCCGATTGCCAGCTCACCGGCGGGTTCGCCTACTTCATGTGGTTCCAGAAGTCGCAATTCCTGCTCACCATGGGCGGGTACAATCCGAACTTCCAAAAGGACCCCGCATACCCAGACGTGCCGCGGCTGGGATACCACTGGTCACTGCTTGGCGCAATCAACATCAAGGGGGAATCGTACTTTGCGCTGACCAACACCTGCGTCATGGCCGGAACGCGGTTCGAAGCGACCTATGGACCGAGCTGCATCCACGTATGGTTCACGGCCTACTGCGATTTCCTTATCTCCTGGGACCCCTTCTACTACGAAGCCGACGTAGGCGTGAGCGTTGGCGCATCGTTCTCCATCAGCGTTTGCGTCTTCGGTTGCTGCGTCAGCATCGACATCACGGTTTCGCTGGGCGCTACGCTGGAGATCAAGGGGCCGCCATTCCACGGTCAAGCCACGGTCGATCTCGCTGTGGCCAGTGTTACGGTGCCCTTTGGCCCCACACCGAACAGTCGGCCGCCTTCATTCACATGGGACCAGTTCTCGCAGAAGTACATTTACAACAATGACCCGAACTCCTACGCAACTGCTATCCACGTGCTCAGTGGATTGCTGCCGCCTGTGCCGCCGGGAGGAACCCCCGCACCGGGCACCCAAAGCCAGCCTTGGAAGATGGCCAGCGAATGGGTCTTCCAGACCGAAACGCGCATGGCGGCAGTCACATATACAGACTTCCTCGGCACGCAAGGCCCCTTGCCGCAGGACGCGCCGAATATTGCTCCCATCGATCTGGCGCCGATGGGAATCACAGGACCTGGCAGCGCCCACCTGCTGACGCTCGACTGGCTGGATGACAACGGCGCTTCGCCCACCTTCAACCAGTGGCTCACCATGAGCACCACCGCGGCGAATGAAGATCAGAAGCTCGATCCGGCGCGTTTCCAGGTGGACGCAATCATCGGGCAGGTATCTGAAGCCACCTATCACTACTTTCCGCCGGACCAGGTGCCCGCCGCTGCGCGTACTGTTCCTGTGCTTACCGGTCTCAAGGTGACGGGGCTGGTGGAGTACGGCAACCAGACCGCGCTTATTCCGATCACCAAGCTGATCGACTACGGCAACAGCAGGCCGCTGCCTTTTGCCGCCGAGATCGATTTGAGCGGGCTGCTGCTGTGGGGAAATATGGCCGATACGATTGCCGCCCTTGGCACGAGTCTTACTTCAACACAACTGCTTGGCGCCAGCGCACAGCTACTGTCGGGAACCAACGCATTCAGCGAGTTGCGCACCGGGGCTGGGCTGCCGCCCGGAGGGCTTGCGCCCATGAGCGTGCGGTCTCTGATGAGCTTCCGCTCATCGCCGCCGTTGCTTGCGCCATTGACCACCGGCCTTACGATGAAGCCGGTCGGCCTGGCACTTCCGCCGCAGATCACCGCTGTTGCTCCCCAGACTTCGGTGTTCCTTGAGCAGCCGCGGCTGCGTGCCGTGCTACAGATGCGTCCGCAAGTAACGAGCGATGCGCCGTTTGTGTTGCACACCACGGTGAACACAGTGGCTGCCGCAAAACAGGCGCAGCGCGTTGCCGCTCCTTCACCAACGGTGGTTGCCGGCGCTCGCCTGGTGCGTGTTCCCGCCGCCAACGCTCCGCGCGCGACAGCGCTGGCTCGCCCGGGAAGAACGCTGCGCAGCTTTGATTTCGGAGTCTCTGGCAACATCAGCAGCTTGAGAAACCTGGCCCAGGCCCACTCGGACGTCCTGGGCAATGGCGTCTCACTTGTTTCCGGCGCAACGCACGTGTGGGATCTGCCCGCCGGTACACACCAGCAAATCGTTCTGACGGGAAACGGAGCGGTGCGCGTTGCCTTCCTCGGCCGCAACGGCACGCCGCTTCAGGACTCGGAGACGATCGTGCAGAACAGGCTCGCACTGATCGTACCCGCGACGGCTGCCATGGTTGCGATCACCTGCCTGGGATCGATTTCGATTCCTGCCGGGGTGGCGATGTTGATCTCCGGTTTCGGCGCAATCAGTCTTACCCATGCGCCGCAGGGAAAGACGCCTGTGGTGGGCTGGCAGATCGGCAATCACGCTCCGCAAATCAGCGGGCGTGCCTTGCTGGCACGCGGAGCCACGCTGCTGCTGTCTACTCACTTTGTTCCGCGGCACAACAAGCAAAAGACCACTGACGCAATGACGCAGATCTCCTATGCGGTCGCGGACCAGGTCGGCTCCGAAACGCGGCTGCCGGTGGGGATCGACACGGTGCTGGTGTTGCTCGACAAGCAGAACAACGATGCCGCAGCAGCGGGCGACCTGGCAGTGGGCGTCACCGGGGCCACTGTTCAAACGCCGCCGCTGTTGGTAGTTGGCGGCACGCGAACGGCGCTGCTCTACGCCATCACCGGTCACACTGCGGGTGCCTCAGCAATCGCCGTTGCGGTGGGCAGCCTGAGCGGCTGGCGGCTGGCCGGTGTGGCGGGACTGACCGGCGCCGCGCAAGCCTGGGCTGTGCGCTGGAACGGCGGTATTCCAGAGCACATTGTGCCGGAAGGGCCGCTGACGCCGGACGGAGCCATCGCCGTGCAAATTACCGCGCAGTTAATCCCCTCTACAGGAGGTTTGCAATGACGCCCCCGCAACCGCCAAAGGGAAACATGGTTCTATGGGACCACATATTTCCCCCGCTGCTTGACGGCAGCTATCGCTGGCGCACCGAGACGGATGTGAGCTATCAGATTGCCGCGCAGGCACAGGGCCAGCCTCCGCAAACTCAGGCGCAGAACCTGCCCGAGGTGCAAGGCTACTTCAATGTGGAGGGACCTCGCTTCGGCCTGGACGCGAGCCAGATTGCCTCGGTGTTTCCACCCAAAAATGGCCACGGCGGATTCAACGAAAGCCTGCCGCATGTGGCGATCTTCAAGCGCACGCTGCCCTGGGAGCGCAGGCTTGACCCTCAGGAAGTGCTGTGGAACGGCGAACCGCCCGCAGCGTGGAACGACAACGTTCCCTGGATGGCCTTGCTGCTTTTTGAGGAAACCGAGTGCACGATCAAGCAGAAAGTGGCCATCGGCGACGCGTTGCCCGCTGAAGTTGTCAAGGAGCTGGCTCCGGCCGCGGGAACTCTCGTGAATACGGTTTCGGCTAGTAGCGCCGTCGTGCAATCCATCATGCCTTCGCTTGAAGAGCTCAGCCTGCTCACGCATGTTCGCCAGGTAAACGTGGAAGACCGCGAACTGAACGCTGCCGGCGGCGATGGATGGTTCTCGGTTGTCATGTCCAATCGCGTCCCTGAAGAGGGGAAGAAATACGTGGCCTGCCTGGTGTCGCTGGAAGAGCGCTGGGATGTGGTGCCACTGGAGCCGCCACCCATCGCACAAAACCCGTTCAGGCCCATTCCCCTACCCGTTAGACCTCCCGTCGGCGAGAGCAAGTTTGTCATCCCTCAACGCAACATTCCGCGCATGCCCACCAGCGATTTCCCCATTTCGTCCGCGATCCGATCGCAGAGCCTGCTGCAAACTACCTTTGGCTCCATCGTCGGCAATTACGGCGGGATCGAAGTGGTTGGCGACCCCGGCCGCCTCATCTTCTTCTTTCAGAACACATTCATTTTGCTCTATAGCTGGAAGTTCGAATGCACCCAGGCGGGAACCTTCCGCGAACTGGTGCAGGGGCTCGATGACAAGATGTACGGCAACCCCAACACACAGAGCAAGCCGGTGCTGACTGACACGGGGCACTTGCACATGAACGTCGCCGATCGCGCCGGAGAAAATGAGGTTACCTTCTATCGCGGGCCGTTGGTGCCTTTCCAGCTAACCCGCGACCCGCTCGGGCCCTACCACAGCGCCGATCAGTGCAGGCGCGGCAGCATCGAAACCGGCGGTGAAGACATTTCCTATGCCGCCGCCTTCGAGTGCGGGCGCTTGCTGGCCGCTGCCGATGGCCGCCTGGCGCAGGACATTATGCGCTGGCGCCGCGAAGGCTACAAAGTCTCCCTGCGCACCGATTCTCTGAACCTAGTTGCCAAGACGATGAACCTTGTCCAGGCCGCCGATGTGCATCAGCCGTTCGCCCCGCTCCTCGCTGTCAGCGCCATTCAATCCATGGTCAATCCATCCTTGCCGGTTGCAGACCCATATCAGATTCAAGTTGCCGAGCAAGCCCCCGGCATGAATCCCGCGACCTTGCAGCAAGCATGGAATCTGAGTTCCTCGCAGGAAGCGGTCGCCATTCTGGGCGGCGACCCCGGAACCTTGGGCGCACAAGTCACGGCTCCGGCACAAACGGCGCGGGCCAATACCACCATCGATGTCGTGCAGAAAGACATCGCCGGACTCAACCGGCTCAGCGGCTTCCGCGCACAAGTGCTGGACAACGCGACGACAACTCTGGAGAGCTTATAAATGAGGACTCCCTGGACTAACAACTCGACATCGCTGCGGGCAAGGATGGCCAAGCCGCAACAGGTGGAACCAACCGACCCTGAGGCCGGCATGCCGCCTTATATGGAGTCGTTTCTGGCGCATCTGCGCTTGCTGGTTGGCGTGCCGTTTGACTACCTTGTGCCCGATGCCCGCCTGCTTCCCGATGAATCGATTCGCTTCTTTTACCTCGACCGCTCCTGGACAGATCGGCTCGCGGACGGCGCTATCGCCATCGGCAAAATCGGCTCGCGCGACCAAGCGCATCACCAGGCACACGCTCCCGGGGTGAACCAGCAGCTCGACCAGACGGAGCGCATCGTGCGGCAACTGCAGATTGGCAAGAAAGGCAGCTTTGCCGAGCAGAAGCAGGTTAGCGATGGGAACCAGTCTCCAGGAGATATTGTGACGGGCTTCCTGCTGCGCTCGGCGGCGGTCTCCGGGTGGCCGCACATGGATGTGAGGGCGTACGATACAGACTTGCCGGAGCCGCTGGACCCCAGCGATCTGGCAACGCAACAGCATCAACTACTGACGCTGCGCCTTGAATTGCTCTCGCCCTCGGTGATGATCGCGCTCTTCCAGGGCGTTCCCAAGCTGGTGATTCTCGAGGAGCCGCACCACTCGATTCAATTCGGCATTCTCGATCCTGAGGCGAACGGCAACTTCAGCATGTATATCCGCGACACCACGGGCCATCAAATCCCTGCGCCCAGCAACAATCCCGCATTGGGCTGGACCACGGGAAACCCCATCACCATCCCGGTGCCAGTCCGCGCCAGCAATGCCCGGGTGCTTCACATTGCCGGGTTGCGCGACAGGCTTGCGGCTCAAATGTCCCTGGCACTTCCCGATCCCATGCCGCCACAAAACGGCAGCGCGGAGTTTGCGCTGGAAGTGCTGCAGCCGCCATGGCGGCAGCGCTTCGAGGGCACCGTAGACGAAGCGGGCCAGGGCGGCGGAGGCGATGGTCGTTTTGTGGGCGGAATCCTGGTTTCACAGTACGTGGTCAACCTCGAGACGCAGGCGGCATACAAGCAAATCCTTACTTTTGGGGGAGGTCCGGTCGAAAACCGGGCAGCAAGGAAGGCTAACGATGGCAATCAATAATCCGGCTGCTCAGCAGATGTTCGGCTCTGCCGTCGCGCATGGCATTACGCCGCGCACTGTGGCCACCTGGTCTTCGCTCGTTCCCCGCACTCCGCGTGTGATGGTGCCGATCCAACTGGATGCGCTTGTGGTTCGCCAGGGCGGCTCTGCCTGGGCCGACTGCCGCATGAGCGACCCGCCAGCCGGCGTTACTTCCACCAACCGGCGTGCGCTTCTGCCGCCTCCGTTTACGGACAAAACAACCAGCCGCAATCCCGGAGTTTACCTGCATTGGGCTCTCCCCGACGCGCTCACTCGTGGAGACGCCATTGGCAACGATGCAAAATTTCCCTGCATCCCCGACCGCTGGCTGGTGCTTCGCTTCTACCCATCAGGCTCCATTACGGATCGCAGAGAAGTGGAAGGCTGGGTGCTTCGCTCGGGGGACTTCCCTGCGGACGGCTCGCTGCCTCAGCCCATCCCATTGGACGAATGGGTTGAGACCGGTCCCAATGCCACCTCTATCGATAGCTTGACCGCGCTAGGCCGCGGAGATGCGGCATGGGCCGCCTACTACGACAACGTTGAAAACCGTCTCAGTTTCTACGACTCTCTCAGCGACATCAAGCAGGGGCCACTCGCCTATCTCGTTTGCGGCTGGTACTCCAACCCCGGCCGCGACCCGCTCGGCGCCGCCCAGATCAACTCACTCAGTGATTTCTATGCCAAGATGGCGGCTTTCCAGTGGAAGCTCGAAGACAACGAATTGGAGCAGTCGCAGGCAAAGTCGTGGGAGTATGTCTCCGCTGCAACGCAACTAGGGCTGTCAACCATGGAAGCGACCGCCGCCGGAAGCTATGCGGCAATCCCAGTCGCAGGGCGTGGTCCATCCCCGGCGGTGGGCGCCGCCTTTAACCCGTCGCTGTGGGTGCCTTCGCCCGCCGCGCAAGCCGGCTGGCAGCCTGCTGCGCTCGATCCGTCCGGCCATCCCCAGGGCGGCGAGTACGTCACCAACGGAAGCTGGTGGCCCGAACTCACGATCCTTCATGGCGCGGCGGTTGCCATTCCGTGGCCGGGTGCGGGCTGGGACGGCATGCCGCAGGGCATCCTCTCCGGCGACTTTGGCGGCCCGCCTCCCGCCAACAGTGTCAACGTGATTGTGGGCACCACGCCAACCGACGCCTTGGCTTCTGTGGTCGCCAAGGTGCGCGGCAATCCCGACGAAGCTCGTCTCCTCGAGGCTTTCATGCTCGGCTCACTCTCCGATTTCGATCAGGCGGACGGCCCCTCGCGCACGGATTCCCTGTTGCAGGCCAATGCATTCTTCTCTCGTGACGGCGGACAGACGACCGAGCAGATCTGGATTCCCGCCATGCCTCCGATGAACCCGGCCTCGCCTGTCACCACCCCGGCGCCCAAGGACACCGGCATATTTCCCAGCGCGGCCGTGCATGCAGCCAGCGCTTCGAGCAAGGCCAAGACAATCGAGGGCAAGGCCAGGTTCGTTGAAGAGGCAGCGTTCTCCAACGCCTCTTCCGTCACCGGACGACTCTTCACCGTGGGCGCGTCCGCATCGAAATTCGACCAGGTCTACATGCAAGGTGACCTGCATGGGATCCTTGGCCTGCTCAACCAAGGATTCGCCCCACCGGCGCAAACTCCCGGCCACTACAAATCGGTTAACCGTACCAAGCCTCGTTTCTTTCAACCCTCCGACCCAGTCATCATGGTGCAAGGCGCGGCGCGATCCTTCCGCCACGGCAAGGATGGGCGCTACAACTCGGATGGAACGCTTTCCTGCATGCTTACCGGCTTTGCCCTCACCGAGCTTTCATGCAATGCGATCAATGGCCTGCCCATTCGCCCATCGGTCCGCGGCGAAGATCTGCTTGCGCGCGGCGTTGAAAACGGCAGCGTACCGCCTGAGTGCGATGAATTGCTGCACGCAACTGTTTTGCAGGATCCGGGCGCTGCTGTGGTTGCCGCGCAGCAGTCGGGATGGATGCTGACCGGCATCCGCCAGCCTGTTTCGGGCGCGGTTCCGTCTGGCCCGCCTCCCATGGCCCCGGCGGATCTGCAAGCCCTGGCAAACAATTACGCTGTCGAGCAGACGGCATGGTGGTCCACTCGCGACCCGAGGGTCGATCATGGCCCTCTTCTTGCCAATAGTGGATACACCGGCACGCTACCTTCTCCCATCGCCGTAACCATGCCGACTCAGCCCTGGGCGCCGATTCACCTCGACTGGGAGGTGCAGTACGTTCCCTCCAAAAACGGCATCGCCGACTGGACGCTGGACGAGAACGACTTTATCCCTGACCCGGCGCATTTGCCCTCGGTCGATGACATCGCCAACGGCGTCACTTTGAAGGGGCGCGCGCATTTGACTGCCGGCGTGGCGGACACAGTAGCAGCCGCGGTGCGCAACTCCCTCTCACAGGCCGCCTTATCCGCCGGCTCCGGCTCCATCCATCCAGGCAAGCGAGAGGCTTTCTATTCGCAGTACGCACAGCAGATGATGATCCACTTCTCCAACATGACGGAGAAGCTGACCGTGACCACAAGCAACGCCGTTGGTTCAGGCACAAACGGAGGAGTTTCGCAGATCGATCGCAGCGGCCTCGAAGATATCGCTTCGGCTCTGGAGAACATGGACGTGCTTTGCGGAGCCCTCGATGCGTTTCATCAGCGGCTGCGCGGCGGAATCGAGGGCGACGGGATGTCTGTTCCTGCGCAAGGCCAACCCACGCCGAGTCCGTTCTTTCCCGTTCGTGCGGGTTTTCTGCGCGTTGTGCGCCTGCGGCTCGTGGATACATTCGGCCAGATTCTCGACCTGGCCGGCTCAAGCGCGCAAAGCAACGTGAATCCGCAACTCATCACGAGTTCCATCCCCATGGAGCTGGACGCGGCGCCGGAGCTGCAATTGCTGCCGCCGCGCTTTACCTCTCCCTCCCGGCTGTGGCTGCGCTTTGCCGATGCTGCAGGCGGAATCAGTTCCGACGGGACACTGGTGCAGGCCGACACCACCATCAGCCCCGTATGCGGATACCTGGTGCCCAATCATCTTGACGGAGATCTGGAATTTTTCGACGATGCCGGACAAAACCTCGGCAACGTCCGTCCGGACCCAGTGGCGGGCATTGTTTGGGAGGACGCACCCGGCGTTCCATCCACCGTTGGGCAAACACCGGAGCGCGCCATTCCCAACCAGTTTCTTTCCGGCATCGCACGCGGACTGCTGGATTGGGGCACCGCGGACGCATCGCTCAACGGTGAGCGAGAGGACGCTCTCAGCTCCACATTGCGCATTATCGACTCCACACTCTGGAGTGTTGACCCTTACGGGCACATCGGAGACGAACACCTCTCCCTGCTCATCGGCCATCCCGTCGCGGTTCTGCGCGCCAGCGTTCGTCTTGAAGTGAAGGAGCCGATTACCCTCGATTTGATTAACCAGATTGCGCTGCCGCTTCGAATCGGCGCTCTGAAGCACTGGCAGGACGGGCTCTTCGGTTACTTCATCAACGACGACTACCGCACTTTTTATTGTTCCGACGCGGCGGTTGCCGGGTTTGCCCGCGAAGTCGGCCCCAATCAGGGATTTCTGCAGCAAATCAACCTGGTGGACAACTACTATCAGCAATTCGCCGACGATCTTGGCGATGACGTGACCAAGGGGGACGCCGGCGCAACTCCACCAACGCAGGGCCGCGCCCCGGTGACACATCCATATGTAAACGGCTCGGGCATCCTGACCATCCAGCCCAACCAGGAGATCAAGCTTACGCTGCTGGTGGAGCCGAATTCCCTGGTTCACGGGACCACGGGTTTGCTCCCGCGAAAGGATATCGGCTTGCGCCGCACGTGGATCGCGAACGGCCTGGCGAAGATTTCACCCACCTTCCGATTCGGCCCGGTACTTGTCGACCCCAAAACAATCAAGATGCCGATCCCAACCGAGGCCTTTGGAGCGTGGAGTTGGGACCACCGCACTTCGATCACCGCCTGGACCGAAGACAAAGTCGTAAACGCAACGGACGATGCAATTCTGCCTGTCGATCCGGTTACCGGGAACGAGGGCTGGCTGCGCCTTTCGCCCACCCCGCCCAGCCCGCCGGGCAACTCCGGCCAGCCCAACCAGGCATAACAGCCCATGGTGAAAGTCGGGTTTTTGTCCAGCCGGGGACCTGCTTT
>PLZC01000284.1 GCA_003151985.1 Acidobacteriaceae bacterium
TGAACAAACGCCGCCGCCACTTCAACGTCTCGAAGACGGGATTCATCTCGCAGTTAGGCAATGACCCCGCGAAGACAAACCCACGCGATGTTCTGATCGATGAATCGAAACAGGCGGACATTGAGAATCTGGGCGACTGTCTGCGTGTCCTTGGTGACGGTCAATCACTAGGCGATTTCTCGTTGACCATTGTCCTGTATGGCCGGGACAGGTATGAACTCGACCAACTCGCCGGGGAGTTAACTGGAGTATTCACCAACGCAGACGGCAGTCTCTTCGTCGAGACCTACAACCAACTCAATGCTTACTTCGCCACCGTGCCAGGCAACTACGCGCTAAACCTGCGGAGGATGTACCTGCTGAACAGCAACTATGCCGATCTCTCATTTCTGTTCACGATCCACCCAGGCGAGAAGAAGAATGCACACCTCGGGACGGAGTACCTGGCTGTGCTTGAGACGGACAACCAGACACCTTACTATCTGAATCTCCACGAGGGCGAAGTTGCGCACACCCTGATTCTTGGCATGACCGGGAGCGGCAAATCTTACCTGTGTAACTTCCTGCTTCAGAACGCACAGAAATATGACCCGCTTACCTTCGTCTTCGACATTGGCGGCAGCTTTGAGTCGATCACGACAATCTTCGGCGGCAGCTACCTGAACGTGGGCCAGGAGACACAGGACTTCACCATCAATCCGTTCTCACTTCCCTACGGGAAGGAGAACCTGCAATTCCTCTTCAGCTTCTTCCGCGTGCTCATCGAGGGGAACGATGAACGCTTTCGGCTCGACTTCAAAGAGGAGCGCAAGCTCTGGGAGGCCATTGAACGCACATACCTCCTTGAACCAGGTCAGCGCACTGTTTCCAACTTCGCCAATATCATCGGCGACCTGAAAGACCGGCTGCATCGCTGGACTCGCGCCGGTCAGTATGGCTTCCTCTTCGATAACGCCGAGGACACGCTTTCATTCAAACGATTTCAGACGTTCAACTTTCATGGATGGAGCGATGCTCCAGAAGTGCTGGAGCCGCTCCTGTTCTACGTGCTGCACCGGGCCTCGAACGAGATTTGCGATCCGTCCAATCTCGGAACCTTCAAGGCATTCCTGATGGACGAGGCGTGGCTCTTCATGAAAAACGAGACCATTCGAAACTATGTCGTCCAGGCACAGAAGACATGGCGCAAGCACAATGCGGCCATGATTCTGGCCACCCAATCCATCAAGGAACTTGAGCAATCAGGCATGTTGCAGACGGTTGCCGAAAGCTGCCCGACCAAAATCTTTCTTTCCAATCCGGAGATGAACCGCGACCTTTACCGCGATGCATTCCATCTCAACGACACTGAAGTGGAAATTGTCGTCGGCCTTTTTCCGCCCGGACAAATGTTCATCCGGAAAACCAATTCTTCGAAGAAGGTCCATTTGAATGTCGATTCCATCACGCACTGGATGGCGACGAACAATGCTCGCGACAACCTGAAGAAGCGCGAGTACTTCGAGCGGTACGGTATTGCTGAGGGGCTTCGCCGCCTTGCCCAAGAATATCCATTTCAACCTCGATTGGCGGTCATTGCCGCCCCCAACCTTATAGGAGCTGTCGCATGAATTGCCGACTCTTTGTTTTCGCTGGGCTCGCCCTGGGACTCGTCTCTGCCGACGCGGCAGCGCAAGATGCGTCGGCCCGTACCGTGCAGTATCACTCGCAAGACATCGTACCCGTACACGCCAAGCTGAAGTACACGACGTTGATTGAGTTACCCGCCACGGAAAAGATCATGCAAGCAGCGACGGGCGACAAGGAGTTCTGGGTTGTCGATGTAGTAGGCAATTTCTGCTTCGTGCATCCGGCGAAGGCCGGCATCGCCTCCAACCTGAACCTGATCACGGACAAGGGGAACATCTATAGTTTCACGCTTCAGGATGTATCAACCTCAAGCGTTGCGCCGGACTTGAAGATGATCATCCAGCCCGCGGACCGCTCCGCCCTCGTCGCGTCAAGCGGCCCTCCGCAGTTTGTTCCAGCCGCGCAATTTGAGGAGTCCAGACAAGCGCTCGCCGCCGTGCAGTCCCACGTCGAGCAGGTAGTGGACGAGTACAAGAGCGCCTACCCGCTTCAACTGAAGTTCGATTACTCATTCAAGGCGAATGAAGCGCCCTTCGATATTCAGTCCATCTATCACGACGACAAGTTCACGTATATCAAGACCAACGCGCCGGAGAAGTTCAGCGTGTACGAGATGCGGGACGGCAAGCCGAACCTCATCAACTATGACCTTCGCGAAGGGACATACATCATCCCCANNAGCGCATGGACTTTTCACGCAAGGGGTAGCCGTTCGCTAAAAAAGGATGCAGGGGTGCAGCATGGAAGAAGTTCTCAACAATTCGCAGCCTGTAGCGGGTCAACCTGGAGTCCATGCGGAGCCCGAGTTGCGGCGGTCGAACAATGAACCCAATGGCGTCCTCCGCAAAAACCTGAAGCCGACGCTCTATTTGGTCGCTGCGGGGGTTGGCGGAAATGACCAGTTGACG
>PLZC01000048.1 GCA_003151985.1 Acidobacteriaceae bacterium
GTCCTACCTGAGGAGCCAAATTATGGAACTAATTAGCGCAATCTATCCCAACCCCAACAACTTCACCGGAATACGGAATCACGACGAGTTCCACACCTGCCTCGGAAAAGATCTCGGTTGTGAACCGGAAGCTCTCCGCCCATCGATCGTTGTTGGCTTCCGGAGCTACAACCCGCTTAATGCCGGCCTGCACGATCGCTGATCCGCATTGCGAGCATGGCATGAACGGCCACACGTAGATCGTGCAGTCCTGCAGGTCCTGTTTGGCGGTAAGGATTGCGTTCATCTCCGCGTGAATGATGGTCCGGTACTTGACCTCGCGATTTTCCAGGCGGTCCGGCGTGTCGCCGACGCCTTTTGGATGGCCGTTGAAGCCCAGCGAAAGTACGAATTTTCCGCGCGTGATGACTGCGCCAACCTGCGTGCTGGGGTCTTTGCTCCAGGTCGAGACCAGCCGCGCCAATTCCAGGAAACGTGAATCCCAGTCAGCCACCGTTCCTCACTTTCGCCACAGACTGCCAGTTTACCGCTTCTTCACAGCTTCTTCCTTGACTGTCTGGTGGTACTTTCTGCGGATTTCGGCAATGTCTACGGTCGGCTCCGGTCGAGAAATGCCGAGTTTCTCCATCGTCTCAACGATGATCTCTGAAACCGCGAGGTCGCGGAACCATTTGTGGTTGGCTGGGATTACGAACCAGGGAGCGTCCGCAGTGCTGCACTTGCGGAGTGCGTCTTCATAGGCCCTTATGTAGTCGGACCAGCATTCTCTTTCCGTATAGTCCGCCTCGCTGATCTTCCATTGGCGGGAAGGGTCATCGAGCCGCTGCTTGAAGCGTTGCAGTTGCTCTTCCTTGCTGATATGAAGGAAGAACTTCAGGATCTGCGTGCCATTCGAAGCTAGTCGCCGCTCAAAGTCATTGATCTGTTCGTAGCGCTTCGACCAAACTTTCTTCGGCACCAGTTCGTGAACGCGCACGATAAGTACATCTTCGTAGTGGGAGCGGTTGAAGATGACGACTTCGCCGCGCCTGGGTGTCTGGTGCTCAATCCGCCACAGAAAATCGTGATCCAATTCTTCCTTCGACGGCTCCTTGAAGCTGGCCACGCGGCAGCCTTCCGGATTCATCGAGCGAAAAACATGCCGAACCACGCCGTCCTTGCCTCCCGCGTCCAAGGCCTGGAGACAGATCAGGAGTGAGCGCTTGTGCTCGGCATAAAGCTCGTCTTGCAGGTCGTCCATTCGTTGCCGGAGGTGTTCAATTCTCTCCAGCGCAGCCTTCTTGTCTTCATGCTTGCCGGCAAATCCCGGATCGAAATCCTTGAGCCGAACCTTTGCGTCCGGCCCAATGCGAAAGTCTTTGCTATAACTCATGGGTTAGGCTCGATGTAACTCAAGTTATGCCGCGATCATGCCGTGAGGGTCCAGGACAAACTTCTTCGCTGCGCCTTTGTCGAAGTCCTTGTAGCCTTGTACGGATTGGTCCAGGGTCACGACAGTAACATTGACGGCTTTGGCGATTTTGATTTTGTCATGCAGAATCGCCATCATCAGTTGCCGGTTATACTTCATCACCGGGCATTGACCCGTTGTAAAGACAAGGGACCTTGCCCATCCCAGCCCGATGCGAATGCTCAAGTTTCCAGTCTTGGCACTGGCATCCGCCGCACCGGGATCATCGGTTACGTACAATCCCGGGATGCCGAGCGCTCCACCTGCGCGGCAAACCTCCATGAGCGAATTCAGGACCGTCGCCGGCATCTCCTTTTGCGCACTGTGACCATGACCGCGAGCTTCGAAGCCGACGCAATCGACGGCACAGTCTACTTCCGGAACCTTGAGGATTTGCTGAATCTGGTCGCCCACAGAGGCGTCTTTCGAGACGTCAACGGTTTCGCAGCCGAAGCTTCTGGCCTGCGCCAGGCGCTCGGGAATCAAGTCCCCAACGATCACCACGGCCGCACCCAGCAGTTGGCAGGCTGCGGCGCAGGCCAGGCCAACCGGGCCCGCTCCGGCTACGTAAACGGTGGCGCCCGGACCGACCCCGGCGCTGACTGCGCCATGGTAGCCCGTCGGCAAAATGTCGGACAAGCAAGTCAGGTCGCGTATCTTTTCCATCGCCTGGGCTTTGTCGGGGAACTTCAGCAGGTTGAAGTCGGCGTAAGGAACCAATACATATTCAGCCTGGCCTCCCACCCAACCGCCCATGTCCACATAGCCATACGCCGCGCCGGGCCGCGCCGGATTCACATTCAGGCAGATGCCGGTGGCGCGTTCCTTGCAGTTGCGACAGCGGCCGCAGGCAATGTTGAAGGGGACAGAAACCAGGTCGCCCACCTTGATGAACTCGACATCCCGGCCCGCTTCGATTACCTCGCCGGTAATTTCGTGTCCCAGGATGAGACCTTTTGGTGCGGTGGTGCGGCCCCGGACCATATGCTGGTCGCTGCCGCAGATGTTGGTGGAAACAATCTTCAGAATCACGCCGTGTTCGCACTTACGGTTCCCGAGCGCTAATTTCGGAAAGTCGATGCTGTGTATCTCCACGACACCGGGGCCCATGTAAGCCACACCACGATTGCTTGCCATACTCCTGTAACCTCCTTGGGGTTTCTTCCTGTAACTCACTGTTCTGGGGGGAAAGTCTCAAATGCGTCCACGCGAACAAGCGTTCAGGCAGCACATCCGGCGCGAAAGGCTTGAGGGGCGCCTTACACGCGATTCCTTACTTCATACCACCGCCAACATATCCCGTGCAAATTGGAATTGGAAACGGCCGGCAGGCGCCGGAGAAGTTGACCGCCAAGATCGGGTTCACGATGTGAAACTATCGATGGAAGCGCGAATACATCAGGACGAGAATCATATCGCACCGCCGCCAATCTTCTGCTGAACATGGCCACGTCTTCTCGTCTGCACATTCCGGGTTTGCCGGTACGGAGTCATCCTTCGCCAAAGTCTCACCGCGTGGCATAGGCTTTGCTGGCACTTTCGCGAATGCCAGGGTCCGATATCGCCAGACCCCACATATCTGTGGTTCGGGGGAGTCGAAGCGATGTAGCCTTGTCCTGCGAAAGCTCCGGAATTCACGAGGCTCTACTTCACCCGTACCGCTGCACGCCGAGCATTTCCCAGTTCCGGAGCAGTTGTTGCATTGACATGCCATTGAGACTCTCTCTATGTTCGTTATGCAGCTTCAAAGTCTTTCATTTCTCAACGGGCGGCAGTAGTACTGTACTCGCCTCACGCCCTGTAAATGCCTGTGCCTCGACAAAGCTGACATAACCGAGAGCCAACGCAAAAGGCGCAATCTCGCTTCGTTCGGTCGACAGCTCCGTATCCCGTGCCTTCTACTTTCCCGGTACCGTGGCATGGTTGACACTTACCGGTTCCTGCGCATTTGGGACACTTTATGCTCATTGCAAATCATCCTTTCTAATTTGTGTGGCGCTTCGCGGAAGCGACTTACGCGCTGAGTTACTCTACGGAAGTTTTTAGGGAAACGGACTGCACACCGCGTGGGCACAGCGCATTCTCACTGACCTGCGCGTCCTCAGGGCATTTACTGCATTCATTCACCTGCGGGGGTAACCCCGCTTCGATGAGAGCAGAAACAAAAATCCCCTGACGGCATATTCGCCGCAGGGGATTTTGCACTCTGTTCTTAAGGCCGAACCGGAAAAATATTGGGCCAGGTTACGGCCCAGTGTTCAGGCATTGCCTGGTATGGTTGCTAAATTCCGTCTGCAAAAGGTAGAAGCGCCCATTCCACATCTGGTTGGCGCGGCCGTAATCCCAGTTGACCGTTCCGTAATGGTACGCGCAGAGGTCGCCATTCTCATTGCCCTGAGCGGTAAACCATGCGTTGCCCAGCGGATCGGTGATCGCCTCGGACAGCTCATGGCTGGCAGACGTCGCTGCCGCGTCGGCCGCTGCATCGCCATTGGGGGAAGGCGCACCGGAGACCTGGCAGTACGTTGTGTTTCCGTAGGGTTCATTGGCGTAGATGATGGGCGTGGTTCCATTGAGGTAATGGCTGTGGTAGGCGCAATAACTGCTGTATGCGCAAGATTTACCAGTGGAGTCAAAGCAGGATCCTTCGCCAGGCGCGGTAAACACCATGAAGATCTGACTCAGGCCACCAGTGGCTTTCGCAGCGGTAACAACCCTCTGGACCTCGGTGCGAATCTGCGCATCCGTCAAGCAATTGCCCGGAGTGACGGTATCCTTGCACCCGGATGCAGGATAGGGTGTGGTATCGACGTAGTAAGTGGAGTTCAGTCCGCCCTTGTTCTGCACAAACTTTGTCACACCCGAGATGGTTTGATAGTACTGAGTGGCGACCGCTCCGAGACCTTTGCCGATGAAGTCGTACAGCATGTCGACTTCGACTGCCTCGTAATTGGCAGGGAAGGACGTAGCTTTACCAGTCTGCAGCTTGGCCGGAATCCAGAAAAGTGGGTAGATGGTGACGGTCGGTCCCATGATCGAGCCACCGGCGTGATACAGCAGCGGCCCATAATCGGCGTTCGCCGTTGCCATGCCCTCGTGATTGGATACCGCCGGAAAGATGTGAATGATGTGATCCCCAGACCCAATATTCAGCGGAGATGGCGCTAACTGTCCCTCGGGCAGACTAATGGACGACTGGGTGACATCCTCCTGCCCACTGGGCACTGCCATTGAGGGCAACACGGTTCGATTGATTATGGGCTGCTGGTTGGCTTCCTGGGCTCGCGCCATTCCGATGGAAGTAAGAGCCAGCAGGCCCGCGACAGCTACTTTCGCGGAAAGCCGGCAAATTGGGAGCAAGTTGTTTATCGCACGATTCATCTGGGGTCCTTGTCGATTGGATTGGGGATAGCAACACTAGCGTTTCAATGAAGCCTTCAGGATGAAGTGCTTAAGGATGTGGGGAAGTTATGGCTTGAACGCGAAATCTTACACGGCAACAGTACTCTATATCTGCCGGGCAGTCAACCGTTTTCTACGGTAGGTTACTTAAGAACAGTCGGGACAACACTCGGGTACCTCCGGTGCGATTAAGGGTTTGGATCTCCGGAGTAATCGCGCTGGCAAAGCAAGATCCAAGCCATTGACCTGCGAAAAACCAGCCGAGCATTCCAGGCGTTATCTTGATGGCTTGCTTCCTTGTTACCTGGCCACCCACCGGAATTTCCTTGTACGCCACAATCGAGGGTCGTTATAATCCGACCTTCCTTTGGAGGAGGAAAACCAAAATGCGAATGTTGCTGAGAGTATCGATCCCCGTCGAAACTGGAAATGCCGCCGCCAAGGCCGGCACATTGGGTTCTACAATCGAGCGGATTCTTGCCGATCTCAAACCGGAGGCGTCCTATTTTTACGCGGACGACAACGGACAACGGTGCGGCTCCATCGTCTTCGACCTGAAGGATTCATCGCAGATTCCAGCCGTTGCTGAGCCCTGGTTTCTCGCATTCAACGCCAAGCTTTCCATGCGGCCCGTCATGAACCCGCAAGACCTGGCCACCGCCGCCCCATCGATTGCCACGGCCGCCAAGCAATACGGAGGTTAGACTCATAAGGTGGTCGGCCATCTCGACACCCTGCACAACGTGCTGCGACGATTCGTATCGGGAGGGATTTCTGTGCGTGTACGTAATCTGAAGTATTGCAGTCTGGCAGCGTTTTTGATGGTGTGCGGGTGGTTGGCGGCGCTGGTTGTGCAAGCACAAACGGCGCCGCTATATCCCGACTACCCCAGCGAGACACCGGAAAAATTCGTGCCGTCCACCGATGGCATGGACTACGTTAGCCGCGAAGTGATGATCCCCATGCGAGATGCTGTCAAGCTACGCACCATCATCCTTGTGCCAAAGGGCGCAAAACACGAAGGGATGTTACTTACACGGACGCCTTACGATGCGCGTCAGTTGACGTCGAATGCCCACAGCGTTCATCTGGGGGTAAGCCTCTGGGGTTATGACAATGCAACGGAGACAATCATCGAGGGTGGATATATTCGAGTCGTTCAAGATATTCGTGGCAAGTACGGCAGCGAGGGGGACTATGTGATGAATCGGCCGGTGCATGGGCCACTTAATCCAACTCCGGTAGATGAGTCCACGGATACTTGGGACACAATTGACTGGCTCGTGAAGAATGTGCCGGAGTCGAACGGCAGAGTGGGGGTGCTTGGAATCTCTTATGACGGATTCCTGGCCCTGATGCCGCTTGTGCATCCGCATCCGGCTTTGAAGGTAGCTGTGCCGATGAATCCCATGGTAGATGGCTGGCGCGGTGACGACTGGTTTCATAATGGCGCGTTCCGGCAGCAGAATCTGCCGTATATTTACGAACAGACGGCGACGCGGTCCAACGAAGAGCACTGGCAGCAGAGCAATTTTGACGACTACGACATGTACATGCGGGCCGGCTCGGCAGGTGAACTGGCCAAAGAACGTGGCATGGAGCAGATCGGTTTTTGGAAGAAACTGACTGAGCATCCTGCGTATGACAACTTCTGGAGCGAGCAGGCGGTGGATAAACTCCTCGCCAAAGAGCCGCTCACTGTGCCCACGATGCTGGTAGCGAGTCTGTGGGACCAGGAGGATATTTACGGCGCAATGGCGGTCTACAAGGAAATGCAGGCGTCTCAGCCGGATTCCGTGAAGGGAAGGCTATTTCTTGTCATGGGGCCATGGCATCACGGACAGGAGATCGGTGAGGCCAGTTCACTGGGAGCGATCAAATTCGGCAGTGATACCGGCTTCTACTTTCGCACCGAGATAATGGCGCCGTTTCTGGCTCACTATCTGAAGGATGATGCTCCGGAGCTGACGGTATCTCCAGTAACTGCTTTTGAGACTGGAACGAGCCGGTGGGAGAAGTTACAGTTCTGGCCCTCGGGATGCGCGAACGGCTGCAGGCCCAAGGTGACGCCGCTATATTTGGAGGCCGACGGGAAGTTGGGCTTCGCGGCGCCAACGGTCGAGGGAAGTTATGACGAATATGTTTCCGATCCCGCCAAGCCGGTTCCATTTCGTACCCGTCCCAGCCAGCCGGTTGGATACACTCCAAATCTCTCCTGGGTGCGATGGCTGGTGGATGACCAGCGCGAATTTTCCGGAAGAACCGATGTACTGACTTACAGCACGGAGACGTTGACGGAACCAATGAAGATTAGCGGCGAGCCGGTAGCAAATCTCGTAGCCGGGACCACGGGGACCGATGTGGATTGGGTAGTCAAACTGATTGATGTATATCCGGACGAAGTACCAGGGCAACCGGACTTGGGAGGGTATCAATTGCCGGTAGCCATGGATATCTTTCGCGGAAGGTATCGCGAGAGCCTGACGAAGGCCACTCCGATAACATCGAATGCGCCTTTGGCATACCGATTTGCATTGCCGACAGCGAATCATGTGTTTTTGCCCGGACACAAGATCATGGTCCAGATTCAGTCGAGCTGGTTCCCGCTGTATGACCGAAACCCACAAGTTTTTGTGCCGAATATCTTCTTCGCAAAGCCGAAAGATTACACCAAGGCAACAGAGCGGATCTATCATGCGCCTGGGAACAACAGCTATGTCGAGTTGCCGGTGGTTACCGAGACAAAGTAAGCTGGCCGGCCTCGTCGAACCGCGCGCTGCAAACGCAGATCCCGTAAATCCCTGGAAGCAGCGCGCGCCTTTACTAAATGGAGAGGGTCAGCATGCGGTTGAGCCGCTGAACAAAAATTGCTGGATCCTGGAGCGGCACTCCCTCCATAAGTAGAGCCTGGTCAAGAAGGAGCCACGCAGCGTCCTGGGCCACCGCGTCATCAGGACGCGCGAGCAGTTTCCTGACAATCTCGTGGTCAGGGTTGATCTCGAGCGTGGGCTTAAGCGCAGGGATATCCTTTTGGCCCATGGCACGCATCATCTGCTGCATCTTGATTGAAGGCTCCTCCTCATCGGAAACGATGCAGGAGGGGCTATCCGCAAGCCGCACGGAGGCGCGAACATCCTTCACACGGTCGCCGAGGATGGCCTTCAACTTGTCGAGGAGCGGCTTGAGTGTTTCGGCTTTGTCGGGCTCTGACTCATCCTTGATATCTTCGCTTGTTGAAGTTTTGTTTATAGCCTTTAGATCGATGTCTCCGTATTTATCGATAGCGGAGAAGACGATCTCGTCGATGTCGTCATCGAGGATAAGAACTTCAAGATCCTTCTTCTTGTAGATCTCGAGAAGAGGCGATGTGCGGAGCAAGGATTCGGCGCCGCCGGTGATGTAATAGATGCTCTTCTGCCTTTCATTCATGCGCCCCTTCGCGTCGGCAAGGCTGGTGAGCCCTTCCACCTTCGTGGACTTGAAGCGGATCAGGTCGAGCAGCGTTTCACGATTCGCGAAGTCACCGTACAGTCCTTCTTTGAGTGGGCGGTTGTATTCGGTGATAAACTTCAGATACTGGTCGGGCTGGGCGGCCGCAATGTGTTTCAGTTCGGAAAGAATCTTTTTCACGCTCGCGGTGCGAATGCTGGTGAGTATTCGATTTTGCTGCAGGATTTCGCGGCTGACGTTGAGCGGCAGGTCTTCACTGTCAATGATGCCGCGAACAAAGCGCAGGTATTGCGGCAAAAGCTCCTTGGCGTCGTCCATGATAAATACTCGCTTCACATAGAGCTTCACGCCAACCTTGTATTCAGACTGGTATAGATCGAGCGGAGCCTTTGCCGGCACATAGAAAAGGGTGGTGTATTCAAGGCTTCCTTCTGCTTTGGTGTGGAACCAAAAGAGAGGGTCTTCCCAGTCGCCCGCGACAGATTTATAGAGATCCTTGTAGTCTTCATCCTTGAGCTCGCTCTTGGGGCGACGCCAGAGAGCACTGGCAGCATTCACTTGTTCGGTGGTACGGCTCTTCACCGACTTCTTCTCAGCTTCGTTCCACTCGCTTTTGTCGTAAGTGAGAAAGATGGGGAAGGCAATGTGGTTGGAGTATTTCTTTACAATCTCCTGCAGCCGCCAGCTATTGGCGTATTGCTTGCCTTCCTCGTTGAAGTGCAGCAGAACGGTGGTGCCGGCAACAGAGCGCTCTGCCGGTTCGATGTCAAAGCCGGTCTGGCCATCGCTCACCCAACGCCAGGCCTGGTCTTCGGCCGCCTTGCGGGAGACAACTTCGACGCGGTCAGCCACCATGAACGAACTGTAAAATCCAACCCCAAACTGTCCGATGAGATTTGAGTCTCTCTTGGCGTCTCCAGAGAGCTGAGCGAGGAAGGTTTTGGTGCCGGAGCGGGCGATGGTGCCGAGATGCGAGATCAGGTCCTCCTGGTTCATGCCAATGCCAGTGTCGGCGATGGTGAGGGTCTTCTTCTCTTCGTCCAGCTCCAGATCAATGCGCGGAGTGAATGGAAGAGACTTGTAAGCGTCGTCGACAAGCGTCAGGTGGCGCAGCTTATCGAGCGCGTCGGAGGAATTGGAAATGAGCTCGCGGAGAAAGATCTCAGGATGTGAATAGAGGGAGTGGACGATCAGTTGCAGCAATTGATTGACTTCGGTCTGGAATTCACGTTTCGACATGGTTATAGGTCACCCATATCAAATATAAAACAGGAGATTCGGTCGAGGAACTCGGGCTCGATATACTTGGCGGCACCGAGTGATGCGTCCGTTGCAGATCCCCGCAGATAAGTAACGTGGGTTCGCACCTGGACTGCGGTTGGTTTGCGAGCTACGTTATTTGCGACGCGGGGGCTCCTCAACCTTCATGATCTGATTCACGATGGGACGATCGATTCGTTGTACAATTCCGCTCGGCCAGCGGATCTCCACATGGTCGAGCTTCGTTTCGGAGCCGAGGCCGAAGTGCGCCCTGCGGTCGCTTGACGACATGAAACCTGCACTGGTAGTTACATGGTTATAGAGGGTCCTTCCAGAGGCAGTCGTTACTTTAATCGTTGCGCCAATTCCGTTGCGATTGCTCTCATGTCCGCGCAAATCGAACATGATCCAATTATTCCTCACTAATGCGTTATTTATCAGAATCCGCGGCCTCTCGCCGAGCGAAGTCACAACGAGATCCATAAACCCATCGTTGTTCAAGTCGACAAAAGCAGATCCACGCTGGTAGCCAACAAATCCGAAGTCCGGGCCCATCTTTGCGGTCACATCGATGAAGGTTTTGCCGCCGGAATTCTCGAACATAGTGTCGTGCTGCTTGGAGGATGCGCTCAAGTTGTCCACATCCCCGTTGGCTGAGTAAATATCCTTCCATCCGTCGTTGTTATAGTCAATAAACCCAATGCTCCATCCGGACAGGCTGCGGCTCAGGGCGCCGAGCTTTGAGGCGCTGGTTACATCGATGAAAGATTTTCCGCCATCATTCTTGAAGAGACCGAAGATTTGTCCTGAAAGGTCGTTGTAGACGATATCGACCCAGCCGTCATTATCGAAGTCCTTTGCGTCCGAGCCCATACCAGAAACTGAAGATCCCCGATCGTTATATGCCACGCCCAATTCGAGGGCGCTTTCCTTGAAGGATCCGTTGCCTTGATTGATAAACAGGAAGTTGGGCTCAGTGTCGTTCGCTATAAAGACGTCCATGAGGCCGTCTCGATTGAAGTCAGCGATTGAAATTCCCATTCCCTTGCCCAACGCCTTTCCGATTCCGGTTGCTTCGGTCACGTCTTGGAAGCGACCGTGGCCCAGGTTATGGTAAAGTCTCGATTCAATGCTCTTGTAGACCGTCGGACTGCAGTATTCAGCCTCGTCAGGCGCCATGAAGCACTGCCGGTCACTTTGCGGAGTCCACGTTGTGTAATTGGTGACAATCAGGTCGAGCAGTCCATCGTTGTCGTAGTCGAACCATGCGGCCCCCACACTCAATACGTTGGGCGGTTTGCGGTCCAGGCCGGAACCGGCTGTAACATCCGTGAAAGTGCCGTCGCCATTGTTGTGGTATAGGGTATTGGTTCCGGCATTACAGACAAAGATGTCGTCCCAGCCGTCGTTGTCATAGTCGGCCACGGCAACGCCAAAGCTGAAACCGATGCTCGCTCCGGTCAGGCCGGCCTTCGCGGTAACATCTTCAAATGTGCCGTCACCATTGTTGTGCAGCAGACAGTTGTAATAGGCGGGCGTGGTCTTGGTAAGCTCGGGGAGCTTCGCGCCATTGGTAAAGAACAGATCCATTCTGCCGTCGTTGTCATAATCAATGGCGGCCACGCCGCCGCACATGGGCTGCGGGAAGTACTTCCTTCCTGTGAAATCATTATTTGTTCTGTACGAAAAGGCTGACTTCCCGGCAACGTCGGTGAACCAACAGCAGGCAGGCGAGGTGGAAGAACTGCCTGGCGCCGGGCTGGGTGAGTGGGACATCGGTATGCGGGATTGAGCGGACTTAGCTGACTGAGGCGGTGCAGGCTGAGAAAGAGAAAGCGCCTTTCGCCCAGCCAAGGCGGGCACGCCCGCTGCAATGGCGGCCAACAGGGCCCTGCGTGTAAGGAAGGTCATGGCATCACCGCGACAATGGGCCACAGACGCTCGCAGGTTTGCGACAGTTCATTATGCATACGCTTGAGATGAGTATCAAACAGAAACGAAACAAAGGGAAGGAACTCGCGAAGGGGACTGAGGATGCTATCGGATAGTAGCTTGACATTAAATAAAAGCGGGAATGCCCTCCAAATATTCCTGGAAGACATTCCCACCCATTATTTCGGTTAGAAATACAGCTTCAGAGCAAGTTGCAGGATGCGCGCGTCGCCGCGCGTCGCCGTAATCGTGCTGAAGCTTTGTGTGTTCCTATAGTCAAGGTTGCCCGGGGTTCCAAATTCAGCCCAATTCCCCAGGTTGAATGCCTCGGCGCGGAACTCGACTTTGGTTGCTTCCCGTATCGTGAAATTCTTGAAGAGAGACATGTCGAGGTTCTTCAAGCCTGGCCCGCGCACCTGTTCGGGTTTTCCGCCAAGTGGCGCAAAATCGGTTTGGCCGATGGTGGTTGCCGCGGGGGCGAGGGAAAACGCTGCCGGATTGAGCCATTGAGTTGCGTTGTGTGGTCCGGCGTATGGGTTCTGTCCCTGGACCATAGGGGCAAAGCACCCGAAGTCCTGCGTTGTAGTATTTGGGCAGCCGACAGTAAACGGCTGTCCGGACTGGTAGGAGTAGATGAAGTTTGTGACCCACCCACCGATCAGCATGTCCGTAACCCGGTTGGTGTCCTTCAAGAGGGTGCGACCCCTGCCGATGGGGACATTGTACGTTCCCGAGCCATGGATTACCTGCGCGGCATCGGTGGAGCAGAGGGCGTAGTCCGCCTTCTGTCCGAAGCCTGGGAGCCATTCCGCCCTGTAGCCGGGCAGTCCGCCCTGACCTTCAGCCGCCCGCTCAGAGGTCATGCACTTGGCGAAGGTGTAGTTGGCCAGAACGCTCAAGCCGGCGCTTAACTGGTGCTGGTAAACCACCTGCATTGAGTGGTAGGAGCTTGTGCTGTTTGTCCGCTGGAGGGTGGAGTTGGCGGACAATTCTGGAAATGGGATGTGCCCTTGAACTGTCGTGTCATATTCGTTCGTGCCTGGAGGCATAATGGCCGACGGCGCGTTTTGGGTACCATTGCTATCCAGATGGCGTCCCAGTGTGCCCACATAAGCGGCCGATATCGAGTCATGGCTGGTGAACTGGTCCTGAATTGTCAGGTTCAGTGTTTGGCTATAGGGCGTCATGAAGTTCCACTGGCGTCCCGATAGAGAAAGTCCGCTCCCATCCAACTTCGTTGGGTCCGAGAGATTCAACGACGCAATAGAGTTTTCCAGGACGGCCGTTTGGCCGCCGGGAACCGTAAGGGGAACCTGCGAAGTCGTTCCGGGAGATCCTACCTGAAACATGAAGGGATAGTTGGTTCCCAGGGTCCCGCCAAATCCAATGTTGTCCATTGCGCCATAGGCGATGCCGTAGCCGCCGCGGAGAACGGTATGTGGCGTGATGCTGTAGGCGAAGCCGACGCGGGGAGCAAAATTCGAGTCCTGAGCGAGCCCCGTTGCTTTATTCGACGTGCAGTTGATTCCAATGTTGTAGGACGCGAGTAGAGCCTGGAAGCCCGTTGATGTTTTTGTCGAGGCGCAGCCTTCTTGCGGAATATAGTATGTTCCGCCTTCAGCGTCACCGGCATTTTGAATGAAGTTCGCCTGTTGCCCCAAGCGCTCGTAGTAGGGAGTGTAGTGATCCCAGCGAATGCCGAGGTTCAGGGTAAGATTGCGGCGCACCTTCCAGTCATCCTGAAGGTAGCCCCCTCCGTAATACCGCTGGTCTCTCACTGTGGCGAAGGTCGAGATTCCGTAGTAGCTGAGGCCGCCCAGATTGTCGATTCTGCCTGGGACGGTGGATGGCAAGGTTGAGGGGATCGGGGTCAGAAGCATGTCGGCTTGGCCGATATAACCCGAGTTCGAATTCGGGATGTCGGAAAACATTCCGGTGTAGGTGAATTGTCCCTTGGGAATTGAAGGCTGAATCACGGGAGAATAGATCCTGTCGATCTGGAATCCGGCCTTGAACGCATGGGAACCGTAGATCTTGGTCACATTGTCCATGACTTCCAGAACGCTGAGCGTTTGCAGGGTAGGCATCCAACCCGTGCCGCCTTCGGTGGAAAGGCCGCTGATGTTGATATACGGCAAGCCGCCGTTTCCAGGAACTTGCGGAACTCCGCCAATTCCGAATTGGGCCGGGATGCCCATGGTATTTGGGAATGGCCCGCCGAGATGTTCAATGCTGTGTTGCCAGCCGGCGTGAGCCTCATTGGTGAGCGTGGGCGTGAAGACGTGAGTGTAGCCCATGGCGCCCCCGTACCGGGGACCGAATTCCGGACCATCCCCCCACTGCGCACCTTCCGCAAGCCCCGGAAGGGAGGGGGGCGCGTAGTTGGTTGAGTGATTCAGATCGAAGACGGCGAAGAAAATGTCCTTGCTGCTGATATTCTCATCGATCCTGATGTCGAACTGGTTGATGGTTGAGGTAAACGGGGTGAACTGCTGGTAGTTGTTTGGTCCTGCCGAGAGCCCAAGCGTGGGGTTGGGATACAGCGCGAGGAGTTTCTGGGCGTTTGCATCCAACCGCGAGGCAGGCAGAACGTTAAGGCGGTCAGTCTTGCCGGTAAAGTCGGTGATCCCGCCGATACCGCCGCCGGTGTAGAACGGATCGCGGACGGGAACAGCGGCTGTGCCGGTGTTCGTCAGGCCCGAAATCGGGTCGACTGTGCCTGCCGCCACCGTGCGGGTTGTCGCCGGATCGAGGAATGCTCCGAAAGGAATTTTCCGGCCGAGCCCGTCAGTGCTGAATCCGCTGAACAGGGTGAAGTTGTCCTGGTAATTGGTGAAGTTGCTGCTGTGCATGTTCGCCGTCGGCACCGCAGAGGTGTAAATTGACGGCTTGGAGACCCTTGAGCCCTGGTAATCGAAGAAGAAAAAGGTCTTGTTTTTGCCGTTGTAGACCTTGGGAATGAACAAGGGGCCGCCAACGGTGCCGCCAAATTGATTCTGGTGATAGGCGGGCTTTGGCACGTCTTTGGCGGTGAAGTAGTTTTCCGCGTTGAAAACGGTATTCCGGACATACTCCCAGAGATCGCCGTGAAGGCCATTTGTTCCCGATTTAATGACAGCGTTTTCAACCGCGCCCGTTGTACGGCCGATCTCGGCGGTAAAGTCGCCTGTCTGTAGTTTGAATTCCTGGATAGCATCCGGCGGCGGCATGAACGTAGCCTCGAAGGTGAACTGGCCTCCGCCGTACATTTCTTCGTTATCGTCGATTCCGTTGAGACGGAAGTCGTTTTCTGTGGAGTTGATGCCATTGACTGTGAACATGGTGTCCGCTGAGTTTCCACCCGCGGACGAGGTAACTCCGGCCGAGAGGTTGGCCAAAGTTGTCCAATCGCGGCTAACCAGCGGCATGTTATTCACTTGCTGCTCGTCAATTGTCTGACCGATCGAGGCGTCTTCGGCCTGTAGCAGAGGCGCTGCCGCCGTTACCGTAACAGTCTGTCTCGTTGTCCCGACAGAGAGTGTCACATCGATCGATGTGTTCTGCTGCACGTGCGCTTCAACACCCTGGCTGACAAATTGCTGGAAGCCTTCAGCTTCAGCCTTGAGCGTGTAGTTGCCTGGTTTAACTGCTTGAAAGATATAGAACCCAGTCGTCCCGGATTGCACGGTCGTGGCGATGGATGTGGCAGTGTTCGTGATTGTGATTGTGGCGCTCGCTACAAACGCGCCGGTTGAGTCTTTCACGGTTCCGGATATACGCCCACTCTCAACTTGAGCAAATAGATGCGGAACCAACGTCGCCAGCATCAAGGTGCAGACGATCAGGACTATTCGACTTGCCTGTTTGGTCATTCTCATTTGCGGCACTTCCTTTTTAAGCGAATTGAACGGATAGGAACACCCTCGCGATTGGTAGCCTCTCGGGCGTCTATGTCTCCCAGGATCGGTTGTCTAAAACAGGTTCGGTCTCAAGCAGGAACTTCGCTTGAAGCAGGTTGACCTTATAATTTCTGCCACGAGACAGGTTGGGGCGGCAGAAACGATTTACATGTTGAGCCAAAGGAACTTCAGAAAAATGAGCCAAGCCGTCAAATCCAAAACAAGTCATCACATGCAGCAGAATCCCGGCGATACGAGGTCCTCTCCTCCGAACAGCCACGAAGGATGGAAGACCTGCTGCATGCGCACGGACCCGGTGAAGTGGCATTTTGACTATGCTCATTCCTGAGACCTGGAAAACGTTGTATATAACCCGCATGGTATCCCAGGTTTCTGTTGTTGTCAAATCGATTCAATAACTATGTTCAAATCGATTCAATAACGGATTCTCGACACATTCTCCTTCCCCGGGCTCTTCTAACGGGAGCCCGAGGAAGGACAGACGAATCCATGCCATTTAACAGCAGCGAAGGGCGGGAACCTAATTCCCGTTGGCCGACTGCCTTTTGTGAATCTCCTGAAATTTGGCGATCTCTTCTTCAAATCCGGGCTTATTTCCGGTTTTCCGGTAAGCAGAAGCAAGGCGGAAGTGGTACTCCTCTTTCTCGGGGCTTAGCGCTATCGCCTTCTTCAGAAGAATGATCTCGTCGTTGTAATTCCCTTGTTGTGCATACGCAAGAGCTAATTGGAAATATGCCTGTGGCAGTTTTGGGTCCAGCGCCAGCACTGCTCTCATCGAATCGGCAAAATTTACTGGCATTGCATCCTGGTCTCCTGACCAGCGCCCTGATTTCACCAGCGTATAGTCGAATAGAATCAGGCCATCTTTCGGGTATCTGCGCTGCAAATCCGCCAGGAGACTTGTGGCTCTCTCCAGCAGTGAAGGTGGGACAATCTCCGTGGATACCAGGATTTCCATAGGATGCGGGTCAGACGGATTCAATTCCTCTGCTCGACACAGCATGGCAGCGCCTTCCTCAGACTGGCCCTGGGCGTAAAGAGCTGTCCCCAATGCGACGCGTAATCTCACTGAATCCGGATATTTGTCGACTCCGTAGCGAAGAATTTTGATTGCGGCGCCGTAGTCGAGCCTGACAAGAGTCGTCCCATAATCAAAGACGTTTTCCTCGCTGGCGTCCGCCTGAGCTGCGGCTTGATACTGAACGGCCGCAACCTTGTAATTCCTCGCACCGGATTCGATTCTGCCCAGTAGACTGTGCAACTCAGCTCGATCCTGGGTTTGAAGGAGAACGGCTATCAGGGTTTTGGCTTTATCTGAGTCTCCTGCCAAAAACTCCGCCAACGCCAGGTCGTGAGCATTCTGGTAGTCAGATGGGCAAAGGGAATAAGCCCTCCGATAGAGTTCAAGAGCCCCGGCGACATTTCCCTTCTTGAATAAGCGATTCGCCGCCTCGTGCTTCCGAGCGAATTCTGCAGAGCTTTGCGGACAAACCAACTTGGCGGTTGCAGCAGGAGCGATCGACTGAGCGGCGTACAAACATGAGCCGCCCGCGACCAACACCACCAGGGTGCCAATCGTATTGAGCACGAGAGCACCGATTCGAACTTTCGCGCTACTCAAGAGCATCCGTCAATTCCCTCGCAAGCAGAAGGTTAGCGACCCAATTCTAAACTGCACCTCTGCATTCACGATGTTTGTCTCTAGAAACAAAAGTAAAGCGCTCACGCGGGAAGTGCAATGCTGGAATGAAAGAACCTTCGCCGGAACACTCGTCATTTTAAACGTCAGGAAGTCGTCGATTTCGTCAGCAGATTCAGTGTTGGTCTTGCATTACCGCTGGAGGGCGTACAATTTGATCGAATCAGAGCTGAAGACGGAACTCCACGCTTGATATCTCCTCTCGGGGATGCGCGACGGTCCAGTTTCGTCCGCAAAGGAGACACCATGAATCGCCGCGATTTCGTATCAAAAGGTCTGGGTGCCGCTGTCGCGGTTTCTCTTGCAACAAGAAATAACATGGCCGCAACTCAATCTCCTGCACCCAGCGTTGACCATGCTGCTTCAAAGTGGACATTGATCGGCGATCAGCTCCGATTGAGCCTCAATGAGAACGGGACGATTCGAGTTCTCGAGATCAAGACCGGTGCACAATGGAACGAAGTCAAGTTTCGCAGTGGGCCTCTCGCCGGACCAGCATGGGCAGACGTGCATCTGCAAAAGCAGGAAGGATCGGAACCCAATTTCGGCGGCACTGCTAACGGTATTCGCTACTCGCTCCTCTATCGCCTTCAAAACAATCGATTGGCAATCGTCGCCGGATTGAAAAATGGAAGTGCCACCGATTATGTGCCTAAAGCCGCCCGGCTTGTCATTGGCATCGACTGCGAGATGAAGACCTTCCCCTCATGGAACGATCGCTACTTTCCCACCCTGTTGCGTTGCGAAAAGACCCACTTCTGGGGCTACCTGATGACCCCCAAGGGCCAAATACTCACCATTGGCTCGGCGTCTCCTGTAGCATCGCACAACATCAATTATGATGAGACGATTTGGGGCGCGGGCGATGGTGGACACTTGATCCGCACGTGCAGCCTCGATCTGTTGCATGCCTTGCCGCTCCCGTCTCGCCACCCACAAAATCTCACTTCAATTCCTCCCGGCCAAGAACGCACCTGGACCATTTATCTTGAGCCCGCCGCATCGCTGGAAAGCATCAAGCCGCTCTTGGCATCTTCTCTGGCAGCACCCATGATTGATGCGGACCGCTATACACTCGGCGATGGCGAGAGTAGCAAGCTCACAATCTATGCGCCAACGCCAGTCAGAGTGAGTGTAATGGCTCCCGATGGAAAGATATCTCAGCTTGCCGTGCATTCCAGCTCGAAGGGAAGGTTCATCGCCGGCTTCACGCCTCAGGGCGGCGTTGGCCTCTATCAACTCACGGTCACAGCAGCAAACGGCCGCCAGAGCCAGGCTTGTTTCTATGTGCGCCAACCATGGTCGTGGTATCTCCGTCAGGCGCGCAAAGCCACTCTAACCGAAAAGCAGTATGCATCCAGCCATCTGGAACAGTGGCTTGGATTGGAAACCGATGTATTGGCCCACCGCCATATCCCCGACCCGGCCTTGGACGCCCAGACCGATCAACGTCTGAAGGAAATCTTGAATCTACAGTGGGATCTCAACGCGAAGAAACCGAAAGTCAAGTTCGGTGTCACTGATCCGATGGAATGGCCAATTGAGGTCCGGTTCCTCGTGAACACCGCGCAGATGGCTGGGGTCCTCGCTCACCGTTTTCGCGCCGACCACGATCCCTATTGGCTCGATCTGGCCAGCGGCTTCGCTGATTACGTTGTCACCAGGCAACACGATGACGGTAACTACGATAACTACACCACTGTCGCCTATCCGGTGAAATCGGTAATGACTGTCATGGCCGTCGAGAAGATGGAATCTGCGAAGGATGGCCGCTTCAAAGCCGCCTATGACCGCCACTACAACTCCGCGCGAAAAGCCATGGACTTTCTGGTTCGTTCGCAAGACAACCTAACCACAGAGGGCGAAAATACATTTGAAGATGGCATGATCAGTTGCTCCGGTCTGCAACTCGGACTATTTGCACTGCTCCAAACCGACGAAGCCGCGCGCCGCCACTATGCTGAGGCGGCCCGCAAGATGCTTACCGCTCATCATTGTCTCGAACAGCTGCTGATTCCGGATAGTCGGATGAACGGTGCTACTCTGCGCTTCTGGGAAGCGCAATACGACACCTTGATTGGCAAGTCCCTCAACATGATGGACTCACCCCATGGTTGGAGCGCCTGGCTTATTCCGGCTCTGTGGTACCAATATCTTCTCACCGGCGAAGAGCTATGGCTACAAAAGGCTATGAACGCCATGGGCAGTTGTGCACAGTTGATTGACGGCCACACCGGCGAACTAAGGTGGGCGTTTGTGCCAGATCCATATCGCGAAGTAACAATGCTTGAACCGAATAAGAACAATCCCAAGCGCGGCCTCCGGGTAGAGCGAACCATCGGCGAACAGTATGTGCCAATGATCGCGTCGTTCCACTATCCGGACCACGAGCCGATCCCCGGAGACGGGTTGGATTCAGGATGGACCTCCTGCAACGATGTACACGAAGTCTTCATTGCCCTTGAAGAAATCGCACTGACGTCAGCCTACGTGATTGAGCGCGCCAATGGAGAGTTGGTGAGTTGGAACTGCAAAGCTACTCGCAACGGCGTCGGCCCGATCCTCGTTGAGCCCGTTGAGAGCATTGTTAGCCGCGTGCATTTGAACCTTCGAAAGAGCTGTCCTGTCAAAGCACTGTTTGCCGGCACCCAAGTCGCCGGCATTCAGCCAGAAGGCTTCCATTGGATCGGACCAGGAGAAGTGCCGGAATTACTCCGCTAAAATCACCTGGGCCCGTGGGCCTTCTTCTTCGCATTTGCCAGCGGGCTTCCACTACCATTGAAGTCGAGGAATTGTAATGGGCCTTCCCCCCATTCACGTGTTGGCCAAACCAGTGGGCCCCATCTGCAACCTGGATTGTAAGTACTGCTTCTATCTCGAAAAGGAAGTCCTCTTCCCCAACACCTCGAAGTGGGAGATGTCCCCCGAGGTGCTTGAAGGCTTCATCCGGCAATACATCGAGCAGCAGAATACCGATGAGATCTATTTCGCTTGGCAGGGTGGCGAACCGACGCTATTGGGAGTAGCTTACTTCGAGCAGATTATTGCTTTGGAGAACAAATACGCAAATGGAAAACGCATTCATAATGCGTTTCAAACCAATGGCGTGCTGCTGGACGATCGATGGGGAAATTTCCTCGCAAAGAACAAGTTTCTTGTAGGCATTTCGATCGATGGGCCGGAGGAATTGCACGACACCTATCGCGTTGACAAGGGCGGGCAGCCCACTTTCCGGCGTGTGATCCGCGGCATAGAGATTCTCCGAAACAACCGCGTCGAATTCAACACTCTCACGACGGTCCACCACGGCAACTCCTCCCATCCGCTGCAAGTCTATCGCTTTCTTAAAGGGATAGGCAGCGGGGTCATGCAATTTATTCCAATTGTCGAGCGCATGGCTCAGCAAAGCACTACGAACGGACTTATTCTCATCGCGCCCTCGTTCGGAGATAACGCGCGTGTAACAAGTTGGTCAGTAAAACCTGTCGATTATGGGAACTTCCTCTGTGCGATCTTCGACGAGTGGGTGCGTTCGGATGTCGGCCTCCAGTTTGTTCAGATCTTTGAAGAGTCACTGCAAATGTGGAGTGGGATGCCATCCAACATTTGCATATTCAAGAAGACCTGCGGCTCAGCCTTGGCCATCGAACATACAGGCGACCTCTATTCATGTGATCACTTCGTATATCCCGAGTATCATCTCGGCAACATCCTGGAACGGCCCTTGGCGGAACTCGCCGGATCGCAGCGGCAGCAGGAATTCGGGAATGCCAAATTCGATTCATTGCCTCAACAATGCATGCGATGCGATGTACGCTTCGCCTGCAACGGAGAATGCCCCAAACATCGCTTCGCTTATACCGAGGACGGAGAACCGGGTCTTAATTATCTTTGCGCAGGATATATGAAGTTCTTTCGGCACATTGATCCCTACATGCGCTTCATGGCCGATCAGCTCAGAAAGAGGCAGTCACCGGCCAATGTCATGCGCTGGATCGAAAACGCGCGGATCCGTTCCGAAATGTCCAAGGCTGGAAGGAACGATCCTTGCCCGTGTGGAAGCGGCCGCAAATTCAAGCAATGCTGCGCAGTCAGGTACTTAGCCCAATCAAAGTAACTCGGCTTGAGGCTCAACGCGAACTCGCAGCCAAAGTAGAGCAGCCACAACTGCGAGTCCCGCCGTCAGCGACAGCGTAGTTTCCCATCCAATACGTTCTGCCAGCCAGGGGGTGAGCGCGGGTGAAACCATGCCTCCGAGATTACTGCCAAAGTTCATTGTGCCGCCCGCGATTCCGCTTCGCTCTCCGGAGAGTTGGGTCATGGTCGCCCAGAATGGACCTTCCGTGCACTGTACCAGCACCGTGCATGCGGTCAATGCAGCCACGGCCACCAGCGCGCTCGGGGTGCGGGCGCCAATGACAAGAAAAACAGCGGCGGCGCAAAGCGCGGCGAGGGGTACACTGCGGCGTCCCCAGTTCGCACCCAAGCGCATAACGGCCACGTCTGAGAGTGCGCCTCCCAGCGGGATACCGAATATAGTTGCCACCCATGGCAGTGCTGTAAGGCTGGCAGCCTGCAACACCTCGAAGTGTCGCACCTGCACCAGGTAAAGGTAAAACCAGAAGATGAAAATGTAACCTAGATAACTCTGCAGAAGATAACTGGCGGATAGGAACCAGAAACTAGCTGAGCGAAGCGGCCGAGGACCTGCTTCCCTCAATCCTGACCCGGCGGAAGGGTCGCCTGAATCTTGTGGATTTGAACTCCCTGACGAATGAAAATGCTGGGGCGCGAATCGCCACCATAACAACCCGGCAGCCGCGCCAATCGAGCCTGCCACGAGCAACGCCGCGCGCCAACCATAGTGGCTGGTAATGGGCGCCAGCAACAAAGGTGTAACTGCCGATCCCACGCCAACGCTCGCCAGCACCAGGCTGTTCGCCCTGGCTTGCAAGCGCGGCGCTGTCGTGACGGCAATCGTTCTGCCCGAGGTAGGATAAGTGGGTGCAGCTATTACGCCAAACAAGAAACGTATCAGCCATAGCTGCGGAATCACGATGGCCAGCCCGAATCCATGCCAGCCAACCAACGCGGTTAGTGCGGTGAGTAAAGCCCACCCCAAACAAAGCACCAGGAAGATGCGGCGGGCGCTGACACGGTCGGCCAGCCCTCCCGAGGGCACTTGAAATAGTGTGTACCCAACCAGGAAGGCGCTGAACACGGTACCCATTTCCACCTGGGTCAGGCCGAATTCTCTCATCATGCCGGGAGCGACCACTGTAATGGCAACCCGGCACACGTACCCGGCCGAGGCCACAACGATCAGCAGCAGCACGAGTCGCTTGCTCATGGAAGGTGGGGCGGAGGTCAACGCGGGGTCAGTCACGGAAGCCCCTTGCTAAAAATGAGTTCCGAATACCCCGGCACAATGTGCCCTCTTGGAAGTCGGCTAAGCTATCGCCAGAATAGCTTCGAATTATGCGATAAGCAACAGCCTCGCAGACGGATCAACGTGCAGGCAGGCCCGCCATCGGGAAGATGTCGTAAGGGCTTCCGATCTGCCAAATATACGCCTCCGCTCTTTTATAACCGCTTTCCAGACCGCGGAAACTAGCAACAGTATCCTGTACGCCATAAAAGCGGTTCGGATCTTGGCTCGCGTGAGCATAGCAGGCCGCTTTCTTTGCATCTGCAACCTCAGTAATGTCTACATAGTGGGTAGGTGCCGGGAACTGCATCGTATCTTCGCCGTCTGAAACCTCGTAGTAGTACATTGCGAATTTATGCTTCAATTGCTTCCATGATTCGAGAGTCAAGTTGGCAATCCCGCGATGGTCGGGATGATTATCGATGAGCCAGTGAGTGAATACAGCATCCGGATTCTCCGTTTCGATAATCTTCTGAAACGCTTCGTAATGAGCATTATCCACAATCGCATGGCCGTTGATCTGGTTCGCATAAGCGGGCCGCGCCTTCAGAATCTCGCACGCCTTCTTAGCTTCCGCAATCCTCACAGGCGCGGAGGTCTCCCATGCGCCATCGTTCATATAGAGCAACACCACTTCATGCCCCAGTGCAGTCAGCCGCGCAATTGTCCCGCCACATCCGTACTCGGGATCGCCTGGATGGCCACCCGTCACCACGAACTTCAACTTGCGCGGCGCCTCCGCTGCTGGTTTGGAATCACGGCCTTCCGCCAATATCGATGCTCCTGTCAGCATCCCAGCGCCTATCAACATCTCACGTCGATTCATTCTTAAGCACTCTCGCATTCTGTCTTGAATGATAGAACAAATGGTTCCCGGATCCTTGTTGCGAACCGATTTAATATCGCGATGGGATCGCCGTCAAGGAAAAATCACTCACTGGTTTACACGGACGGACAATTGTAAGTGACCGGGAATCCCGGCCTTGGCTCAAATCACGTAGGCCTTAACAAAGACGATTCCTCGCCTTCCCTTCTCGCGCTTGCAGCCATAAGCCGCCTTGACAGTATCTTGCATAACGAGTAAAAAGGATGCACTTTATTAAAACGGTCTAATGGCGCTGAAGAGTAGCGATCTCACGTTTCTTGTTTCGCCTCCTTCGGCAACAAATCAGGCGCCCCTTAACCAAAGGAAAGGAACTCCATGCGCTCCATCGGCATTGCGGCTGCTCTTCTGATCTCATCACTGTTCTCCTCCTCTGCGGCACTTCCACCCGCAACTCCCTCAAGTCCGACCGGCTCTTCCGCCGAGGCCTCGCAGGCCGCACCATTTCTCGGCAGGTGGGATGTCGCGATCCATACTCCGGGCCACGACTATGGCAGTTGGCTTGAGATCACCAGCGATGCGGGCCAGTTACAGGGCCTCATCGTGAGCCGTTGGGGCCACGCACACCCTGTGCTCAATCTTCGCGTGGAAGACGGAGTAATTACGTTCTCGTCGCCAAAGGACGAAGAAGCAATGCCTCAGGACATGGTTTTTCACGCAAAGCTTGTCAACGGCAAGCTTTCCGGCGAAACAACAGGCCCGAATAACGCCCCCTGGACTTGGACAGGCGAGCGGGCACCGAGTCTAAAGCGTACCGCTATGCCGCACTGGGGCAAGCCCATCCCTCTCTTCAATGGTGTAGACACTCAGGGCTGGACGTTCCTTCAGCCCGCGGATGCCTCCAATTGGAGCGTGAAGGATCATGTGCTCACAACGGCGCGGCGCGGTAGTGACCTCGTCACCACCCGCAAGTTCCGTGACTTCAAATTACACGTCGAGTTCAACTGCGCAACAAGGTGCAACAGTGGTGTCTATCTCCGCGGCCGTTATGAGGTCCAAGTTGCGGAAACAAGCGGGACTGGCACCCCATCCAACCGCCGGGCCGCTGCAATCTATGGATACCTGGCACCCTCGCCGGAAGTAGTCATCACGCCCGGCACATGGCAGACCTATGACGTCACTCTCGTTGGCAGAACTGTGACAGTAGCCAGCAACGGGAAGACGGTCATCGACCAGCAAGAAATTCCAGGTGTCACCGGTGGCGCACTCGACAGCAACGAGGGAGAGCCAGGGCCGATCTATCTGCAGGGATCCGAAGATGCAGGCGCCACTTCCTACAGAAACATCGTGATCACTCCGGCAACCGAGTAATTCATTGCTTGTAGCCCCAACGCATAAGGAGCACCAAATGAAAAGCACTCTCTCCCGCAGAAACTTTCTGCACACTACTATGGGTGTCGCCGCCGCGGGGCTTATTGGCATGCCCGCATCTTCAGTTCGCGCCCAGCAAATTCCGGATCCGGCAATGAAGGACTCAACTCCTCTCAACCTCTCCTTTGGGATTGTGGGCGTCGGCATGCAAGGCTCCGGATTGCTGCGGGAAGCCGTCACCATTCCCGGCATCAAATGCGTGGCGGCGTGCGATCTCTATGACGAGCGGCATACGCTCTCCAAGGAGATTGCCGGCGCCGGGATTCGCACCACACGCCGTTATCAGGATTTGCTGGACAGCAAAGACATCGACTGCATCATAGTCGCCACACCCGACCATTGGCACAAAAAAATCGTGATCGACGCAGTGCGCGCAGGAAAGGATGTGTACTGCGAAAAACCCATGTCGCATTCGATTGCGGACGGAGCCGAAATGGTGAAAGCCGTGCAAGCGTCAGGGCGTATCCTCCAGGTCGGTTCGCAAGTTGTCTCTTCTCCGCTATTCATCAAGGCGAAAGAAATGATTGCGGCCGGCAAAATCGGAAAAGTATCGCTTGTCGAACTCGCCATGGGCCGCAACGACCCGAATGGAGCATGGACTTATCCTCTTCCGCCAGGACTCTCCGAGGACAACGTCGACTGGGCTACCTGGCTTGGCGACACTCCCAAAAGGCCGCTCGATCCGGTGGTCTTCGCGCGCTGGCGCTCGTGGCGCGCTTATGGCTCGGGCATCGCCGGCGACCTTATGGTCCATCTTCTAAGCGGAATGCAATGCGCGCTTAGTCTCTCTGCGATTCCGGATCGTGCCGTCGCCTCTGGCCGCCAGATCCGCTATAAGGATGGCCGCGAGGTCCCCGACCTGCACCTGGTCCTCCTTGAATACGGCGACATGATAGTTTCCGTGCGCGTCACGCTTAATACGGAGACTCCCTCGGTCTCCCGCTTTATGGGTTCCCATGGAATGATCGAGATTGGCTCGCGACTCACCTGGACGCCGCAGCTCGGCATCGATCTCAAGCCAAGCTACTACGACGGAGGTTTCCCCTCGGCAATGCGGGGTGCCTATGAAAAGCAATGGCATGCCGAGAATGATGCGGTGATTCGAAAGTTGCCGGCGGTGGATAACGTCGAGATATTCGAGTCCGCCCCATCCATGGACGGTAGGAGCAGCCACCTGAAGAACTTCTTCACCGCGGTGCAAAACCGCACTCCGGTAGAGGAGGACGTGGTCTTCGGCCACCATGCAGCCGCTGCCTGTCATATGACAAATCAGTCGTATTACACGCAACGAGCAGTGACCAAGGAGATGGCGCTGTAATTCATTGGATAACCGACCACTGCCGTCCGAGGATGCATTCATTCCGCCTTGGTCGGCAGAGGACCGCTAGCTTATCTGCACCCCAGCCGCCTGGGGATCGAACAGCATGGGGAAAAACTGCCCAAGCATGGGAGCATCCTTAGGAATGATCGGAACGCCTACCAGTAACTCTTCATCTGTGGCGGACTTCACGCCGTCGCGGAAGGCATTTACGATGGTGGCGCGCCGAGGCCTGTCCGAGTAATTCGCATAGGAACCGTGAACCATCAATGGATGGTGAAAGGAGCACTCTCCGCGTTTCAACTCGATCGGAATCGGGTGGAACGCGGCCTTCTGCTCCGGTGTCAACACGGTCATGATCTCGTCCATATCGCCTGCCAAACCGGTCTGCGGCAAAAGGTTCCAG
>PLZC01000448.1 GCA_003151985.1 Acidobacteriaceae bacterium
CAACAAGGAATCCTGGCTACATGGGTGTTTCCCGATACCTATCCAAATTGCGTCCGCACAAGTTCAACATTCTCACAATGTTGGGTCATCTGCGCTCGAAGAGCCAAAAGCCGGGCAAACTGCCTCCCAGTCCTGCGTGAGCCTGAGGCCTCCGGAAGCAACGCCGATTCTCAATCCGAAGCCCCACTATGCCAGCTTGCCTCTGTCGCCTTTGATTACAATCACCTCTTACCCACCCGTCTTATTCTCGAAAGCCAATTGGCTTTTTAGCAGGGCTCCGAACAGTTTGTCCACCGGCATTCCTTTGGCCTCCGCCACCACCGCGGAGTCAAAACAACCCAGTTCGTCGGAACCGATGGGCTTCCCGTACTCATCGAACCACGACAGACGCGGATCTCCTGGGCGCAAGGCGAAACGCGAGGAGGCAACGTCAGTCCATAAAACAGCTCTGGAGCCGGTGGGGCCTGCTGCGACATACCCTGTAACGCCCGCGGGTAACTGCCCATCCAACCGATCGATCGCGAAGCCGCCGATGTTGACTCCCGCCACGCTTTTGGGATTCGTGGTGATGGCTTCACTCAGTTCTCTGGCCCTCGCTTCGAGACTCAGCAGACCAGGCATCTGCGGAATCGCCTTCATGCCTGCGATGGCTATGAACTTCTCTTGACAGTTCCAGGCATGGCGGGCTAGCCCTAACTCAGTCAGCGCACCCAGCCCCGACTCCTGCTCGTGCCTGCTCTTCCATGCTCGGTACAAGCACTCACCTTTCAAGAGGTGGTAAAAGAGTTTCGCTTGGCGAAGGGTAAAATTCATCGACGCTTGTTCGCCCTTCAAACGCTCCACGTAAGTTGGACTCTTGATCTCTGCCAATGATCGGTCAAGAACATCGCGGGCCTCTGCCAATGTGCCGATGATTGCCGCCTCCAGTCCAGATACGTGGAATCGCAGAGCATCGTCGGGTTCCGCATCCACCCTCACCGAATCCCATGCATCGCCCGGGTGCTGGTAGGCGCACACCTTCAGAACGTCTTTCATTCCCTGGGTCAATTTCCGAAAATATCCTGTCAGTCTTGCATCGCCGAAATACAGCCGTGCGTATTCATCGAGCGACAGGCTCAAGTCGCGCTGCGGATTCCACAGTCCCTGCGGGTAGAGAAACATATTCACCAGCGGCGACAGGAAGTTGCTTGTCTGGGTCATTAGCACGCCAACAGCCGGAATTCGCAGGCGGCGATAGTACCTTAGATCTGCGCCGATAACATCAGGCATAGGCGGATTGGTCGTGCTCTCATAAAGTATCTCGTCTGCATAGTATTCAAAAACTTCAGCATTTGCGCTGCCAAAAGCGGGCAATCCGTCTTCAAGCGCCTGGGCATACCGGCGATTCAGACCGCAGGCCGGATCGTCCAATGCATGGGCATAGCAACGCTCTCGCGGTGCATACAGATAGATCACACCAGGATTGGGCTTCACCACTCGCGGAGGATTCACAGTGTCGTGATAGGCAAGATAGGCAACATTGGCGGCAGGCAGCTTTTGCCGGACTTTTTTCACCAGGAAATTAGAGACTAGCAGCGCCTGGTCTGAAGGCGAGGAGATCTCCATTCCCGATTCATGACTCCAACCGCCGCCATCGATGTCGTCAGCCCACAAGTGAAACAGGCTCGCTTCAGGCGTCTGCTGAAGATATTCGCTAGCCCTGGAAGTCAGGTATTCGAGCGCATCCCGGTTAAAGGGGTTCAGGTTGAAATCGGCGATGCGATTTCCTTGCTCGTTCATCCGGAACCATTCGGGATGTTCCTGGAAGAGAGTGCGAGGAAGAAACGTGGAAAGGAAATGTCCGCCCACCTCGATTTCCATCCCGCGCTTTCGGAGCTCCGGCAAGAGTTGCGTACGGAGAAGGATGTACCAGTCTTTGGCCGGCCACGTGTAGTGAAATGCAAGGCGATTCAGCCGAGCCTTGGCGCAAAAGTCGATCCAATCCAACGGAGAGGAATAGTTGTTGGGCCAATAAAAGAGAATGCGCTTTGGAAATGCAGGCGATTCGTTCAATTTGAAGTGCGTGTCCCAATTCACAGGGTGGTGGGGGACGATCTCGTGTTGCCTGCCGGGGAAATACCAGCGAACCCCCTGTAACTCGAGAAATGCATAACATCCATACAGAACCCCACGGCTGCCATTTCCAAGGATGACAACATCTGGCCCCATCGAGCTGATAATGAACCCATCTAACTCAAGGCCCTTCACCTCAGCGGACAGATGCGCGGCTTCTTCCAGTTGCGCAGTCACTGGAATCTCACCCAGATAGATGCGGTGCGCTGCACCACCCATCCCCTGGACGATTGTTTCGCCCGTGATCTGTCCTAAATAGCGCGCCAGATCCTGCGCAGCGAACTCCAGAACGACGTCTTCTTCTTTTTGCACCACGATGGAAATTTGTGGCGGGCCAGCAGTCGGTACAACCGCCGCAGGCGCGCTCGCCAGAGAAACCGCATGAAGATTCTTCTCTGTTGCCATCGCTGCGGCCGAAGCGGCCAGGCCTGCTTTCAACAAATCTCGTCGCGTGAATCCTTGCATATAATTCTCACCGGAATTCGATGTGGAGCAGCTGTGCAAACGACGTGCGCTTGGCAGACCCGCGGGCTATAGCGGAACCAGAGTGGATGTATCCCGAAACCACCGAACTTAAGCTGATGCGACCCTCATGGATCAGCGGCACTTTACATTGCCTACAAGGCCACATTGACTCTTGTTCTGCTCTAAATCTCTGGCTTGCCCTAAACCTTGACAAATATCCCTCGATGGTACATCCAATACGCGATGAGCCAAATCACAAGCAGCACCGAGCACGATTGGGCCACAGGCGCGAAGATGCCGAGAGACTGGTACGAACCACTGAAGACTGCGATGGCGCTGTCAATCCGCCCTCTCAACAGGTCGCTGAGACAGTAAACAAAAAGTGAATTCATGCCCACAACCACGAGTGGGAAGACGAGCCGTCTCATTCCGATGACATCGATCAGGACGTAGAGAATCAGCAGCCCCAAAATCGACCAACCGGTTGTGTAAAGCGTATAAGTTGCCGTCCACAGCCACTTGTTGATCGGGACCAGCGGAGATAATGCCAATCCAGAGGCAAAGGCCGCAGCCATTCCCAGTGCGAGTATCTTCATTTGCTGCGCGCGCGGCCTACTGCCGCGCAGCAGGGTACCAACCCAGACGCCGAAGAGCACCGAAGGAATTTCGCAGATTAAGTTGATTGTGACGCAATTCCAAGGTAAGTTCCAGCTCGCCAGCATCAGCCAACGATCGAGTCGCGCTCCCGCGTTGGTGACCTGGGCAAAGGCTCCATCCGGGCCCGGAAACAGCAAGTAAATTGCGGAGTGAACCGAAAGCAGCGCCGCCGCTATTGTCGCCTGTTTCCACATGTCCATGCGCATCAGAAAGTGGCAGATGAAATAGGTAATCGCTACCACCGTCAGCACATTGTGAATCGATAAGTGAGCACGGCTGTCGTCGATGGAAACGAGTATCTCGCTGATAAGTACCAGCCGAAAGCAGCGCATAAATACGTGCCGCGTTGTATCGACCCGGTTGGAGCCCTCTTTTGCGCGCTGCGCAAAGGCATAGGGCATGGCCACTCCCACCATGAACAGGAAGGCTGGCATGATGAGATCGTAAAAGACCGCGCCGCCCCAGGGCCTATGGTCGAACTGCTCCGCGATGAACCGATAGAAGCCGTACTTTGGAAGCTGCGCAAACCCAAAACCGTCCGAGACCAGGAGGATCATGATCAATCCGCGGTAGGCATCCAACGGGAGGAAGCGCGCATTCGCCTTCCCCTGCGGATCACTACCTTCTTTCAACTTCGCACCAAGTTGCGCCTTACTCGGCGTCTCCTGCCGAATCCCGTGCTGCCCCAAGAATGGCGGGGTCAATGCCATCGCTGCTCTCCTTCTCAACCCGCCCACTGCATTGCTTCCTAACGCCTTGTTTTGTTAGAAATGCGAATTGCATAATAGCGCTCATCGCCTGGACTATATTCCCGTCCTCGAAGAGGGAGGATGCCCCGCGCATGGTTGAATGTCTGCAGAGGCAGTCGGGATCATGTTACTACGCCAGCACCCATCAGCATTGAATTGAACTCGTATTCACTCAGCGGAAGGACAGGCCTAAAGGAGAGCCCGCGTTGGTTGAACTCGAGCCCCTCTCTTTGGTGGAATGAGTGCGCGGCGCGCCATTGGCTCGTTCTAATACTCTTGACCGTTGCATCTGTCGGGATCGTAGCGACACTGGCTGGATGTGTGGGAGCGGCCCAACGACTCCCAAGGGGTCAAGCACTGTGGCGATTACAGCAACGGCGGGGAGTTCAACCCAGACAACAACTTTTTCGTTAATTATATGGAGATTGAATCAGAGCTTACTGATAAATAATGAGTTAGAAATTTGTGCTGTAAACGCCGATATATCGAAGCTTCNNCGCGGCGCCTGCGGCTTCGTTCATTGTCGCCAACCCGGAAATTACAAAACGGTCAACATCAAGATCGTTAATAACTAACCTGTAATTGACGGTTGGGAGGTGATACAGGCGCAATGCCTCGGTTGCCACCCATTCCACATAGAGAAGCCCTTGGCGGCAACCCCGAATAGTAGAATCGGGCCAATCGTGAACAAAGGATTTGACTCGGGAGCGCATCAATGAGCCGTCAATTGCTATTGCACATGTTAGAAGAGGACAGCAGGGCACTGTTCGAGCATTTGGGGCATCACGATGACTTGTTATTTGCCGACTGGACTGCTAGTACCCCCGAGATCGTTGCCTCGACATCATCGGAGGGCATTCGCCAGAACGTTGCGATCTGGTCGCGGCGATCCGAAACCGCACCAACGCGAAAACTCGTTACGAGGGCTGATGGTTCGTGAGCGTCTGACCAACCCACCTATAAANNTTTCTATGGCAGAAGAGTCTGGAGTGCAGACCAACAGAGAGCGTTCCCCCTCCCCCCCCGTTTCAGTCGCAATCCTGAGGCTTCTTGAAGACGATACCGGACTTCGCTATTCCGCCTTCTGTGGATGGTAACAAGTGGATGGGCTTCCCATAGACCCGGACATTCGCCTCATCTATCAAATCGAAGCCAAGCAAGCTCTCAGGCATTCCCTTTGTCCGACATTCCCATATCATATCTCGCCCATTGGGGCGTCCTCTTGCATCCCTGAGGACTTGATACATGCGAATGTCCCTCTCGTTAAGAGGGTACCCGTCCGGTCGCTTAACCTGTGTGAGGACAATGAATTCACGCCAGAGCCCGTTTCTCGCTGTAATGTTGGCGAACGCCAAATAGACTGGTCCGCTACCTGTATTAAGCGTGAATGGAATCCCTTGCGTCCGTGAATACTTCGCAGCGGGCGGCGGAGTGGGTAAGAAGTCATTTATCTCAGAAAAGGTCTTGCTTCCTAAACTCCGGACATATCTGCATGATCCGAGACCTTCTTGGTTGCCGCAATCACCAGTGTAAAAAGTCACGGAGACATCGGAGACCGGGTACCGTCCTATTTTCTTTGCATATCCTTGTCGAAATTCGGGGTCATTAAAATCGAAATAGGGGAAGCTGTCATGCCCGGTGAACATATTCAGCGCATCTGTCGTTTCACCAATGTTAGTTTTGATGCCAGTCACCGCAGCATCTACACCTGAGAGCGTCTTCTCCTCTGTTCTGAGATTTTGGTTCAGACCGTTGATGGTTTGAGTGAATCGCGCATCTTGAACACACATTTCATACGTGTGCTGTTCGTCCTGATGAGCCTCCTGAATCTTGATGAAGTGCAACTCCAAGGCAGCAAAACCTATAAATACGAAAATCCACACCGCCAAAACTATCCGTTTCGGCCATGGCCTTTCAGCTTTCTCGAAACGCCGAATCATCGGGTCGCCGATAATCGGGTAAAGAGCCGCGATTAGGCCAAGAAGTCCGATGGCCACGCCTACCGGTAGATGCCAACCCATTTCAGGCACGGGAGTACATGAGGAAGTCGTAACGCTTTCTGGAAAGAGAAGTGTCATTTCTTTACTTTGCGACTGAATCCGTTAGAGCTTACAACTTATCCCGTTAGCACGCCGGGTGCAAGTCCACAAATATGGAATGGAATTAACGTGGCCGTCCAAATCGTGAGAGCGCACGTCCCCGTTAAATTCAACGCGATGTTATGAAGTTCAAGCGGACTTTGACCGACGGGGCAGCTAAGGTCATCGATTTTACCGGTTGAATTACCGTTCGCGTCCTTAACTGTGGTTAGGTAACAAACACGATTCTCACCGACGAGCCAATTGTTGGACATGCACAGGTCAACCGGTTCATGGTGCGCAACATATCCACTCTTATCGGCTTTGTCCCAAAGTGTTAGCGCGAAGCGAACGGCCAGTACGAAAGCCACCACAATCAGGACAACCTTAATGGCAACCTTGAAGAAGTCAACCGCCGCCTTTAGGAAGTCGAGTACTTCTTTCCATAGGTCATGCATCAGTAGTCACCGCGTGCCGGAACGCTTCAAGTGTAGCGTCAGTGCTGGTCTCCTGCCAAACGCTTGTAGCGGAGCCGAACACAGAGTTACCCCATCTGGTTTCGGATTCCGAATTCGGATGTAGGATCGCAAGACTAATTCAACGTATGCGTACGGCCAAACACACGGTTGACCCGGTGAGGCCGCGAGTTTAAAGGTGGGTGGGATTGTGTCTTGCTGCCCATGCAGCCGGTGTGAGATCGGCGACCTGCTGAACGGACCTGTTGTCAAGGCCGGGCAGGATCTCGTTCAGGGAGTCGCGGACAGGGATCCTGAGCCGGCTCTCACCAGCCATCGCGTTTTCACTCAACCGCTGCTCGCCAGACTGCTTCTTCAGATGCCGGGCCAGCGTGCTCAAAGCCATTCCATGACTGCGACAAAACTCACTTCGTCCTATCCCGCTCTTCCGGTACAAAGCAGCCAACCGTGCTATCTCTTGGCCGCCACGACGACGAACTCCAACTCCAGACTCTTCTGCCATAGAAAGAGTCCATCACAGATCGCCCGTTGTTTATAGGTGGGTTGGTCAGACGCTTACGATGGTTCGACGGCATTTGTATTCGATTTGGGGGATGGCAACGGTAGACTTTGCGCCGAGCAAAATTGTGTCCCATGGTGGAGTTCCTGCTCTCATGCAAGGGCGGTTGTACTGCATGGGGTCTAGCTCAGATTCTCCTGCTGCTGCCTTGATTTTGCTTGCGAGGAAATGGGTCAGGAGATCCTTTGAGGTCTGTCCATTCAAGCTTTTGGGTGGATATGTGGGACCTTCCGCAATGAGCTGGTACCGCGCTGGTGGACTGCTACTTCCAATGTTCAATCCGCCGCCCACAAGCTCGTGGGAAGAGTTCTTTGAACGTCAACACTGACGGTGCGACATCACCCGCCCAAGGAACCGAAATCTTTGGCATTCAGTTTGAGGTTGTCTTAGTATCACGAAGGGATTCAATCGTTTTTCCAAAACGGTTCCGGAAGGATGGTGGGCAAACCGGACATTACCCCAAAGCGGGTATCCCAACTGTCTAGCCAAGGTGCGGAACGATTTGTTATTGGGGTATACCCCAATTTCCAATTCGCTCCCCGGATTGCCGATGGGGTATCCCTCGTTGCGCCAGATCGCAAATTGGGGGTATGGGGGTCGATAGGCTCTCCGACCTGTACTAAGAGCGGAGTGAGGGCAAACGACACTCCCCTGCCGCACTCGCAAAGGCGCTTTTCCGTATGCCTACCGTAGGAGGTGTTTTGAGGAGTCAAGTTGCGCTGGAATATATTGGTTCTAAACAAGTAATGGTGGGCACTGCAAGATTCGAACTTGCGACTTCCACCGTGTGAAGGTGGACTCGTTCAGTCTGGCGGGTATTGTTTAGTTGATTGGAGGCCGACTCTTGTTGATTTCGATCCAAACTCGAGTTACGCAGTTCCTCCTGAATCGCAAGGAGCGGTTCGAATCCTTCCTGCTCTTTCTGCTGGTCGCATTTGCCTTCCTTGTTCGCATCTGGGGGATTTCCAAGGTTCATTTTTGGGATGAAATGGTCTACCTTCAGAATGCCCAGGTAATTTGCTGCGGAAAAATAAATTACTCTGAACTGGGCTTTCGTCCGCCTCTGATCTCGCTGATATTCGCCGGCGTGTTTCTGGTCTGGCATCACATTTATGCAGCCTGTATTGTCGTGGCATTTCTCAACGCTCTCGGGCCAGTCCTCATTTATCTTGCCGGGCGTTTGTCGGTGGGCCGCTTGCCAGCCGCAATTGCTGCTTTATTGCTGGCATTCTCACCCTTTTTCGTGGGCGTCTTTCCTATTGGATTCGACAGCGATGATACTGGCAACAGCCTGCTGACGGATTCGCCGGCCCTCACCTTGGTCCTCCTCGCGTTCTGGCTTCTACTTCGAGCGCTTAACCGCGAGAGCACTTCTCGTTTTGCCTGGGCCGGACTTGCCCTGGCACTTTCGATCCTCATGCGTTTTGGCACACTTCCGAGTGTCGGCATCCTCTTTTTGCTGCCCCTTACCGCGAAAGGACGCTGGAAGGCGCTAATGGCCTGTGGGGCTGGACTCCTGGTCGGAATGGGACCTTATCTGCTCTGGTCCCGGCTGCGGTTTGGAGCTTTCTTTTTCACTCTGCACGCGGGTTGGACCCAAGTCGAGGGGCCGACGGAATCCTTCTTTTTTTACCTCCGCAATTCCCCCATAATTGTCACAGCAGTGGCCCTGTTTGGATTTGTGGTTGTCGCCTCATCATCGGTCTGGCGCCCCTTTGGTACTTTCCCCTGGCGGCCTCGATTATCTGCCGCATCCCCCTTGAACCTCTCTCCGCTTGTTTCGCAGACATTTCTTTGGTTGTGGGTTTCAATGGAGTTTGTCTTCTTTAGTGCCATGCCGCACAAGGAACCGCGCTATATCCTGCAGCTTGTCCCCCCATTTTTGCTGCTTGCCGGCTCAGGACTGGCGCTCTTCCGCTCCTTGCCTCAAAGACCGTTCCGATCTGCTGGAGCGATGTTTGTCGCCGCTTTCCTAGTTTTAACGTTCCTTCCCCTCCGCGAGCGCTTCAGCCTTCCCTTTGTTGATCCCAGCATCCCGGAAGAAATGCTCGCATCGGAATTTATCCAGTCCGGCCTTCCCTCCGGGACGACCCTTTACATGAATTTCAACTACCCCGCATTCGCCTTCTACACCGATTGCCGCATCCATGAACTTCCAGCCATCGGTGCCGCCCTTTACAACGCCGTCGAGCAGATCCCTCCCGGAGGAGTACTCATCGTCTACCGCAAGACCAATGAAGTCCGAGAACCTGATATCGAGTGGGTGAATGCCAATCCGAAATTCCATCGCATGCGTGTTTTCTCCACGTTTGTAATATTCGGCCGCTTCGCTGAACCGAGTAACAGCCTTCAGGACCGTCAAAATCGCCCCTAATTCCGGTCGATTGATACTCCGAGTTCTTCCACAAATTGCGCAGCGTCAGGCTTGGGGCCGGACGGCAGCCGAATCACTTTTCATTGAAGGCTAAATTGGTCGCCCCTCATTTTGCGAGCACGATAACTGGCAACCACATGAATGGCAAGGAAGGTATTACATAGTCGGTCTAGGATATACCCCAATTTCCAAGCCCACTCCCCGGATTGTCAATGGAATATCCCCGCCGCGCCGAATCGCGCAATTTGGGGTATGGGGGGCCGATAGGCTCTCCGACCTGTCGCGTCTTGGGAGTGAGCGCAGACGACACTCCCCGCACCGTGTTTGGATCGTCAAGTGCTTCAGACTTGCGATATTCGACACGTAACGCGACATTTCGAGAGAGCTAACAGCCCGTGGTGCAAGTAGCTGAAT
>PLZC01000212.1 GCA_003151985.1 Acidobacteriaceae bacterium
GTTGATTGATCCGGGCAGTGAATGGCGTCTTCACCGGCAATGGTATGAGCGCAGCGCGATGGGGGATCTTCTCGGGTCCGATGCCAGGCTGGCCCAGGACGACACCCTGTATCGTTGCCTTGACAAGATTCTGCTCCACAAGCAGGATCTGTTCTCATTTTTGCAGCAGCGCTGGAACGACCTGTTTCAGGCCGACTTTGACGTATTGCTTTACGATCTGACGAGCACTTATTTCGAGATCGACCCGCCGGCTGAGGGCAAGAGGAAGTTCGGCTATAGCCGTGACAAGCGTTCCGATTGTGTTCAGGTAGTCATTGCCTTGATTGTCACACCGGATGGCTTACCGCTGGCCTATGAGGTGTTGGCCGGCAACACGTCGGACAAGACAACGCTCAAGGATTTTCTGGGCAAAATCGAAAAGCAATACGGCAGGGCCCGGCGTACGTGGGTGATGGACCGTGGTGTACCGACAGAAGAAGTGCTGCGTGAAATGCGAAACGCAGAAACACCGGTCCATTATCTGGTCGGGGCTCCGCGCGGACGGCTTACGCAACTGGAACAGTCTTTTCTGATCAAGCCCTGGAAGCAGGTGCGCGAGCAGGTTCAGGTGAAACTGGTGGAACGAGATGGCGAGGTTTATGTGCTGGCCCGCAGCCACAACCGACTCCATAAAGAGAGAGCGATGCGGCGCCGGCGCCTGAAGCAGCTGGTAAAGCGCCTCCAAGATATCCGCAATCAAAAGCGACTGACGCGCACCAAATTACTCATGAAGCTGGGCGCGGCCCAGCACGCTGCCGGCAATGCCTACTCTATTCTTGATATCCACTTGCCGAAAGCAGGTCAAAGGATCACTGCAAAAACCTTCACCTTCACCATTAACCGACAGAAGCTGCGTGAGGCAAGACGCCGGGAAGGAAGCTATCTGCTGCGTTCAAACCTCACAGACCATGATCCGGAGAAACTCTGGCTGTCCTATCTGCAGTTGGTCGAGGTCGAACAGGCCTTTAAAGAACTGAAAAACGACTTATCGGTCCGGCCTATCCATCACCAGCTCGAGCATCGCATCGAAGCACACATCTTTATAGCCTTCATGGCCTTCTGCCTGCAGGTGACGTTGAAGCAGTACACCAAGGCCTTGGCCCCGGGGCTGACGCCCAGGGCGGTGATCGAAAAAATGGCCTCGATCCAAATGATCGATGTTCATCTGCCGACCACCGATGGCCGCCAAGTCATCCTGTCGCGCTACACGGAACCCGAGAAGGACCATCAGCTTCTGCTGCAACGCTTGAAGTTCCAACTGCCCGCACAGCCCAAGCCAAAAATCACCACAAATGATATGAAGAGAAGCGCCTGATTTCTTTTTCGTTTGTGGTGAAGACCTACGGTTGACCACCCAAGTAAAATCAATCACTTGCGCTCTCTAAGCCCGCGAATAGCGGAAGTCGGGTTAGCAGCCACGCTTGTGGTTGGCAAGCCGCAAAGTGGTGTTTCGCCGAACCAACTCAGACGTAGGCTGGCGCGGCCCGCACCTGGTTATGTATTGACGACTCGAACTGGCTTTTCATATCGAGCTCGTACTGTCGGGAATTTCCTTCGGTCTTCCTTGCTGCTGAGGCAAGTCAAGTGGCGAAGCAGCCTGGCCTCTTGCGAGCATTTCGACGGTGCTCTTGAAGCCGGGATCTTGCTGGCGGGCGATTAGATAGAGCCTGGCGGTTTGTATTCCGGCTTCCTGCAACTGAGACTCTGAGGTTGGAGGTAACTATTTACGGTTCCGTTTGAGCATTTTCCGGTCGAATCACGCGACAGCCGTCTCATGCTTCTGAGGTTTAATCTCCACTTTCGTGCGCAACCGCACATTGAGTGCATCCAGTATCCGGATTGCGCGCTCCAGCGTGATGCCGAAGTATTCGTTGCGCTCGTCCCGTGAGACCTGCGACTCGTGAACGCCGAGCCGCTTGGCTAGATCGCGCTGTGAGATTCCCTGGGCGATACGCAGCGAAATCAGCATCTGGCCGAGGCCGCGGAGGTTCTCCAACTCATCGAACTCGCCCAGCTTCAGCCGCTCGTAGCTCTCCACTTCCTCTTTCAATTGCAAGTGGAAGGACTCGATCGGATCGATGACGCGCTTGATCTCGTCGTCGGACAAGCCGGTGGCTTTGAGCCGGTCCCGATGCTCGGCGATCCGGCCGCGCTCTTCCTCAAGACGAGCGGTTGCGAGTTGGTACTCAGCTTCGTTGCGAATCATGACGGTCCCCCATATTTGATCTTCACGATGCCCCGCGGCTTGCCGTCCCGGCGCGACTGGCGGAAGGCGGAAGGAAATTCAAGTTCGTGACCANNAAGGTCTGCGCGAGGCCGGGTCCCAGGTCCACACCTTGTACGGGGCGAGGCTGTTGAGCTGCTGCGCCAGATCTCCGGATGCGAGTTGCATCAGGTCGCAAACGAAGTATCCGTCGATGTCGTTGGGATGGTCTTTGTCATCCACGAACGAGCCGTCGGCAAAGATTTCGCGGATGCCGACCTGCCAAAGCTGGCGGGCGAGAATCTCCAGCCCGCCGACAAGTTGCTCGCGCCATGCAGCATCCCAAGTCGAATCGTTCTTCTGTTTCCCGGCGCCGCGGACGAGCGTCGATTCGCGCAATTCATCGAAGGATAGCTCGTAGTCTCCTGGCGGCAAAAGGCCGTCGCTATCAAAGGGAGGAATGACTGGCATTCAGAAAACCCTTCTCTAGGCAAAATAGCCTAGTGTGACATATTTGTCAAGCATGACTTTGATTCGACCTTCAACTTCCATGTGCAAAAGGAGCCGATGTGTGCAGCCTTTCTTACATTCCGCAGGTCGAGCAAGCGAAATAGCGTGAATATCTTTCTAGCTTTCAGGTTGAAACGCTTGCTCTGAGATGCCCAGCAGGGTCAGCAACTGACGCTGCAGGTCGGTTAACTCGACCTTGAAGACTTGCAGAGTGTGTGCGCCCTGGGAGAGTTTGTGCTGTTCGGCGAGGCTGAACAAGCGCAGGATCTGTTCGGTAGTAGGCCGTTCGCAGTCTCGTTGTTCAGGGTATAAGGGAAGCTCGGTGATGTTCTCCCGTTGCATGGCAAGTCGCAGTTCGCGCTCGATAAGGGCTTGGACGAGCAGTGCGAGGAAGTAGAGGGTGAACAGGGCCTCGATTCGGCCCTCGTTCTTGAGGAAAATGGGCGCGATCTCGTGCACGGTCTTAATCTGTTCGAAGCGCTTTTCGATCATGGGCTGGCCTTTGTGGGCCTGAAGCACGTCAGCCGCCGACAACTTGCGGTCGTTGGTCATCAGTGGGTACATTCCGTCGCTTTTGTGGTCGTAGGCGATGGCCTCCTCGTCGGTACTCCACTCGATGTCGAAGCGCCGTTTGGTGATCTTGCGATAAGCGGTCTCGGGGCCAGGCCTGCCTCGCCGTGCTTGCCGGTACAGGTGTTCTTCACGGACAGTGCGGTTGACCTTGAGGTAGCGGCTGACGGAGTACTTATCGAGGATGTTTTTCACCTGTAGATCGATCTCGGCGGCTCCCCGGAGCCTCGTTTTCGAGCCGGCGAGGCGTTGGCGCACCAGCTTGAGCTGTTCTGCGGCCGCGGCGATGTTCCTGCGCCGCCGGGCCTCCTGGCGCAGCGTGAGCAAGGAACTCCATACCCAGACGACCGAGCAGACTTCGGCGGAAAGCAACTCCGCCCGGTAGACATACCAGCAATCGCGTGGCCCGTCAGCATGGCGGGGATTGGGACGGTCCCAGACACACTCCCAGTCCGGCGTATTGGTCTGAATCCACCTGCGAAACTCTTCATCTTCCAGCCGATTACGGGGCATCACGGTAACAAAGCGTCCGCCGGCGCGGTCGATATAGTCCATGTTCTCGCGAGAACAGAGCTTAGAATCGGCCACATACAGGAAATCGGCGCGGCCGGCCAAAGCCCGCAGCGTATTCCAAGTCTCGATGTGGGTCCTGGAGTCGCTCGCGTTGCCATCCGAGCAGCGAAAAGCGATCGGTATATGAGCATCCTCGGTCATGGTGAGGATGAACAACAGCTGCTTGAGATCAGGGCGGTGAGCTTTGGAGTGGCCATAGGTGATCGCCGGAGCGGTTCGCCCTCGGATCGAACGGCCCGAGGCGGCGCCATACTGGCCGCAGACACTCACCGAAGTCGAATCGTTGTGAAACTCGTCGAATTGAACGCCGAATCGCTGCCCTACCGCCAGCGCCACCTCGGTAAGCAGCGCCGCCCGGTCGGCGTCAAACAGCTGGTCCAGGGCGCGCCCCAGCCGGTCGTCACACAAGTGCGGCATCTGCTCGGCGTTGACTCCGAACATCCCTGCGGCGAACTCGTGAACGGTTTCGTTCTGACGATAAATCGGTTCCCGTTCGACGATGATCGAGCGCAGCAGAACACCAAGCGCCCGGGCATGTGAGACGGCGCCGCGTACATCGGTGGGAACGTACCTGTCGAGTAGTTCTTCCAAACCCAGGCGTTGGAGGAAGTGATTGATGAGCGGCAACGGGCCCAGCCGCTCCGTGCTCAGAACCAGGCGAGAATTTATTTCCGCAGGTACTTGCATGCCGGTCACACTGTTGCTATTATTAGCAACAGAACAAGGGAAGTCAAGCAAAATGTCACGCCGAACCGAACAGATCATCCAGAAAGCCCACACGCGGATCGCCGCTATCCACGATGCCATCCATGTCGTGGATTACCTCTGCTCGGGGACTCTGCTGGGACATCGGACACGATGCGGCAAGCCGGGCTGCCGTTGCGCCACGGACCCTGATGCACGTCACGGACCCTACTATGACTGGGGACACATGCGGGCAGGTAAACTCGTCCATCGAAGGGTTTCGCCAGAACAGGCCGTTGTGCTGCGAATTGCCATCGCCAACTACCGAAAGGTCAGGAAGCTTCTACTCGACTGGGAGAAGGAAACCGAGCGGATCATCGACACCGAACTGCCCAGAAACTCCTGACCTCGCGACTCGATAATTACGCGGAATTTGGACCTGCCACCTGCGGAATGTAAGTCGGAAAGCATCGTACTTGTCACTGAAGACCGAGTCGACGACCCCCATTTCTGGTTCGTTCCCAAACTGAATGTCGGCAATGCCGTCCTCGGATACGAAGAGAATTAATGCCAATTCAAAAAGCAAATACTCTGCGAGCGCGGAAATGCGTGGATCATTCCGGCGTTGAATTCCCATGCGCATCAGAACAGGCTGAAGGTTGCGAAACGTCTGATTGTCAATATGCCTTTGAAATGCCCCGTCTTCCTCATATGCTCGGCTCACAATCAAATGGAATTTCTCGTAAGACGGATCTGACACGAACTCCGACATTCGGATGAATTTGACTTGTATTCGGCCGCTGCACTTCTTTGTCGCCGACTCCAATGTCGAGACTACCCCATCCAGATATCTCTGGGCGGATTCCTTGCTTTCATCATGTAGTACCTCCCTATTAATAATCTCTGCAGTATCAAGCGCACAGACCAATAGAGTTCCGCAGAGGCCTTCGGCCCGGGCAACAGCCAACTCAATACTCTCTGGCCGCGCATGTTTCGCTCCAAGACTGACGAGCAGGATGCCGGTCCGCTTTGTATGTTTCTCAGTTGTTTCCCGAGTACCGCTGCCAACTGCCATGTGGCCTACCTTCTTTCTTGTACGCTTGCCACTGCTTGTCATTCGCGATTGAGATTGCGCCCAGACCGAGCAGTCTATTCCTCACGGCTAAGGGAATGCCCCGCACATTAGCTATGTTCGCGTCCCACCAACTGCTGGCATCAGTGATACCTGATGCATTCTTCAGATCGGCCCCTCTCATATCGGCGCCCGTAAATCGTGCTCCAGAAAGGTTGGCGCCGGAGAACTCGGCTGTCCTCAAATCGGTATTCCCGAAGTCGGCCTGCTGGAGAATTCCATACGACAAATCGGCAGCCACGCTAATAGCAGGATCACGCTCGACGTTTACACGCAGGCCGTGACCTCGAACAAGCGAGCCGCGCAGAGCAAGGTTGTAAGGATGATGGTGCCGAACGTGGGCACAAATGAGGTGGGAGAAGAGGCAAAATCAGCATGATTTTGGGCTTATTGTGCCCTTATTGTGCCCAGATTTTGCTGTCACTTTGATTGCCATTCGCTCCTAAGTACTTTGGAATGAATGGCGGGGACGACGGGGCTCGAACCCGCGACCTCTGCCGTGACAGCGCTCCGCTTTGAGGTTTTTCAACGACTTACAAACCCGTGGGGAACGCCTAAGACCACCGAAGTCGTGTAAGACCGCACATTTTGTGGACCGGATTGTGGATCAGGATTCCAACTTTGTCGACGATCACGCGTCGATGAGTGCTTTGACGGGGAAAAGCTGCCAAGATCGCCAGATACAGGTCAACCTCAATGGGCATGCCTCCCTTTCACTTAACAGTGCCTGATGACCTCCCTAGTCACAGCGCAGCGCCACCATCGGGTCGACCTTAGTGGCCCGGCGCGCGGGGAGCCATGCCGCGAACAGCGTCATCGCGCTCACCACGGTTAGAGCAACGGTGAACGTCAGAGGATCCAAGGCGCTTAACCCGAATAGCTGGTCTTTGATGTATTTGGTTGTCAATAGGGTCAAGGGCAATCCTAGGCCCACGCCGATGGCGAGCAACAAGAGCGACTCACTCAGAATCATCCATTGAACGGCTGGAGTTTGTGCGCCCAGAGCAATGCGAATGCCGATCTCGTTGGTGCGGCGCACNNTTCGTCGTGCGTCATGAAGTTCGACATTTGATCGTGGATGGTTGTGATTCTGAGAAGAGGGAGGCTGGGATCGACGGATGCGACTGTTGCACGAAGATCGGCGATGGTGTGAGCCGGGTCGCCGGTTGTGCGCACCAGGATCATGCCGGCGAAACGGTCCTGGTTTTCCTCGGGGACGCCCGGCTTGGTGACGACGCCGGTCGCAGCGTGAGCAGATGAATCGGCCGGAAGAAACGGGTCAATCTGGGCAAGCGGGATGTAGGTCATTCGAACCGGATCGGTATCGCGGGGATTCCCAGATTTGGTGTCGCGGGCGATACCAACAATTTGCCACGGCCCTTTGACGCTGTCGATGTCGATGACGATAGACCGCCCCACAGCGTCGCCTTTGGGGAAGAAGTGGCTGGCGAGCGTCTGGTTGATGACGGCGACTTTCTGGGCATTGGCGGCGTCGGCGTCGTTGAAGGGACGTCCAGCAACAATCGATATCCCAGCGGTCTCAAAGTACTGCCCGGAGACGCGATTGAGGATTGAGTGCCTGTTCTCCTTGGGCGCGGGCGTGTAACCGGGAATGGTGACGCTGGAGGACCAGTTGCCGGCGCGGATGGGTGGAGTGGCGGAAAGGGCGACCGAGCGAACACCGGGAAGCGCGGAGAGCCGTTCAATGAGACGCTGATGCAGGCCCGGAGTTTGGCTCGGCTTGTAGCCTGCGAGTTTTGGGTTGAACTCGGCGAGCAGAAGATGGGAGCGCTCAAATCCGTAATCCTGGTTCTGCAAATTGCGTAGGGTGCGAAGAAACAGTCCTGCGCCGACAAGCAACAGAAGTGAGAGCATGACTTGGACGGTGACTAGCGTTTGGGGCCAGAACCGGGCCGATTTGCCGCCACTGCTTTGCGCGGTGCGGCTGCCGACGCTCAGGTTGCTTGCGGAGCCGGCGCGTGCAGCGGTGATAGCTGGGGCGAGTCCGAAGAGGATTCCAGCAAGCAGTGAGAGCCCGAGCGTGAACAGCATGACGGTCGTATCCGGCGTAGGGTCCATCGCGATATAGGCGTTGCCCTGGCTGACGAAGCCGATGAGCACGCGTGTGGCGGCGAAGGCAACGCCCATTCCCAGCACTCCGCCAGTGAGTGACAGCAGCAGGGTCTCTATCAGGCTCTGGCGGATGATGCGTGCGCGGCTGGAGCCAAGGGCGAGGCGCGTCGCGATTTCACGCTTTCGAGTGGCGGCGCGGGCTAAGAGAAAATTCGCCAGGTTGGCGCAAGCGATGAGCAGCACCAATGCGACCACACCCATGAGAATCTTTAGTGAGTCGCCATACTGATCGCGGAGTGAAGAGGCGCCGCGGGCCGCAGCGACCAAGGGAACGGTGACGCGACTAATCTCCTGCAGCCGCGCCGGTGTCACTTTCGCGCCTTCCTCGGCGCGGATGCCAGTGCGTAACTGCTGGTCAAGCCAATTCTGGCTCTGTGCCAGTGCAGACTTATTGGTCGCGGCCTGACTGCTGAGGCGGCCAAAGACATCGAGGAAGTAGAGCCCGCCGTTTGGGGTGAGCATGGAGGGCTGCTTCAGGACGACCGTCTGCATCGTCATGGGCGCCCACAGGTCGGGAGGGTCCAGCTCCTGCTTGATGCCATGAAAGGCTTCCGGCATGACGCCGATGACATCAAACGAAGTGCCATTGATGCTGATCGCTTTGCCAAGGATTGTGGGATCGGATGAGAGCGATTGCCCCCAGAAATGATGACTTAGAACTACGACAGCTCCGCTGTCAGGATTGGCGTCGTCGGAAGGCGCGATGGCGCGGCCCATGAAGGGCTGGGCACCGAGTACGCTGAAGTAGTTGCCGGAGACAAGATTAGCGGGGGCCAGAATTGCGGGCGCGTTGGGGGCCACCACGCCGCCGGTGGCAGGCAGACGAATGCTCACTTTGTCTGAAAAGCTGCAGAAGGAGGCTATTCCCTGGAACGGTCCTGGATCAGCCTGGAGTTGCCGGGCAAAATACCACGGGAATAATCCGTAACTGCCCATGTCGATGCCACCGGCTTCACCGCCGCCATTCTCATGTCCGAACGTAACCAATTGCTCAGGATTCCGCACTGGAAGATTGCGCAGCATCACCTGGTTGATGAGCGTGAAGATGGCTGTATTGCCGCCGATGCCAAGGGCCAGCGATAGGAGGGCAATAGCGGTAAATGCTGGGCTCTTGGCCAGCATGCGCAAGCTCAGGCGCGTATCTTGCAGCAGCCCCTCGAGAGTGGACTCCCAGCGCGACGACCACACCTGGTGCTTGACCGCGTTGCGGCTGCCCAGTTCTGCAAGGGCAGCACGACGCGCGGACTCCTCAGTCATGCCGGTGCGCCGTTTATGGGCCGCGGAGGCCTCCAGATAACCTTCTAACTCCTCGTCGAGTTCACGTTCGACTCGTTGCTTTTGGAAGAGGGACTTCAGGCCACTCGCCAGTTTGGTTATCCAATTCAAGATGCTCCTCCTGGGAGTCACTGCTTGGAGCTTCGAATCACGCTTCAAGGATGCGGGAGATGGCAAGGATCTGGCGCTGCCATTGTTCGGTTTCCGTGGTAAGAGCCTTACGGCCGCTGGCGGTCAGCAGGTAGTACTTGGCGCGGCGGTTGTTTTCTGTGGCTCTCCAATCGGACTTCACGCGACCAGCGCGCTCCATCCGGCTGAGCGCCGGAAGCAAAGAACCGGGATTGACGCGAAAAACGCCGTTGCTGATCTGCTCAATGCGCAGAGCTACGCCATAGCCGTGCATGGGCTCAAGGGCCAGAGTCTTGAGAATGAGCATTTCCAGAGTTCCCTGGACCAGGTCGCTTGGTTTTGAAATGTGCTGTCCTGCTTCGTCTACCTTGGCGGGCACGATTCTCTCCTCTAGGCAATCAAGAGGTTACAAACGTTCCAGTAGATTGTCAAGAGGAGCCAGGAAGGTATTGTAACTGGTGCGATATGCTTGCCCGTCGCCGATCAACCCTCTGACATTACCGACACAGGATTTGAACGGGAACCCGTTCGCCCGGACCAATCTCAGTTGACGCGAAATCGCCATAACCGTGTTTCAAAGTCGACGTCAGCTTGGAATCAAGGGTTGGCCTATTAGCGTAAGCCGAGAGCTCCGCAGAGGCCGATCGGCAAAGCCTTGCCGGCTTAAGCAGGACCAATCCGACCCGTATCCAGTAAGTGCTTGACTGTAATAGAGTTGATCGGCGCACGTTCAACAATCGTTCCAGTCCATTGCAGCATCCGATCTGGCTGTCTCGTCGTCAAGAGGTAGAGCGCTTCTTTACCGCCCGCACGAAGGGGCGAGTTGCACTGCAGGGCCATGCGGTTCCATTTACTCCGGCTCTCCGCTTGACATTCAATGATACCCATAATAATGTTATGCCTATGGCCGATATGCCTAAATCAGGAATGCCTTCTGGCGCGCTTCCTATGCTGATTCTGCGCGTGCTTCAATCCGGTTCGTTGCACGGCTATGCTTTGGCGCAGCGGATTCACATACTGTCCAGCGAAGTGCTGGCGGTGGAAGAGGGACTGCTCTACCCCACGTTGCAAAAAATGCTGGTCAAGGGCTGGGTGACGGCCGAGTGGGGCATCTCCGAGACCAGCCGCAAGGTGCGCTTCTACCGCCTCACACCTGAAGGGCGCAAGCACCTGAAGGCCGAGCTATCGGAATACGATCGCGTGACGCAAGCCATTCAGAACATATTGCGCACCGCGTAACAGACACAACCGACCAGGAGGCCTGCATGGGTGAGATCTTCCGGCGCATTCGTTACCTCATCAACCGCCGCCGCTTCGATGCGGAACTGGAAAGTGACATGGAGTTTCATCGCGAAATGGCGGCGCGTGCGGGACGCAGTAACTTTGGCAACACATTACGTATGCGCGAACAGGCGCGCGAGGCGTGGGGATGGACGTGGCTCGACCGGCTGGCGCAGGACCTGCGCTATGGGTTGCGGATTTTGGCCAGGACTCCAGGCTTCACGCTGATGGCCGTACTGGTGCTGGCCATCGGAATTGGCGTCAATGTGGCCGCGTTCACCGTCTTCGACATGGTGGCATTGGAGCCGCTGCCGGTGCGCGATCCGAGTTCCCTGGTGCGCCTCGAACGCCGCTCACCGAATGCCTTCACGGACGGGATGCCGTATACGTCTTTGTTGTTCTACGAGAAGAATGCGAAGACGCTGTCGGCGGTGATGGGTGTGCTGGGAGTGCCGCCGATGCAAATGGATAACGATCCGCAGCCGGTGGGGGTCTCGTTTGTCACGCCGAATTACTTTGCCGAGTTGGGAACGCCAGCGGACCTTGGCCGGTTGCTCGATCCTGCACGCGATGCCGGACCTGACGCGGCCCCGAGTGTAGTGCTCAGTTACGGCTTCTGGCAGCGGCGCTTCGGCGGAGATCCTTCCGTGGTGGGGCGAACCATTCATCTGAACAAGAAACCTGCAACGGTGAGCGGCATTCTTCCTTATGCCTTTGCCAGTCTCGGCGGCCAACGGCCCGACATCTGGCTGCCCATGGCGCAGCAACCTTATTTTGTGGAAGGCAGCCATGTGCTGACCGACCCGGGTGACTCAGCTGTGCGGATGTGGGGAAGACTGGCGCCGGACGTTTCTGCGAAAACGGCCGAGCAGGAGTTGCGCGCGTTGACGGATGAATTACGCCGCCAGCGTCCCAAAGACATCTGGGACAACGAGTACATCCAGAGTTCGCCGGGTGGACACATGCAGGTGATGCAGCCCGAAATGTACCGGGTTGCAGCGATGGTAGGTGTGCTGACGTTTCTGATCTTGGCAGTGGCTTGCGCGAACTTGGGCGGGCTGATGCTGGCGCGGGCGGTGACGCGCGAGCACGAAATGAGCATTCGTGTGGCCATCGGCGCTAATCGCGGACGCATCTTCCGGCAACTGTGCACGGAAAGCTTGCTGCTGGCCACGATGGGGGCGCTGGCGGGGCTGGTGATGGGCAGCGCGGTGCTCCGTATCGCATTGAACAAGCTAGACGCGCCAAGGTGGCTCAGCGCGACCCCCGACTGGCGTGTGCTGCTGTTCACCGTGAGCATGACTTTTTTGGCTGCAGTCTTCTTCGGCCTCATGCCTGCCTTGCAAATCGCCCGCCAGCATCAGCACAAGAACATCGCGAGGCAGGTCCTAGTGGGTGCGCAGGTAGCCGCCAGTTGCGTGCTGCTGATTGTCGCCGGACTGCTGGTCCGGGCCACGCAGCACGCGCTTTATAGCGATCCGGGCTTTGGTTATCAGCAGTTGCTTTCGATCGATTCCCAGTTCGGCCAGCACGGCTACACCCCCGCTGCCGCAAAATCTTATCTGGACCAGATACAAGCCAGACTGCGGGCCGTTCCCGGAGTGAGGTCAGTATCGCTGGTCAAGCTGCCGCCGCTGGGGCACGCAGTCGATCGCGAAAAATCCGACATCAACGGGCATACTGTCACGATCTATCCCAATTGGGTTGAGCCGGGATTCTTTGAGACCATGGGCATTCCGGTGCTGCTCGGGCGGACGTTTTATCCCGGTGAGAAGAAGGTTGTCGTCGTGAGCGAGTCGTTCGCCCGCGAGCAGTGGCCGGGAATCAACCCTGTCGGCCAGCAAATGGGAGACGGGCCCAGCAAAGACACGGTCGTGGGCGTGGTGGGGAATGCGCGCATCAACGCGCTCAGCGATGACGACGCAACGGAGCAATACTGGCCCGCGCAGCAGGACGATATGCCCGGCATGGTAGTGATCGCCAGGACAGCGGGCGCGCCCGATAGCCTTCCTCCCACTGTGAAGTCCATCAGCGAAAGCCTCGATCCCAAGTTATTTCCTGAGATCAGGCAGCTCAAGCTTCTCTACCAGGATAATGTGAGTGGAGTTGAGAAGACCGCCATGGTTGTGAGCCTGATTGGCATGGTGGCGGTGCTGATCGCGGGCATCGGCATCATCGGACTGGTGGCTTTCACGGTTTCGCAACGGACCAAGGAGATTGCGATTCGAATTGCCCTGGGAGCCAAACGAGCGCAGGTGTTGGCGGCGGTGCTGCGGCAATTCACATGGCCGGTCGCACTTGGCCTTGTGACAGGTACTGGCGTCGCGGCTGCGGCGACCAGGATTCTCCGCAAAGCACTATACGGGATCAATAATCTGGACCCGCTCAGTTACGTGGGAGCGGTGGGAGTGCTGATGATGATTGTCGCAGTGGCGGCACTGTTGCCGGCTCGACGCGCGCTTCACCTGAACCTGGCGAAAGCGCTGCATTTCGACTGATCCCATCTTACGGTCGATCTTCAGGACGCGGCTTCCTTGCACTCGCATAAGGGCACAGGGACGGCACGCCTCGACATTGTTCATCGACCGGATAGACCTCAGCCCGCGCACCGGCAGAAGCCGCGAAATCGTCCCCATAAACGCCGTTGCGTCTGAAAGGCTTTCCTATTTCCTTCGACGGTCGTTTCAAACCGTGCCGATTCTGGAATCGCGCTTATGGCCTGAAGTCGTCAGATGAGAGCCCGTCATAATCCTGAGCAGGCGCATCATTCGTGTCTCAGCGCCTCCATGGGCTGAACCCCCGCCGCGCGCCGCGCCGGAATCCAGCTAGCCCCCAGCGCAACCACAACCAAAATCGAAACCCCTCCAATCAGCGTCATCGGATCCCAAGGCCGAATCCCGTACAGCATGGTCTTCACCAGCCGCGCCAGCCCCAGCGCCGCGCCCACGCCCACTAGAACGCCCACGCCAGCCAACCAGCCGCTCTCTCCCAGAATCATTCCCCGCACTTGTCGCGGCTGCGCCCCCAGCGCCAGCCGAATCCCAATCTCGTTCGTGCGGTTCGCCACTGAATACGCCATGATCCCGTAAATCCCCACGCAAGCCAGCGCCAGCGCAAGCACCCCAAACCCCGTCGTCAGCGCTGCAAACATCCGCTCCATCTGCATCGTCGCGTCAATCTGTTCCCGCTGCGTGCGCACATCGATAAGTGGCAGATCCCGGTCGGCCTGCTGCACTACCCGTCGCAGCGCGGGCACAAGCTCGGCAGGCGAAAGCTGTGTGCGAATCGCATAGGTCATTCTGCCCACATCCGGCTGCTGCACGTACGGCATGAAGAACTGCGGCGGGGGCATGTCGCGCAAATTTGCATAGTACGTGTCCGCGCATACGCCCACAATCTGCACCCACACGGGCTTGTCATCCCCTGTCTTGAAGCGCTTTCCCACCGGATCTGTGTTGGGAAATCTCTTCTTCGCCAGAGCCTCGTTAATGACTGCCACTTTTTGCGAGCTTGCAGTGTCTTGCGGGCCAAAACTGCGACCGGCGATCATTGGAATGCCCATCGTTTCAAAGAACGTGTTGCCGACAACATTCACGTCCTCGGCTCCGCTGCGGTCTTTCGTGCCTGGCTCACCCTCAGGTAGAAAATCATCGTTGTCTCCGTTGTTCGCGATGTATGCCGTCAAGCTCGGCGTCATGCCCTGCACACCCGGCAATGCCGCAAATCCCTGCTCCAGCCGCTGGTGCAGTTGCACGTCTTTGCCAGGCCCATAACGCTGCTTGGGAGGCGCCACCTCGAATAGCACAAGATGATCGGTGCGAAATCCCACATCGATCGAGTTGAGGGCGAGGAGTGTCCGCAGAAAAAGCCCCGCGCCCACCACCAGCAGTGTGGACAGTGCAATCTGGAAGGCCACAATCGCCTTGCCGCCCAGCCCCCTGCGTCGCCGTGTTGTGGTCTGCGCGTTCTGCTTCAAGCTGCTGCCTGCTTCGCTGCGCATCGCCAGCCACGCCGGAGCCAGCCCGAACACCAGGCCGGTCAGTAACGTCACTGCCGTAGCAAACGCGAAGACGTCCCAATCCATCGGGACATTCAACTGATCCCGGTCCCACGCATTTGCCATCAGTCTCGGAATCACATTGCGGCCAAGGTAGCCCAGGAATAGTCCGCCCGCCCCGCCAATTCCAGCCAGAAGAAGACTTTCCGTCAGCAACTGGCGCAGAACCCGTCCGCGCCCCGCGCCCAGCGCCAGCCGGACAGTCATCTCCCGCTGCCGCTGCGCTCCGCGCGCAAGCAACAGGTTTGCGATGTTGGCGCACGCCAGCAGCAGTACAAATCCGGTGAGGGTCATCAGCACATAAATAGGCTTCTTGAACATCTGCGCGGCAAATTGAAGGCCGCGGCTGCCATCGACAAGATCCAGGCGCGGCATGGTATCACCGGCCTTCACAGCCATGGTCCCGCGAACAGCCGCCGCCAGCCCGACATTGAGTCCGGCCTGTGCTTGCGCATTGGAGACTCCCGCCCTGGTTCGCCCCGTGATGTTGACCCACCACATATCAGGATCGTCCAGCAGCGACGCATTTTTGCCTTTGGGATCAACCAGCGGCTGCATACTGAGCGGAACAAACACATCCGGAGAAGATTGCACGCTCTTTGCCCCGGTGAACTCACGCGGGGCAACGCCGACAGCGGTTAACAGCGACTGATTCACATTGATCGTCTGACCCAGTGCAGACACGGATCGATCAAACTCGCGTTCCCACACCCAGTCGCTGATCACCGCAACAGCGCTCACAGCGCCAACATGATCGTCCGAGGGCTGGATGCTCCGACCCAGCTGCGGCTGCGCACCCAGAACGGCAAAGTAGTTGCCGGAGACCATCGCCACTACCGCTCGCTGCGCATTGCCGCGAAACGTCGTGTTCATGCTGTCTTCTTTGTAAGCTAGGAGGTCCTGCATCGCCTGACTGTGATCGCGCAATTGCAGGTAGACCGGATAGGAAAAGACCGAAGCTGTAACCCCACTTCCCCACGACGTATCAAAGTCGCCCCACATGCCGTGCACAACTGCGTTGCTGTCCCCATTCCAGCGCAGCATGCGCAACTCGTCCGCGTGAGCCACGTTGAGCCGGTCATAAATCAGGCTCTTGGCCAACGAGAAGATCGTCGTATTCGCCCCAATCGCCAACGCCAGCGATGAGGCGGCAATCGCCGTGAATCCGGGGCTCTTGCGCAGCATGCGGATGCCGTAGCGCAGATCCGCTCCGAGCTCGTCCCACCAGCGCAGCCCCAGCGAAGCACGCATCTCTTCCTTGTGCACCAACGTCGGCCCAAGAGCAATGCGCGCCCGTCGCGCAGCCTCAGCGGGTGAATACCCTGCACGGATGAGATCGGCAGTGAGGCTTTCAAGATGATTCGCGAGTTCAATCTCCATTTCGGCTTCAAGACGGTTTCGGCGCGTGATTGCTCGAAGCCAGGAGTGGGGTTCAGCGATAAGTCGGCCGGCGAATGACCGGAGGCTCATATTCCCTCCTCGGTCGTGCGAAGGATGGTGCCAATAATCCCGGCCATGCGATTCCATTTGTCGGTTTCCGCCTCGAGCCGGTCGCGGCCTGCGGCAGTCAGGCTGTAAAATTTGGCGCGGCGATTGTTCTCGCTCTCGCCCCATTGGCTGGTGATGGCGCCCTGGTGTTCCAGGCGGTAGAGAGCGGGGTAAAGGGATCCTTGCAGAATCACCAGTTCCTCACCGGAGATTTGCTGAATGCGCAGAAGCACTCCATAGCCGTGGAGTGCCCCGAGCGAAACCGCTTTCAGGATTAGCAAGTCCAGCGTTCCCTGCAGCAGATCTGTTTGCTTATCATTACCCATTGCGGGATAAACCTCGTCTCCCTAGTCATTCTAGGAGAGAGGCTAGCGCGACTCTCCTAGATTGTCAAGGAGAGAATGGTGCCTGGCGGGATCAGGCACGGCAGGAATGGGTAGATTTCAGAACTGGCAAGCGTCCTCGGGATGGCTTCTCAATTGACCCCAAATCGCCGAGTATTAGGGCGATCTGGACTAAGGCTGGAAGCGAGCTTTGGCTGGTATCTCAATGTGACGCAGGATTCTCCGTCTCTCCGATGCCTCCACTTACCTCACAAATGGCCAGTGTCTCAAAATTGCCCGGATTATCGTGGCTTGGTTCCTGAGAATCGGGTCTGAGTTTCTGACAAGTTGATTTGCCTTTTCGTCAGGAAGGGGGTAGATTGTCTACATGTTGATGTAGAGGGTCTACAGCCTATGGCGAAAATCGGTTACCAGAATCGAATTGAACTCCTTCAGGGAACGTTGGACATGCTGATCCTGAAGACGCTGCAATGGGGCACACAGCATGGATACGGAATCAGCCAGGCGATTCGAGCGACATCTGGCGAGGTGTTGCAGGTTGAAACAGGATCGCTGTATCCGGCCCTTCATCGGCTGGAGCGGCAGGGTTGGGTCACCGCTGAGTGGAAGCAGAGCGAGAGCAATCAACGGGCGAAGTTCTACAAGATAACGAAACTGGGTAAGGAGCAGTTGGCCTCCGACTATGAGCGATGGGGGAAGATGGTAGCGACCATCGAGGGAATCATGACTGCGCGGCGAGGTGATGCATGAATATGTTTCCGTTCTTTCGCCGCAAAACGGATTTGACGGAAGAGATTGAGAGCCATCTCAAGATGGCGACTGCGGACCGGGTGGCTCGCGGGGAGTCGCCGGTTGATGCGAGGAGAGCCGCAGTTCGCGAGTTCGGGAATGTTCCGTTAGTTGCGGATGTGACGCGCGAGCGCTGGGGATGGCTGCGCCTCGAGCGGCTGGTGCAGGACCTGCGCTTTGCGGTGCGCCAGCTGCGCAGAACGCCGGCATTCACGACGACGGTGTTGCTGACGCTGTCCCTGGGCATCGGAGCCAACGCGGCAATCTTCACGTTGGTGAACGCGGTTCTCCTGAAGGATCTGCCTGTAGCTGATCCAAAGTCGCTTATGCATCTGGGTAATGACGGTCACGACTGCTGTGTTGGTGACAACGGCACCAGAGAGAGCGGAAACTATTCGAACTTTTCCACGGACACGTACGAGCAGTTGAAGAAGAATGTTCCAGAGTTCGAGGAGTTGGCTGCGATGCAGGCTGGCTGGACATACCGGCCGATCATTGCGCGGCGCGAAGGTGCGCAGACTGAAGCTCGTTCCGTGATGGGCGAGTTTGTGTCGGGAAATTACTTCAGGACATTTGGACTGCGTCCCGAGGCGGGACGTTTGCTCATCGATGCAGACGATCTGCGCGGCGCACCGGCAACCGCCGTGATGAGTTATGAGACGTGGCAGCATGTTTTCGCCGGAGATGCTGCGATCGTCGGCAGCACGTTCCGGGTGAATACCAAGCCGGTGACGGTGGTGGGAGTGGCGCCGCGGGGATTCTTCGGCGATCGCATGGCAGTCACACCACCGGACTTCTACCTGCCGATTCAGACGATGGCCTCGTTGGCAAATGCTTCTTATGTGAATGACCCAGAGACGAATTGGCTCTACATTATTGGGCGCGTCAAGCCGGGAGTTCCGCCTGGTCTGCTGCAGGAAAAGGTGAATGCAGTGTTGCGGCAGGCGTTCGCAACGCAAAGCAATTTCTCCACCGTGAACGGCAAGAGATTTTTGCCAAGGGTTCACGCGACTCTGACGCCGGGCGGAGCCGGCATCCAGACAATGCAAGAAGGCTACGGGTCTCATCTCCACCTGCTGATGTGGATTGCGGGGCTGGTGCTGCTCATTGCTTGCGCGAATATCGCCAACCTGCTGCTGGTAAGGGGCATGGGAAGACGGACGGAAATGTCGGTTCGGTCGGCGCTGGGAGCGATGCGCGGCAGAATCGTTCGCCAGCTTTTGACGGAGAGCATTTTGCTCGCGGGCATGGGTGGCCTTCTTGGGTTGGCAGTGGCCTACGGTGGGGCACGGATGATGCTGTTGCTCGCATTCCCTGGCGCACAGAATGTCCCGATCGAGGCCAGACCGTCTCTTGTAGTGATTGGTTTTGCGTTTGCGCTTTCAATGTTGACGGGCATCCTGTTCGGCGTGGCGCCCGCCTGGATCTCCGCGCAGGCCAAGCCTGCGGATGCCTTGCGCAACGGAACGCGGACGACCGCATCCGGAACGTCTCTGCTGCAGCGGACGCTTGTGGTGCTGCAGGCTGCGTTGTCGCTGGTGCTTTTAGTCGGCGCGGGATTGTTTTCGCAAAGCCTGAGTAAGCTGCAGAATGCTGACCTGAAGCTTGATGCTCGCAACCGCTATATCGTGCACATCAATCCCCAGGCCGCCGGGTACTCTGGGATACAGTTGGCGGCCCTTTATCGGACCATGGAAGATAGGTTTCACGCCGTGCCGGGCGTCGTCAAAGTCGGCATCTCGACCTACGCTCCGATGGAAGATAACCGCTCGAGCACCTACATCAGCGTTCAGAGACACCTTGAAGCGCGCGGCATTGCGGGGTTTGTGAAGGCAAACGCAAATTACTTCGACTCGGTCGGGACGAAGGTGGTGATGGGACGTGGAATCGGCGTGCGGGACACGTCTGCTGCTCCTGCCGTGACCGTGGTTAATCAGGCCTTTGTGGGGGAGTTTCTGGGCGGGAAGAATCCGATAGGGCAGCGGATCGGCTCGCCGGATTCGCCCGGCGATTTCGAGATCGTGGGGGTGGTGGCGAACACCGTTTACACCGATATTGAATTAAAAGATGACAGCATGTATTTCGTGCCGATGATGCAGCGGCCTGCAAGCGACAAATCTCCGATTGAGCAGGACATGTCGCTCTATGCGGGAACCATGGTGCTTGAGACCGCGCGGCCGATGAACGACATGGAGAAGATTGCGCGAAAGACGCTCGCCAGCATCAATCCAAATTTGACCGTGGTGCTGTTCCAGACATTCGATGAGCAGATCGCGATCCAGTTTGCGGGGCAGCGGTTGATTGCGCGCCTGACCATGCTGTTCGGGGCATTGGCGCTGATGCTTGCCACCATTGGTCTTTACGGCGTCACCGCGTATTCGGTCGAGCGGCGGACCCCGGAGATCGGTATTCGAATGGCGCTCGGAGCGGAGCGCAAAGGCGTGGTTACGATGGTGATGCGCGGCGCTCTGATTGAAACCGCGCTGGGGCTGACCATCGGAATTCCGGTGGCCCTGCTATGCGTGCGGTTCGTCAAGACTCTGCTCTACGAAATCACCAGCGCGGATACACACGTGATGACCGCAGCAATTCTCACATTGGCCGTGGCGGCGTGTGTCGCCGGAATCATTCCGGCGCGGCGTGCTGCTTCCATTGACCCCGCAAAAGCGTTGAGGGCTGAGTGAATCGAAATAAATGAGAGTAGAAGCCATTTCATAACCGAGCGCTTGTCATTTCAAGCATTCCTTCAGGGGCTAAAGCCCTCGGCTTTTCTCCACTCCCAGCGGCGCGGCTAAAGCCGCGCCCTTTCAAAACAGGGTTATGAAACGGCTTCTAGGCTGAACACACTCGGATGGTCTCCGACGCGGAGATTGGTGGTTGAGGCGATTTCGATCTCTGCTAAATCGTCAATGCGCTCGCCGACGGCGGAGACAAGACCAAAGCCATCGCCGTTCCGGTGCCCGCATCATCGCGCTATCCACCTTCAACGTCGCAATGAACGCCGCAGACGGCCGATCCCATTCAAGTGTCGGGGAGTTCATCCTGCTTCCCCCAAGCTGTACCCAGGCAACGTCGTCAGGCGTCCGTCCTCGACTGGGCCAC
>PLZC01000060.1 GCA_003151985.1 Acidobacteriaceae bacterium
TGAAGTGGTAGATGGCCTGGTCGGGCGTCAGGCGCGCGATGGGCGGCATCACGCCGCTGGCGTCGCAGGTCAGGAAAACCACATTGCGCGGATGGCCGGCCATCTTCGTCGGCCAGTGGTTGCCGATGTACTCGAGCGGGTAGGCGCAGCGCGTGTTCTCGGTGAGGCTGTCGTCGTTGAGGTCGAAGTGGCGCGTGATGGGATCGACGGGGACATTTTCGAGGACCGAGCCGAAGCGTCGCGTGCAGTCGTAGATCTGCGGCTCGGCTTCGGCCGAGAGGCGGATCACCTTGGCGTAACAGCCGCCTTCGAAATTGAACACCCCGTTGTCCGACCAGCCGGATTCGTCGTCGCCGACGAGTCCGCGATTCTTGTCGGCGGAGAGCGTCGTCTTGCCGGTGCCGGAAAGGCCAAAAAACAGGGCGGTATCGCCGGCTGCGCCGATGTTGGCCGAGCAGTGCATGGGCAGCACGTCGCGCTGGGGCACAAGGAAGTTCATCACTCCAAAGATCGACTTCTTCATTTCGCCGGCGTATTTGGTGCCGCCAATGAGGATAATCTTGCGCGTGAAATCGGCAATGACGAAAGCCGAGGAATTGGTCCCATCCCGCTCCGGCACGGCCTCAAACTCCGGGGCCGCAATCACGGTGAAGCCCGGCGTATGTGTGGCGAGCTGGCCGGGTTCAGGCCGGACAAAGAGCTGCCTGACAAACAGGGCGTGCCACGCATACTCGGCGATGATGCGGATGGGCAGCCGGTATTCGGGGTCTGCGCCGCAGTAGAGGTCCTGCACGAATAGGTCGCGTTCGCGCATATGCTCGGTCACGCGGTCGAGCAATGCGGCGAATTGGGAAGACGAGATGGGCCGATTGACGCGGCCCCAATCCACAATCGAGTGGGTGACCTCATCGTCCACTGTGAATTTGTCTTTGGGGCTGCGGCCGGTGCGCGCGCCGGTATAAGCCACCAAGGCGCCATTTGCGGCCAGGCGCGCTTCGCCCCGCATAAGGGCTATCTCAACCAGTTGGGCAACGGGCAGGTTGGTGTGAACGAGTGTGTCAGATGCCAGCGCCTTGAGCGTTGCCGCTCCGGAAAGAATTTCCATGGGTGGGGCTCCTTACGACCGAAAAGCGAAAAAGAGTAATTAATCCATTGTGCCATGAGGGCCGCATCGTGGGAAGTGAGGGCGGTCTCTAATCCTTGCCAACCGGGAGTTGGTCCGATCCGGCTACTTCGCCCACCTGCCGGCAGCCCTGTGGCTGACAGCCCATTGTTCCCCTTGACAATCTAGGAGAGAGGCTTTACTTTCTTTCCTAGAGCGTCAAGGAGAGAGCTGAATGATGGAAGCAAGGCAGGAAAAGGGGATCGACCTGCTGCAGGGCACGCTGGACCTGTTGATTTTGAAGGCGGTCTCGCTGGGCCCGCTGCATGGGTATGGAGTCTTGCTGCGCATCCAGCAGATATCCGGCGAGGAACTGGTCATCCAGCAAGGTTCGCTCTACCCGGCACTCTACCGGTTGGAGCACCAGGGCGCAATTGTTGGCGAGTGGGGCGAAAGTGAAAATAATCGCCGCGCAAAATACTACCGCCTGACCGCGGCCGGCCGAGAACGCCTGGGCGAAGAGACCAGGAAGTGGGAGCGAATGGCTGGGATTATCGGAACGATTCTGAGCTCTGTCGCGGAGGGAGCATGAGTCCGCGGCTCGTTGTGGCGCGAGTCATAGCCTCGCTGCGCTCGTGGGTGCGGTCCGTCGCCCGGCGCCATCGGCTGGAGGCTGAAATTGAGGCCGAGCTCGCTTGCCATCTGGAGAATCTGACAGCCGACCTCATTCATGCCGGCCACCCGCCTGCCGAGGCTGCGCGGCAGGCACGTCTCGCGTTGGGATCCGTCACGGTCCACAAAGAAGGCATGCGCGCCTCCTTGGGACTTTGGCAACCTTGTTGCTCACGCGCCTGGTCAAGTCGATGCTTTTTGGCATCCAGCCATACGATCCCGGCACGTTGTTGGCCGGGGTTCTGCTTTTGTTGGCGGTTGCTTTGGCCTCCAGTTGGATTCCCGCTCGCCGCGCATCCGGGGTGCAGCCGATGGAGGCTTTACGGCACGATTGAGATAGAGAAGCGAGCGCTGCGCGTCTCCGCGGTGTTGACTATTCGGTAATTTCCGAGTAGGCGACCTCCGCTCACAATTTCCTCTGTCCTGCTACTGAATCTGCCATCCTGAAGCGAAGCAGGAGGAACTGCCCTGAAAATCCCGCTCTGAATCAATAGGATTCAAGAAACGTGGCCGGTCCAGCAGGGCAGGTCGGTGTAATTGGCGGCTTGAGGTTTTCACGGGCCCGGACTGCGGCGATGAATCCAGAATCAGCCAGTAGCGGGCAGCACCGGCATTTCGCCCAACCCCCTGGCCTCGGCCACCACGCTATCCAGGTGGTCCAGCACCTCGGGTACAGTCATGGTGTAGATCTCGCGGCGGGAATCGTAGCCTTCTTCGATCAACTGTTTGAGATACCGGCCTGCAATTTGCGCCGTCAACTGATCGGTGATCACCTTGCCGGTGCGTTTCTTCTGCTCCACCCATGCCGTGCACGGCATGGCAATCCACATGGGGCGGCCGTTCACGTCAAAGCGGACGTCTACGGCATCCGCGTGGCGGGTGGCGATGGCAACAATGGTCCCCTTCCAGCAGCAATGCAGGTCTTCGCCGCCCCACCGGTCGGTTACGTGGAAATCCTCATACATGGCAATAGCCTATCTTCCCGGCCTGGCATCGGCAAGGGCGCGTCGCCCGGCTGAGCACTGTTCAACAGCTTCTCGCTGCCGATGAACTGTGCAGGGAGAGCACCGTTCATGCTGATCACTGTAGCCGTTTCCGACGCAATCGTCCGCGAAGCCCAATCCCGCAACCTCCAGGTCACCGATTTTGTCGAGACGCTGATTGACAAGGGGATGGAGACAATTTCGGCGCGGCCGGCTTTGAACACTGCCATCGAGCGCATTCGTGCCCTTCGCTTTCCTGAGGCCGCATCCGGACGTTAGCACTCCTTTCCGCTACTTTGCGCGAGTGCCCGGTGGACGCTGCTCTTTGCGCGCTGATAGACTGTTAAGGTTGCAGTCGTAGTGCCTCCACTCGTACGGACCCGCCTGCAAGTCGACCGAGAAGGACAAGAAGAGACCCCGTGGATACTCAAACCCGTCATGCCCTTAAAGGGGACAAGTTCGCCCAGGCCACTGTCAGCAGTTTCAGTTGGGTCAGTGGTCACCGTTCCGGCGTTGTGCGTTGGACCATCAGCGTTGTCGCAGTTGTCGTTCTGTGCGGCGGCGCGCTGATTTTTTGGAATATGCGTTCGTCGGCCGCCAACAGTGCCTTGGGCGCGGCCCTCGACACCTACATCACGCCCCTGGCCCAGCCCGGCGCTCCGCCGGAAAAGGGAGTTTACCCGACCGCCGGCGAGCGCTCGAAGGCCGCCAATCAGCAGTTTCTGGCGGTGATCCAGCATTACGGCTGGCTTCCCGAGGCTTCAAAAGCGCGCTATTTTGCCGGGATTACCGATCAGGAACTGGGCCAAACCGCCTCTGCGGAGAGCGAGTTGAAGACCGCTGCCGGCGCCTGGGATCACAACCTGGCAAATTTGGCAAAACTGGCCCTTGCCGGTCTCTATCATCAAACTGCTCGCGACGCCCAGGCTATCGAACTCTACACGGTTCTTTCCGTCAAGCCTTCCGAAACGGTTCCAGCCAGTGTGGCGCAGCTTGATTTGGCCAACCTCTACGTTGCGCAAGGCAAGCAGGACCAGGCTCGCGCGTTGTGGGCCAAGGTGAAAGACGCCGACAAGGATGGTGCGGCTGGATCAATCGCCGCGCAAAAGCTCGCCGCCAAGCAATAGGCCGCGCAACAGAACGAAAGGACTCGCGGAGCGGCCGGTTCCGCGGGTTTTTCGTTTCCGGCGCGCGCAACTTGCACGATGCTTGATTTTGAGCATTTTTCTCCCCGCCTGCGTCTGGTAACGTATGAGCGCCAGCCAGGCAATACTCGCAGGTTGGATGGAGATTCCAGAGAACGCTGTGTCCGATCAAGCCCGCCAGCACGCGGAAGAGGAAGCGCTCGCGGCACTGGTCAGCCAGTATGCCGGTACTCTTTATCGCGTTGCTTTCTCTGTCCTGCGCAATCCCTCCGATGCCGAAGATGCCGTGCAAGAGGCTTTTCTGCGCGTTCTGCGCCACCGCGATACGCTGGGTGAAGTGCGTGACAATCGCGTCTGGCTCATCCGTATTGTCTGGAATATTGTGCTGGACCGCAAGCGCCGCGCCAAGACAAGGCCGGAGACCGACGACGTCTCGGAATTGGCTCGGGTTCTGCCCGCGGCCGGGCTCAGCGCCGAGCAAATTGCTTCTGCTGCCCAACACCACGCCCACGTGCTCAGTTGCATGGAGCAGCTTCCCGCCAAGGAGCGGGAGGTGCTGATGCTCTCTGCATTTGAAGAGCTGAGCAGCGTGGAGATTGCCTCGATTCTGGATATCACCGAGTCCAGTGTCCGTTCCCGGCTGTTTCGCGCGCGCAATATTATGGCTGGCCTGCTCAACCACTCAAGGAGTTTGCGATGAATCCTTACTCTGACGAATCTGTTTCCGGCGCGATGTCGAACTTTGAAGACACGCTCCGGCTCATCTCGCATGTTCCCGTGCCCGAGGGCCTGGTGGATCGCGTGCATGCCGGACTGAAAACCGCACCGCGCAGAGGCCGCATCTTGAACTGGCCTGCCGCGCTGCGGCCCGGCAGCAATTGGATGCGCGCCGCGGCTGCTGCTGCCATTGTGTTTGTGGTTGCCGGCGGTGGATGGGGTGTATATTCCCGCGTTCAGCCGCCACCCTCGGCCAAAGTGGCAGGCGTGCCTCCGCATGGGGCAGCGTCGGGCGGATTTTCAAATGCCGGCGCCATGCGCGTTCCGCAAACGGTCAAGGGTCCAATAGTGACGCATGCGGCGGCTGCGGCAGCAATGCGACAAGATACTAGTCCTGCCAACAAGGTTTCTGGCCAGGCAGCGCAGACCAGCCGCCATTCCAAGCCTTTGGCACGCGACAAGTTCGCCACTCAGCCCGCCGTGCCCGCGGCAAAGTAGGCAGCGGGTGGAGGCCGGTTACAGGGTTTCCGCGCCAATCGTGTGAGCCGGGCATCGTGACCGCTGTGCAAGCTGCCGCGCCAGCCTCTACAATTTCAACTGTCATGGCAAAAGCAAAGCAGAAGACGTTCGAAGTTGCTTGCCCGGATTGTGGGGCGATGCTGGTAATCGATGCAGCGAACGGGCTGGTGGTAAGTCACACGCCGGCTCCGCGCAAACGCATGTTCGAAGACCTGGAGACGGCGGCCCAGGCCATGCGCGAACAGGAAGAGCGCAAGGAGTCCATCTTCCGCCAATCGGTAGAGGCGGAGAAAAACAAGGAGGACCTCTTTGAAAAGAGGTTCGCCGAGGCTCTGCGCAAGGCCAAGGACCTCCCCGACACCAAACCGATACGGGAGTTCGATCTGGATTGAGGGAATTCGGCGGGATGGTTCCGGGCAAGGCCGAAGCCAGGTTCTTTCACGGTGATCCTCGCCGAAGCGGTAAACGACTGGAAGCTGATTCCCGGCATCTACACCATTCGTGCGGTTTGTTCCTCAATGGGACGGAAGGAGAACTCATGGTAGTTGTGCCGCTTCAATCGAAGGTTCCGCTGGCCGAACCCGCCGCCGAGCGGGAAGAAGGCCTCAATCTGGTAGGGTTTGCCGCGGGTGGAACACTCATTGCGGGCGGGTTGCTGCTGCTGGCCGGGCGTCGCCGGGCCGGTGCGGTGGCCGCCGCATCCGGCGCGGCCCTCGCCTTGCTCAACCAGGAGGATTCGCTGCGCTCATGGTGGCTTATGCTGCCAGGTTATCTTGATGAGGTGCAGCGGGTGCTGGATAAGGTGCAGGACACAGTCAACGACATAGCCGCCAAGCGCGAAACGCTGCATCGGATCATGGGCCGGCAGGTTTAGATTCCAAGCTGCCGGCGGCCCTCGGCGCTGATGCGGTGGGGAGTCCATTTGGGCTCCCATACCAGCTCGACCTCGACTTTGCCGATGTCGGGAATGCCTGCCAGCCGGTTGTTTACCTGCTCGAAAATGAGCCCGCTGGCCGGGCACTGCGGCGTGGTCAGCGTCATGGTGACCTTGACCCACTGGCGCGGCCATCGAGGGGTCGAGTCGGGATCGGGCCCGGTGGCAACCGCATAGATCAACCCCAGATCGACGAGGTTCAGCTTCACTTCCGGGTCGAAGCAATCGCGCAATGCGGTGAGAATGTCGGCTTCCGAAAGCATCCCTAATTCTTCCGCTCGATCAGGTAGCGGGCTACCGACTTCAGGCCGTCGGCGCGGCTGCCGTAGGGCTCCAGCGCCGCAAACGCCTCCTCAATCAGTTGGGCCGCGTCGCGCTGGCTTTGCTCAATGCCGAATACTGCCGGCCATGTGGCTTTTTCCGTGGCCAGGTCCTTACCGGCGGTCTTGCCCAGGTGCTCGGAATCTACCGTCATGTCCAGCACATCGTCCACAATCTGGAAGGCAAGCCCTGCATTGCGGCCGAACCGGTCGAGGCGGGCCACGTCGTCCGCATTGGCCCCGGCATAGACGCCGCCGGCAACCACACTTACCCGGATCAGCGCGCCCGTCTTGGCGCGGTGAATGGCTTCGACCAGCGCCGGGGTGGGCTTCTGGTGTTCGCTTTCGAGGTCCAGCACCTGGCCGCCGATCATGCCCTCGACCGTGCCGACGGCGTTGGCGATCAGGCCGATGATTTGCACAGTAGCAGCGGGAGGGGAATCGAGCCCGGCCAGCACCTCGAACGCACGGGTCTGCAGAGCGTCGCCGGCGAGGATTGCGATGGCCTCACCGAAGGCCACATGGCAGGTGGGCTTGCCGCGGCGCAGGTCGTCGTTGTCCAGGGCGGGCAGGTCGTCGTGGATCAGTGAGTAGGTGTGCAGCATCTCGATAGCCGCACCCAGCCGCTCGATCCCGGGGGGCAGCTTGCCGCAGATGGCCACAGCCGCTTGCATGGCCAGCAGAGGTCGTAATCGCTTTCCACCCGCAAAAGTGGAGTGCCGCATGGCTCCGTGGATTGACGCCGGCACCGTATCGACGCTGGGAAGCAACGCCTCGAGCGCGCGGTCGGTCATTTCCGCGGCTTCCGCTTTCAGCGATTTCACGTCGGCTGGCATCCCCATTATGATAACCGAGGTCAGCTCAGCCTACGCTCCAGGAAACCAAGCCATGTGAGCAACAGCAGGGAAAGGCAGGTGAGCGAGCGGCCAACAAGCACGTCAGGAGTCGTTGTCCAATCGACGGTCACATCGAGCCGGCCCTGCTGCACGGGAACCGCCATCAGACCGTCATCGCGCTGAGGCAGGGCGTGGATGGGGTTTCCATTCACTTTCACCCGCCAGGCCGGATAGCTGCGGCGGCGCAGAATCAGGTAACCGGGGTGGGAAATGTTCGCGAAAATGCGCAGATCCTCGGGCCGGATTCGGTATGGCTCCGGTGAGAAGGGTGTAGCTAGGCAGGATTTCTGAGTAGGGTTCCAGACAAGGACTGTTGGGTCCGCGTTCTCATCGGTGGGAGGAGCGCCCAGGGTCATGCCGGGATCTGTGACCAGGCAAGCGACAGGAAGGCCAGTTGCGACCAATGAGCTGTCACTGCCGGGAGGGCCATATTCGTCGGTTCCTGCAAATCCGATGCCGGAACGATAAACGTCCAGCATTCCCGGCACCGCGTCCTCCACGTAACAAGCTTGGTAGAAAAATCTGCCTGCCGCGGCAGCAGCCGACAGAAAAACAACAGTGCAAAGTGACAAAACGGCCATCCGCCGCCAGCGTCCGGCGAACCAGATGGCAGCAGCGAAGAAGATGGCCATTGGCGCCTCAAGCACCGCCAGCCAGCGCCAGGGGAATTGCAGAAACCGGAGCTTCGGCAGCAGGTTCCACACCGGCAATGAAACGGGAAGCTGAAGAAAGAAAACTGCCGCCGGGATGAGTGCCAATGGAATCCACCAGCGCCGATCCGCAGGTAGCTTGCCCCTTTTCCAAGCGACAAGCAATCCGAGCAATGCAACCGCCAGCATGGTGGCGGCGAGCAGCGAAACACGGTACAGCTCAGTGTCATGGAATTGCAGCGCTGGATCGGCGTGGCGAGCGAAGAGCCAACTGTTCTCGATCATTTCGCCGGGGTCCTCGGTGACTTGGCGGATGTCGACCCAGCGCTGCTCCCATGCGGCGGGAATCACATAGAACGAGGCCAGCCCCAGGCCGAGGCCAGCGGCCAGGACCGCCCGAAGCACCGGAGCCCATGACCGGGCGAGGAGTGCGGCGGCCAAAGCCACCGCCGCCAGCAGGTAGCAGCACATTACGCCCAGCGGCGCATTGGAAAGCCAGGCACCGGCGATCACGAGCGCCAGCGGGAGCGTGGAGCCGTCTAAAGCGCGCTTCCAGACCGAGCCGGCAGGATCGCTTTGGCGCAGCGCAAAAAGCAGAAGGAGCGGAATCCAGAAGCCTCCGGCCAACTCGCCGAAGGCGGAGCGTTCGTAAGCGGTGAAAAGCGTGTAGCCGGAGAAAAGTGCCGCGCAACCGGCCAGCGTTGCCGGGGCGTCGTCGAGCGCCTGGCGGGCCAGGGCGCGGGTGGCCAGGCCCGAGCCGGCCAGAAAGAGATAAGTGAGAGCCGCGGGAACGGCTGCCCAAGGCAGAACTGCCCCGAGAGCGGCTCCGAGCATCCACGTCAAAGGCGGGTAGAAAACAAATCGAGGTTCCCCGGCGCCGAAGTTGGCGCTCGACGACCAATGGGGGTAGAAGAGCCCATTGCGCCAACTGTTCAGGCAATCGAGCCAGGAGACCAGGTGGAAGTCAAAGTCGTGGCCGCACGACGGTCCGTGGATAAAGAGCGGGACGGTTGCCAGGGCAGCAGCGAGGAGGATGAGAGCAGGCCCGGTGAAGCGCCTGGCGGCCTGCAAGCTCATGGCATCAGGCGCAGAGTGTGGCGGGTGTTGGCCGCTACCGCAGCCGGGCTGAAGGGCAGGGCGAACGTGGTACCGCCATACCAATCGTTCCACTGGTCCCTGAAGTAAGGGCTTAGCGGGTTGCTGCTCTCGCCAAGGACGATGTTCTCCGTCGAGCCGTCCACATTGTTCCAGTCCATGGTGAATCGCTGCGAGGGGCCAAAGGTGCGCCCCACCTGCTTCACGGTAGTGGTGTCCCCGCTCTGGGGCTGCAAGCCAGTCCCAGCCACGCGGCTTAGCAGAGGCACAAAGCTTGCCAGCGGGTGCTCGATATCGACCACGTGCCAGCTTCCATAGGTCCACTTCGTCAGGTCGCTGGGAGCCTTCCCTTTTTTCATGCCCTTGCGAACAGCCTCGGTCAGCAAGGCATCCCAGTTCTTGTAGCCGGGCGGCAGCCAGTCAGGGCTGGAGTGCATCACGATCTCTTCTTCAGCAGAGTCGGATTCCGACCAATCGTATTGCTCGGCGTCCTTGCCCAACTTAGGCTCAAGAATCAGCGCCCGAAGAGCCTGTCGGGCCTGGGCCACCACGGAAGCAGCAGCGGAATCTGTGGTCAGGCGGCCGTCCCAACTGCGCATCAGGTCGGCGGCTTGGCGCAAGCGATCGTCCGTGCCCGCCGCATGGTCGATGGCGTAGGCAAGACGGTGCCCCAACTCCTGGTCCGCTTCGCTATAAACGTCGGTCTGGACCGCGAGCAGATCCGCAGGCTTGAGCTGGTCGCGCCCCTGCAGGAGCTTGTAGATGCGTTCGGAGCGGTAGGGATCGACCCATTCCAGCGACAGCGGGTAGGGAGAGCTTTCGATCGTGACCCGGGAGTTAGCCGTAGCCAGAAATCCCGAGGGCGGGTCGACGGCGTGAGGCATGGCGTCAAACGGGATGTAACCCTGCCATTCGTGCAGAGCGTCCTGAATGGGCACGCCCTTCAAGCCGCCCGGCCGCAGCGGAACTTTTCCGATGGCCTGGTAGGCGATATGCCCCTGGTCGTCGGAGTAAACCAGATTCTGCGTGGGCCAGCACCAGGTTCCAAGAGCCGCGGAGAACTCCGCCCAATTCGCCGCCGCATTCATTTCATAGAGCGGAAGGGCATTGAGGGCTGGGTCATAGAGCGTCCACTTGAGAGCGATGGGCCGCTTGTCCTTGGTGAAAATCGGGTCCAGCAGTGGGCCGTGGGCGGTGGACGGAATGTCGAGAACCACATCCTTTCCGGCGCGCACGCGAATCACTTCGTGATCCAAGGCCAGCGGTTTCCATGTGCCATCCGCGGCGAGATAGTTGCCCTTGCCGTCGAGCTTTTCAACGTAGAGATCCTGCACGTCGGCGAAGAGCGCCGTAAATCCCCAGGCCACATGCTCGTTGTGGCCGGCCACCACAAACGGCATGCCCGGCAGAGTGACCCCTGCGGCGTGGAAACCCGGTGCAAGCAAATCGGCCATGAACCAGATGTTCGGCTCGCCGTGACCCAGGTGCATATCGTTTGAGAGCAGCGGCTTGCCGCTCGCCGTGTGGCTTCCCGCAATCACCCAGTTATTCGATCCCGGCGAGCAACCGGCGCAATCCGGCAATCCGAGCAGCGCGCGCAAGGCTCGCGGATCTTCGTATGGGTGCCCCAGGTCCGGATTTTCGGACATGGGAGGGACTGTTTCCGTTCCCGAAGGCGGTGCATTTCTCGTCTCCGTGCGCTCGTCTTCATCGTCGGAGTTTGCCGCCGGCGCCGGTTCCGGGTGAGGCTGGCTCAAGTCCAGCAGCACGCCCGTGGGCGGATGGTCGCGCCAGGAACCGACCGGGTAAAGATCGCTCTCCAACTTGGGGTTGTGCAGATCGGCCGACACTCGCTCGCGCCCCAGCTTGACGTACCAATGCGTGTCCAGCATCTGCACCATCATCATGCCAATGCTCACCGAGTCAACCCCGCTCCAGGGCTGGGGACGATAGTGCAACAGCTTGAACTCCGCCGGGAGCGAACCCGAATTCTCGCAGTGCGCAATAAAAAGGTTTACTCCGCGCGCGTATTGGTCCAGGCGGGCGCGATCGATGGCCGGAAGGTTTGCATAGACTCGATGCGCCGTCAAACGGAATTGAAACCCGCGCTGCGCTTTGTCGTGGCGGATGAGCGAGGGACCCAGAATCTCCGCCAGTTCGCCGTTGGCGTTGCGCCGGAAGGCGTCCATTTGCCACAACCGGTCCTGTGCGGTCACGTATCCCTGTGCAACAAAAAGGTCGTCCTGCGTTGCCGCTTCAATATGCGGCACGCCATGGGCATCGCGTCTCACCAGCACCGGAGCCGAGAGTCCTGAACCTGAAGAAATTGTGAGGCTCAACTCACCGTCGAGAGTCGGCAAAGCTGCCATCTCTGCTGAGCGAAGCCATAGCGCGCCTGCCACTGCGACCAGTACCAGCAGGACGATCAGGCTGCCTACGATCCACGAGACAGTGCGCAGCCAATGGCGTTTTCGGCCGCCACGCAAAGCATTTCCGGAATGTCCAGGAGTTTGGTCCACTGAGTGAGTGAGAGACATCGGTCTTCAACAGGATAACTCGTGGCGATGAGTCTGCTATCGAAGACAATATGAGCTAGAGAGCAGGAGTGCCGATCTTCCTGGTGTGGATCCAGGTGATTTTTTCTGCATGATTTATGGACCCATCGGCGCTTACCTGGTCGAGGCCTTCCCCGCAAAGGTGCGCTATACCTCGGTTTCTCTTCCCTATTACATCGGCAATGGCGTCTTTGGAGGCCTTTTGCCGCTCATCGGACTGGGCCTGTGCGCCTCCACCGGAAGCATGTACGCCGGACTTTATTACCCCATAGGGGTGGCCGCCGCCTCTTTCCTGCTTGGGATGATCTTCCTCGAAGAAACCCACGGCACGCTCATCTGGGAGGAGGCATCGACATCGCCGGAAGCGCCCAGCGCCGTGTGATCATTGGCGGCGATTTGCCGGGCGTACCCCGACCTCGTTAAAGTGACTGGCACGGGGGTCTCTGCGGACGCCTGCTCCATTGCCTCCCGCGAGCTGCAATTTTATGTGTTTCCTAAAGGACGCCTACCATGTCTGCCCTGCCAGTTTCCGCTGCAAGCAATCAGGATCTGGATTCAACCCTTCGCGAGCTTCGCGTATTTCCGCCGCCGCCGGAGTTTAGTGAAAACGCGCACATCAAAAGTCTCGCCCAGTACGAGGCGCTCTATAAGCAATCCATCGACGATCCGGAGAGTTTCTGGGCCGAGGCCGCCAAGGACCTGCATTGGTTCAAGCCGTGGGACAAGGTGCTGGAATGGAATCTTCCCTGGGCCAAATGGTTCGTGGGAGGCAAGCTGAACCTGAGCTACAACTGCGTGGACCGTCACGCACTGGGCTCGCGGCGAGACAAGACCGCGCTGATCTGGGAGGGTGAACCGGGCGAAGTGCGCCGGCTGACCTATGCCGAGCTGCACGTCGAAGTTCAGAAGTTCGCCAATGCCCTGAAGAGCCTTGGAATTCAAAAGGGCGATCGCGTGGCCATCTACATGGGCATGACGCCGGAACTGGCCATTGCCCTGCTGGCCTGCGCACGCATTGGCGCCGTTCACTCCGTCATCTTTGGCGGTTTTGCCGCTACTGCCATTGCCGATCGCGTCAACGATTCCTCTTGCGTGGCTATTCTCACTCAGGACTCGAGTTACCGCCGCGGCAACGATATCCAGCTCAAGCGCACCGTGGATGAGGCCGTGGCCGCCTGCCACACCGTGAAGCATGTCGTGGTTTTCCGACGTACCGGTTCGCCTGTCACCATGGTCGAGGGCCGCGACCACTGGTGGCACGACCTGATGGCTGCCGCCGCGCCCGACTGCCCTGCCGAAGAGATGGATTCGGAAGACCCGCTCTACATCCTCTACACCTCCGGCACGACCGGCAAGCCGAAGGGACTGGTCCACACCACCGGCGGCTACGCCGTGCAGACCTACCTGACCGCGAAGTACGTTTTCGACCTCAAGGACCAGGACATCTTCTGGTGTACGGCGGATATCGGCTGGGTGACCGGCCACTCCTACGTTGTTTATGGGCCGCTGCAGAATGGCGCCACCGTGCTGATGTACGAGGGCGCGCCGAACTGGCCGGATTTCTCCCGCTTCTGGAAGATTGTGGACGATCACCAGGTCACCATCTTCTACACTGCGCCGACGGCCATTCGCGCTTTCATCAAGTGGGGCGACCAGCACGTGACGAAGCACAAGCTGGACTCCCTGCGCCTGTTGGGCACGGTTGGCGAGCCGATCAACCCCGAGACCTGGATGTGGTACCGCGAGAAGATCGGCCACAATCGCTGCCCCATCGTCGATACCTGGTGGCAAACCGAGACAGGCAGCATCATGATCGCGCCTATTCCCGGCGCGGTACCGGCGAAGCCAGGCTCGGCGACGCGACCGTTTTTCGGCATTCAGGCGGAGGTGGTGAACAAGGAGGGCGTGGCGGTGCCGGCCGGGCATGGAGGCCTGCTGGTGATCCGCAAGCCCTGGCCCTCGATGGCGCGCACTGTTTATGGCGACCCGGAGCGCTACCAGAAGACTTATTGGAGCGACGTTGAGGGCTGCTACTTTACCGGCGACGGCGCCCGCATGGATGCCGACGGGTATTTCTGGCTGATGGGCCGCGTGGACGACGTGATCAACGTCAGCGGTCACCGCCTCGGCACCATGGAGGTAGAGTCCGCGCTGGTAGCGCATCCCAAGGTGGCCGAGGCCGCCGTGGTGGGCCGCCCGGATGAGCTGAAAGGCCAGGCCATCTCGGCGTTTGTGTCGCTCGAAAGCGGCAACCAGCCAAGCGAGGAGTTGAAGGACGAGTTGCGCAAGTGGGTATCGAAGGAGATTGGCTCGCTGGCGCGCCCGGACGACATTCGATTTACCGAGGCGCTGCCCAAGACGCGTTCCGGCAAAATCATGCGCCGCTTGTTGCGAGAACTGGCCACGCACGGCGAGATCAAGGGCGACACCACGACGCTGGAAGACTTTACCGTAATTGCCAAGCTGCGCGAGGCGGAGGAAGGTTGAGCGAAGGCTAAGAGGGTGGGCAACTCGTCCGTCGTCGGTCTGTCATCCTGAGCGCAGCGTCCGTCGCCGGTCTGTCATCCTGAGCGCAGCGAAGGATCTGCGGTTGCTTTTGCCGTTGCTTTTCGGTGTCTCATCGAAGAACGCAGTAGTAATCTCCGGATGGGCGGTCATCCTCCCGCGACAAAGGCCACTCGTCCCGTAGGGACGTTTCGAAAGTAGCCCCGGGGTGAAACCCGGGGAACTGCGCCCCCCAGAAATCCGCGCCCCGGAGGGTCGCAGCGATTAACGCCTTGGTAATTTCCGGATAGGCGGTCAACCACCCAAAAGCACGGTTACTGCCCGAAACTTGGCGACATGCACGTTATGAGGACTCATTCTCAGACTACGCCATTCGATGCTAGTTGCGCCGCGAGACTTGTCGGCCGACGAACGCGAAGAGGAAGAGTAGCGTTGCTGTTAGCCAAGCGCCAGGACTGAGCGGCTTTGGCAGATACATGCCAATCGCAACACCACTTGCGACCAACGCTGCGCACAGTCCGGCAAACTGCCGCATGCCGTACAAGAATACGAACGGGAGATAATGAGCTCCCAACGTGATCATGAAAGCTGGGTAGAACCAGGCAGGTCGAAGAGCCGCGATGCCGATCACGACGGGCAATGTGAGCGGCAGCGTGAATGCAACCTGGATGGCAAGCGCATTCATCGGGTGTCCCTTCGGAAGCGCATAGGAATGACCCAGACTTCGCAACAGCAGTTGTGTGACGGGAAAGATGAGAAACCCGCCCAGCACAAGGACGATCTCTCCAAGATGGAGAGAGTGCCATGTGCACGCCGCTGCCGATGTGCCCCACAGCACGGCCGAGACAAGTTGGCCGGTAAATCCACCGACAAAGGTATCGCGAACATCCTTCTGCGCCTGAGTGATTTCCATGATGCCCATATTCTACAGGTCGTCAACAATGGCGGATTGGTAACGAGAGGACGACGAGTGTTAAGAGAATATCTATGCCTACTTGGCGTAGGGGGTCTGCGCTCGTTTATAGGGTTGCGGCCGTATGATGGACAAACCGGAAGTTATGCCGTGAAAGGCACAATGTGAGAAACAGACGCAGATCCTTCGCTGCGCTCAGGATGACAGTCCTGTTTTGATTTGAACTTTTGAGACACCACACAAGCGGGGATTTAAACTGGATACGTGAAGATTGCACTGGCCCAGATCAATCCCACTGTCGGGGATTTCACCGGAAATCTTGAAAAAATTGTTGCGGCCAGCCGCCGGGCGGCGGATCTGGGCGCGCGGCTCACTGTCTTCTCCGAACTGGTGATCTGCGGCTATCCTCCGGCCGATTTTCTCGAAAAGCCTAGCTTTCTGGCCCGCTGCCGGACTGCGGTGGATGAGTTGGCCGCGGCCACGGCCGAGATGTCTACGGCGGTGCTGGCGGGGGTGGCTTTGCCGGCAGAAGGTGAGACCGGCAAGCGCGCCGTAAACGCCGCGGTTCTGTTGGATGGCGGCCGCCTGCTGCTGGAGCAGCACAAGCGGCTGCTGCCCTTTTACGACGTCTTCGATGAGCAACGCTACTTTGCAAACACCCGGCCCCAGCAGGTCGTTGAATTGGACGGCGTCCGGTTGGCCATCACGATTTGCGAAGACGCGTGGAATGACAAGGGATTCTGGCCCCGGCGCCTTTATACCATCGACCCGGTGGAAGAACTGATGCGCCAGCGGCCGGAGGTCCATATCAACTTGTCCTCTTCGCCCTTCTGGCATTCGAAGCGGCCAATTCGCCGCGAGATGCTGGCGGCCATCGCCCGGCGCCATGGCGTGCCTGTGCTGATGTGCAACCAGGTGGGGGGCAACGACAGCTTGATTTTCGATGGCTCGTCACTGGCGCTGAACGGAAGCGGGGAGTTGATTGCCCAGGCTGCCTCATTCGAGGAAGACCTGGTGGTGGTTGACCTGGGGTCCCCAGCAAGTGCGCCCGGAAACCTGCCGGCTGCCGCTGCAGAGGAGAACGACACCGCGGCTGCTTACCACGCATTGGTTCTGGGCACGCGCGATTATGTTCGCAAATGCGGCTTCCGCAAAGTTCTTGTTGGTTTAAGCGGCGGCATCGATTCGGCGCTGGTTGCAGCCATTGCCAAGGATGCACTGGGCGCGGAGAACGTAATGGGAGTCGGCATGCCCAGCCCCTATTCCTCCGCGGGCTCGATTGACGACAGCCGCCAATTGGCCGCCAACCTGGGGATTCGTTTTGAATTGATCGGAATCAGCGGCCTGTTTGAGGAGTTCACGCGCACACTCGAACCATTATTTGCCGGGATGAAGCCGGACACGACAGAAGAGAATCTGCAGTCGCGCATTCGCGGAAGCCTCTTGATGGCGCTGTCAAACAAACATGGTGCGCTGGTATTGACCACGGGCAATAAGTCGGAGATGGCGGTAGGGTACTGTACGCTTTACGGCGACATGGTGGGAGCGCTGGCGGTGATCGGCGACCTGGTAAAGACCCGGGTCTATGCCATCTGCCGCTGGCTGAACCGCGACTGCGAGGTGATTCCGCGAGCGATTCTTGAAAAGCCTCCTTCCGCGGAGTTGCGTCCCGATCAGAAGGACACGGATTCATTGCCGCCGTATGAGATTCTCGACCCCATTCTTGAAGCCTATGTCGAGCGGTATGAGACGCCTGAGTGCATTGCCAAGGCGTACGGATTTCCGCTTGAAATCGTCGAACAAGTGGTGCGCCTTGTGGAACGATCGGAGTACAAACGCCAACAGGCTGCCCCGATTTTGAAAGTCACCGCCAAGTCGTTTGGCATGGGCCGCAGATTTCCCATTGCCGTCAAAGTTCAGGTATAAGCTAGAAGTTGCGAGCATTCCCGCACATTTAAGGAGATACAGCTTGATTCGTCAGTCGTTCCGTTTTACCAGCGCCCGCATTGCCGGCATTACCGCGCTGTTTGCATTGTCATTTACCGGGTTTCAGGCCGCTGCGCAGCAACAGGTGCCGGCCGCTCCTGCCGCGCAAGATCCATCCGCGCCGGCCGCTCCAACCGCCCCGATCGAGTTTCCCAAGGCTGACCCAACCAATTTCACCGCCACCTCTCCAACAAAGGAGGTTGTCACCGCTTTCCTGCAGGCAATGTGGGGCTATGACGAGGCACGCAGGTGGCAGGTGCAGGCCATCGTAAAGACTCCGGTGGAAGGGATCAGCAGAGTGGTCGTTATAGTTGGCGACAAGGCCGGCAAGCAGAAGCCATCGGCAATCGGTTTCTTTGTTCTCCCCGACGCCAAGCACATCATTGCCGGCGACGATATTCTCCCCTTTGGCGAGCATCCTTACCAGGATTATCGCGTGCGGCTGCAAGAGAAGGCGGATGGTCCCTATCGAGGCTCGGCCTCAAAGGACCTGGAACTGGTTGAGTTTGCCGACTTCCAATGCCCGCATTGCAAAGATGCCCAGGCGAACATGGACAAATTGGCAGTAGATTTTCCCAAAGCCCGCATCGTGTATCAAAACTATCCCTTGGTTCGCATTCACCCGGCAGCCACCACCGCCGCCGAGTATGCAGTTTGCGTTACCAAGCAGGGCGGAAGCGCGGCATACCTGCAGTACGCCGCAGCCGTTTACGATGGCCAGGACGGACTAAGCACTCCGGATGGCATCACTCTCACCTTGAACAGCGCGGCGACCAAGGCGGGACAGGATCCCGCCAAGATTGCGGCCTGTGCTGTAACCCCTGAGACCAAGGCTACAGTGGATAACTCGGTGAAGCTGGCCGAGGATTTGAACATCAATCAGACTCCGGTTCTGATGGTGAATGGCCGCATGGTTCCTTTGGGCAGCGTTCCCTACGAGACTCTCAAGCAGATTGTTGAGTACCAGGCCAAACTCGACGGCGTAGCCGGGCAGTAAGTCTCCTCGAATTTGATCAAGCCAGGAACCCCATTCCCGGCGCAATCCCCCAACAGGGGCTTTGCGCCTGAAATGGGGTTTCGCTTTGGGAGCCGTTTTCCACAGTCGATGAGAGCGCAATGGAAGTGTCGATGTGATTTCAACGATTTTCAGGCAGAAAATCGCCCCCAAAGGATCTCTTCTCTTTGGAGGCGCTTGTAGTTCACAAGTTAAGACGGGGACCAGTAGCCGGCACTGGAGGTCGGTAGCGCGCAGCTACTGGTGATCCCTGTACAAACGAGACTAGCTGCGGCTTCCCCTTTCCACTGCTGCCTCGTGTCGCCCGGCTCTAAGAGAGTTTTCTTACTCACTCTCCGAACCATGTTGACAAAGCGAGTCTCTCTCAAGCGGGGCGTACGTTCCGTGACGGCCATCACAGGGGTTTGTATCAGTATCAGAACAGTGGCCGTAGGTGAGATTAGAGCAGCACTCCTGTCCTTGTTACTGCTCATTTATGACCACAAAGGAGGTACACACACCGATTGACAAAGTCCGCCTCGCGCTCGACAATCGGAGATTCAGATCCCTCCGAGGTTAAGCTCTCCCGTGACTGCTCTCCTGACAACGAACCTGGGCGCGACACCCCTGCTTGGCCGGGGAAAAGTGCGCGATTTGTATGCGGTAGATGGCGCATTATTGCTCGTGGCCACCGACCGCATTTCGGCTTTTGACCACGTACTGGGCACCGGAATTCCGGGCAAAGGCAAGATTCTGACCCAGATCTCGCTGTTCTGGTTCGACTTGCTGAAGAACCTGGTCCCGAATCACTTGATCTCCGCCGAAGTGAGCCAGTACCCCGAAGCATTGCATCCTTACGCCGATCAGCTGGAAGGCCGTTCCATGCTGGTGAAAAAAGCCAACATGTTTCCAATTGAGTGCGTGGTTCGCGGCTATCTGGCCGGCTCGGGCTGGAAAGAATACAAGGCTCTGGGCACAGTTTGCGGCATACCGCTGCCCAAAGGCCTTGAGGACGGTTCACGGCTGCCGGAGCCCGTGTTTACTCCCTCTACCAAAAGTGAAGGTGGCACGCACGACGAGAACATCTCCTATGCCGCAGCCGAGGCCGCGGTGGGCAGCGCCGATGCAGCGGAACTTCGCCGGTTGACGCTGGCGATTTACACCCGGGCTCTTGAACATGCGGAGACATGCGGATTGATACTCGCCGACACCAAGTTCGAATTTGGCAGAACCGGCGAAGGAATCATCCTTGCCGATGAAGTTTTGACGCCGGACTCCTCGCGCTTTTGGGAGGCCTCGGAATGGAAGCCAGGCGGTGCCCAGCCTTCGTTCGACAAACAGTTTGTCCGCGATTATCTTGAATCGATCCACTGGAACAAGCAGGCGCCCGCGCCCGGTTTACCCGATGAAGTGGTGGAGCGTACACAAGCAAAATATCTTGAGGCCTTCCGCCGCCTGACCGGGCAGGACATCCAACTCTAAAGCACGAACTGGAGTTCAACATGGAACTGGTGGACTGGGCAATTGTGATCATCATGGTGGTAGCCGTGATCGGCGGCCTCACCCAAGGCTTTTTCCGCTCAGTCTGCTCCCTGGGAGGTCTCGTTCTCGGCCTCGCCATCGCGGCGTGGAATTATGGCCACGTGGCGGCGCTCTTGATGCCTGTGATTCGCATTCATGCCGTGGCTGATACCATTGCGTTTTTACTAATTGCCCTGCTGGTGATGGCTTTGATCGGAGTCATCGGCAACGTGCTGGCCAAAGCCTTCAGATTACTTGGACTCGGATGGCTCGATGGGCTTGCAGGCGGAGTCTTCGGATTTTTCCAGGGCGTACTGATGGTTACGCTGGGCATCCTGGTCATTGTCGCTTTCTTTCCCCAAGCCCACTGGCTGGCGGAGGCAAGGCTGCCGCGGATGTTTTTCGGCGCAACTCACTTGAGCAGTCAAATGACCCCTGCGGAGTTGGGCGATCGGATCCGGCAAGGGCTGAGGACGCTGGAAGAAGAATCGCCGCAGTGGATGCACCCGAATCACGGTTGAATGTGATTTGAACAAGGCGCTGTGGTACCCCGATATGGCAAGCTTATAAGGCAGCAAGAGGTGCAAGTGAGACGAGAACTGGACAGCCTGGTGACACAGATGCATTCAAGCGGCATCCACTACGAGGAGGCCGTGCGCGAATTCAAGAGGCAGTATCTGCGCGAGGTGCTGGTGGCACACAGGGGCAACCAGTGCAAGGCGGCGAAGGAGTTGGGGATGCATCGCAACACCCTGAGCCGCACCATGGCGGAACTTGGCCTCAATCTGGCCGAAGTGCGCGCCGGGCTCAAGCGTCCGCCGCGCAGCGAACGTCCTGTATTCAGCGCCGGGCGTCAGGGCTTCCGCCACGGTTGACGGCGCTCCTACACCCATGCAGACACCACCGCCCACAAGCGAAGCGCACGTCCAAATTGAACCGGGCTTTGCCTGGGATGGGCAGGATGCCTATCTATTCGATATCGACGGCACGATCTTGCGCAGCCGGGATCGCATTCACGTTGAATCCTTCGCCTCCAGCGTGCAGCGTGTAACCGGATTTGAAGTAACGTTGGCAGGAATCGTGTTGCAGGGCAGCACGGACACAGGGATCTTGCGCGAGGCGTGCCACCAGGCGGGGATTCCCGCGGAAATTCTGGAATCTCAACTCGACGCCATCCTGGAAGCGATGTGCCACACGGTGGCGGCGCGGCGCAGCGAGATGGAATTGATCCGCATGCCGGGAATCGAAGAAGCTCTGCGGCATCTGGCCTCGCGCGGCGCTTTGTTGGGGGTAGCCACGGGAAACCTTGAAATGATCGGCTGGATCAAGATTGAAGAGGCCGGCTTGCGGGAATGGTTCCGCTTCGGCGGCTTCAGCGATCGTTTTCCCATCCGCGCGGAACTCATCGGCCAGGCCGCGCGCAAAGCCAGGGACCTTGCGGGCGAAGGAGCGCGCGTATGCGTGGTCGGCGACACACCGCGCGATATCGAGGCGGCGCGCGCCAATTCTCTACCGGTGATCGCCGTGGCCACCGGCAGCTACAGCTTTGACGTTCTGCTGGAACAGAAACCGGATGTGTGTGCCACGTCGCTGGCCGCCTTGCTCGCGTTTACAGGGGCGGCGCAATGAAGAGGCTTTCTATCGGAGCATTACGCCTCGATTCATTCAAACCGCGATTATTCTTCGCGGCGTTTGCGGGAGCGTTTCTTGCGATGACGGCAGGCGGGCTCTATGCCCAGCCTGCACCGACCCAGCCTGAACCACGACAGGCCACCGCCGCGCAAGGCATGGCCACAAGCCGAAGCGCAGATGCCGCCGATTCAAACACCGCCAAAAAACCAACCACCGGTGACCGCAGGCGCGCAGCCAAGCTCTATCTCGCCTCCAGCAAGCTATTTGAAAAAGGGGAATTTGAGGATGCGAAGCAGGGCTTCGAAACGGCAGCCAAGCTCGATCCTTCGAATACTGCTTATCCCTTGTCAGCCGACGTGGCCCGCAGCCACGCCGTGACGGCACTCATCCAGGCCGCGGCAAAGAGCCGAATACGAGGCGATTCCTCTGTCGCCCGCTCTTCGCTGGCTCATGCACTTGAACTCGACCCCACCAACATACAGGCAACCGAGCACCTGCACGAGCTTGGTGACGACTTGTTGATTTGCCAGTCCAGGCCACTCTACGAGCGAACCGCAAGCACGGCAGGCGCCGCGGATGAACTGACGCACACCACGGATCTGCACAGCTTTCATCTGCGCACCGACGGCCGCCAATTGATCCAGCAGGTGTTCCAAGCTTACGGGGTTGAGTCCACCGTGGATGAGAGTGTCCACGCCACGCAGGTGAAGTTGGACCTTGATGACGCGGATTTTCGCCAAGCCGTGCGGGCCCTGACCCTTCTGACCCAATCGTTCTACGTCACGCTCGATGCGCACCGCGTTCTGGTGGTTCGCAGCACACCCGATAGCCGNNGGAGACCGTATACCTGCCGGGGCTGACGGCGACGGAACTCACCGACGTGGGTAACATGGCGAGGAATCTTTTCGAGGCGCCGCAGACCGTGGTCGAGCCTTCCGCGGGTACTCTCACCATTCGCGCATCGGAGTCCGCACTGAACGCCTTGAATGCCACCCTGCGCGATTTGCTGGACGGGCGCAGCCAGGTGCTGCTCGACGTGCGCTTGATCCAGATTGCGCGCTTGGGCGAGCGAAACACCGGCGTCCACTTGCCGCAGCAAATGGGCGTCTTCAATCTCTATGCGGAAACACGGTCGATCCTGAATGCAAACCAGGACCTGGTGCAGCAGATCGTCTCTTCGGGCCTTGCGGCCCCCGGCGATTTCCTTGCGATTATCGGCATCCTGCTGGCGTCCGGCCAGGTTTCGAATCCTTTCCTGTCGGGCGGGTTTGCCACATTTGGCGGAGGCAGCCTCTCCACTTTCGGTTTTGCTCCGGGCACGGTCAGCCTGAATCTCAACCTGAACTCCTCGGATTCCCGCGAATTGGACCAGATACAGTTGCGACTTGGCGACGGAGAAGCAGGAACGCTGCGCACCGGCGTGCGTTATCCCATCCAAACCTCCTCCTTTTCGAGCCTGGCGGGCAGCGGTCCAAACATCCCCGGGCTTACCGGTGCGGGCAACTCCGGCGCTCTCCAAGGGCTGCTCTCTTCACTCAGCGCCGTTCCCAACGTTCCGCAGATTGAATATCAGGACCTGGGCCTGACACTCAAGGCCACTCCCAAAGTCATGCGCAACGGCGATGTCGCGCTCACCATCGACATGAAGATCGACGCGCTTGCCGGCTCGTCTATCAATGGGAATCCCATCCTGAACAATCGCGCATATTCCGGAGTCGTCACTCTGAAAGAGGGCGAGGCTGTGGAAGTAGTGAGTGAGCTGGACAAGCAGGAGAGCCGCGCCGTCAGCGGCACACCCGGCCTGAGCGAGATTCCCGGGCTCAACAACCTCACGGGCAAGGACAACACCACGAATTACGCGACCTTGCTGATCGTGATGACTCCGCACGTCATCCGCGGAACCCAACTCGCCGGCCACTCGCCAATGATGCGGGTCGAGCGCGGCCAGCCGGGGCGCTGAACCTTCCTTCTTCACGCGATCGAGAAAAACGATGGCTTACAGAGGGAAACCTTCCAATTGACCACCAACCACCCGCAACGCCGAATATGCCACCTCCCCGCCCTTCTCTTCCATGCTCTGTCATCCTGAACGGAGTGAAGGATCTGCGTTTGCTTTTTGGCATCCTAAAATCCGCGAAACTTCCGAATCGGCCACGATCGGACCGGGAACACGAATGAACGTGGCTTCGTAATCAGAACCAAGGACGTATTTGGATGAAAACGATTGCGATGACTCTTGCCTGTGCACTATCTATAGTTGGAGTTCTGGGCGGTTGCACCCGGATAGTCCGAAGTGGGCCAGTAGTCAGCGGCTACGAGAATGCTGAGTGCGTCCCAGTGCAATTTAATCCGGGAACCACTCCTCCTACCCGTGCTTGGGACTACCAACTCGTGACACCGAGAGGCGTCACAGTTCGCATCTCAGGTGCTCAAATACCCGATGGCCGAATTGACCTACGCTACCAATCCGATGGAGCGGAGGTGGTTGCAGCCAATGCCGGGGACTACATCTACCCAGAGGATGTGCGTTTCGACAGAACGAAGGAGAGGCTATTTGTGAAGGCGAGCGGAGTGCCCGCTGCTTTCGGTGGTCCACAAACATGGCTCTTTGAATTTGATCTTGCTCGCCGCCAGGAAATGGGTCGCGTACGAGTTGACCCAACCGTTCTACCACGAGAGTGCGAAGTCAAATGACCTCGAACGGCTCAGAGGTCTGTCGTCTCAGATGTATCACCGCCAAAGCGGAAACGTCCGAAGAACAACCGCAGATCCTTCGCTTCGCTTCAGGATGACAGCGCCGGAAAGGGAGTCTGACCGGGGAGGTTGACCGGCAAACCGGCGATATATTTGCGGAATGCCAGGGTCTAACTAGGCCGTGGCGCGGCGTTGCTCCTGGCCGCCGAGGCGAACGCTGACTACCTTCGAGACGCCGGGCTCCTGCATG
>PLZC01000036.1:0-475 GCA_003151985.1 Acidobacteriaceae bacterium
TGAGCGGCTCCTTTTCACGAACTCTTGACGCCCTTCGCTGGGCAAACGAGTTTGGTCTACCGGTGCAGATCAACACCACGTTCAGCCGCAGGAACATCGCTGAGATCGATGAGATTGTCGCATTGATGGAGAAGTTAAAGATAACGCTTTGGAGTGTCTTCTTCCTTGTCCCAACGGGACGTGGAAAGCTGAACGACCTATTGAGTGCCGATGAATTCGAGTCGGTCTTTGCGAAAGTTTACAATCTTTCAAAGACCGCGAGTTTCGATATCAAAACGACCGAGGCGCAGCATTACAGGCGCTTTGTCTTGCAGCAGAGAGTCGCCCAGCGAAGGTCGGGCGTAGAAACCACTAGCGCGCATGAGAGATCCGTCGACGCGATCGGGCGCGCACCGCGCGGTCTCAATGACGGCAAGGGATTCGTCTTCATCTCGCACAAGGGGGAAGTCTTTCCGAGCGGCTTTCTTCCCCTATC
>PLZC01000036.1:485-2593 GCA_003151985.1 Acidobacteriaceae bacterium
CCCATATGCCGAAGAGCCTTGCTGCTCTTATGCCCCAAGGAGTTATGTGCAACCGCGATCAAAGGTAAAGACTGCAACAACGCTTCATGTCCTTCAGGGCGCTTGAGAGTGGCAATCTCTATCTAATCGGCGACAATCAAAGGAACGACAGAAATAGAAGGAGCGGAATGCAATGGCCATTCAGATAGGTGCTAAGCCTGACAGCGGTTTCGATGATCCGATTGGCATGCTCAAGGACTGCCACCGGAGGATTGAGAGTTTCCTCGGCATCCTCTGTGTGGTAGTTGATCGCGCACAGGGCAGGAGTCTGACTGGCGAGGAGCGCGATGCGGTCCAGGCTGCATTGCAATACTTCCGTACAGGCGGACAACGCCATACGGCAGATGAAGAGGAATCGCTTTTTCCACGACTGCGCAAGTCCGACGCAACGTCCTTCGCGGAGATCGATCGTCTTGAGGGCGACCATCGCGAGGCGAACGATTTGCACAGTTCGGTCGAGCGGCTTTACTCAATCTGGATTGAATCAGGCGGTTTAGGTCCGGTGGATACACGGCTGTTGCTTTCCGAAACCGCGCGCCTCAAGCAACTGTATTCCGACCACATTCAGGTAGAGGAAACAGTTGTATTTGCTCGTGCGGCTCAGGCGCTGGATCAGCAGACAATCGCGGCGATTGGGACTGAGTTTCGATTCCGGCGGAAATAGCCTGGTGCAGTGAAGGCGTCGCGATTGCTGGTTCCGTATGGCATCCCGGCATTCTGACGCAATCGGCTTTCTATTTCATGAGTGCCCGCTGCTTACATGCCTGGATGCCCCGCCTCTCTCGCATGGGAAACCAGGTCCACATAAATCCCACGGGGAAGATTGGTCCGCCAGTGTCCTGATACCTTCGCCGCAAGAACCAATCCTAAGAAGATGAACGTTAGAACTGCGGCAGCGGTTGTCGGACGAAGAGTGCGGTGCCGCCATCTTTCAGCCGGGGTTGCAGCTTTTCTCGGTGCCAATGAGAACTGTAAGGCGTCCTGTGCCGGACATGCGGCGACGCAGGCCATACACGCGGTGCACTCTACCGATCGAATCTGCACGACTTGGTCGACGGGCAAGCTCGAAGGGCAGGCTCGCGCACATTTTCCGCAATCGATACATGCCTCGGTATCGCGGCGGATCTTGACTGGACTGAGAAGAGATGCAATTCCGAAGAGTGCACCATACGGACAAAGATACCGGCACCAGAAGTTCTGGATCAGCATGGACAGCAGAACCAACAACCCGATGACGATCACTGCTGTTTGGCCGATATCACGGAAGAAATTCAGCATCTTCACGTCGGCGACCAGTCCATAGGGCGTGGACATGAAGTCATGTATTGCCTCGGCGGACATGGCTCCGATCAAGAAGACGAAGAAGCCTAAGAGAAGATATTTCAGCCCTCGTAACGGAAAATCCATCCACTTCGGCAGACGCAGATTACGACCGAAGACCCGTCTTCCAAGATTCCACAGATGCTCCGACAGAGTTCCAACTGGACAAAGCCAGGAGCAAAAGGCCTTCTTGAGCATGAGGCTCATAAGCATGAAGGCAATAAAGAGAACCATCGCGGCTGGATGGATCCCGGGCACGTGTCCAGTGAGCAAAAGATACTTCGTATTCATCAGCCCCGCGATGGGCAGCCACCCCTCGGCGCCTGCGGGCCGTGGCACGTTCACCCCCGTGCCACCCCGCTCGCAATAGCGAACCCAAAGGAGAAACTGGATGCCCAACCAACCATTCAGCGTCACGAAAAGCCATTGAACAACTCGCGTGATCCTCTGGGAATCGTCGTGGTCAAGCCGGCGGACAAACTTCTTTTTCTCTTCTTGTTTCCGGATTGGCGCTATTGTTTCTTTGCCCATATCGAGTTGACCTTTTGTGAAAAGCGCAAGTCTACTGTGCTGAATGTAAAGTGCCGGGTGATGGGGCACATCGCCCGGCCACGAGGGAACTCAGACAAGGATTGCCGCAAGGTCCTCTTCTGCCGTAGTGATCGCCATAAGGTTGAATTTCTCATGAAGCAGGGCAAGGACCCCGGGCGATAGAAAAGCTGGTAGTGTCGGTCCGATGCGAATATTGC
>PLZC01000204.1 GCA_003151985.1 Acidobacteriaceae bacterium
GGGGGTTCTCCCTTTGGTAATAGGTGCCCCTCGCAGCTTCGGAGCGCGGGAGCAGTAATTGATCCCTATGCGTTTTTTCAGGTCAATCAACTGAAAACTGGCCGGACAATTCGCGCAGTTGATGCAGTTTCTGCAAGACTCTCGATAGTTGCGTTTCATTGTCATAGCCGGATCGCGCCGCCCGCTCGCACCCCCTGGCAGCTATCCCCTCTCGCTCCGCTGAATGATCGAGGTAATATCGAATCTTGTCGGCGCACTCGTCGATGGACGAAAAGAATTCAGCTTCCCTGCCCTCCTCAAAACATGCCTGGTGTCCTGGGGTTCGAAGAGCGAGAAGGAATCCGCGGCACGCGGCAATCTCAAATGCCTTGTGAGCCACATCTTCTTCATTGAACTGCGTGACAAAGGAGAGGTTTATCTTCGATTTCCATATGTTCTCGCGGTACGCTGCGTCCTTCAGCATTCCACCACGAGTGTAACTCTCTAATTCATTTCTGCTAAACACCTTTTCCCATCTCGGCCCTGAAATGGTGACCGGAAGGTTAAAGTCCTGAATAAGTGAGCGTAGGAAGCGAGGCCGATCGTCGTATGGGCTTCCAATGTACGAGGCCTCGCGAGTGCGGTCCGCATCTGACCAATCCGCCGGTGGCGGAAAATGTTCGCGCGGATCGTAACTTAGCTGAATTTTGATGTAATTGAGATCCCATCCCTGGTACCGCGGGATGTCCACATTGCGGAAGAGGCAGTGCAGGTCCAACATGCGATATATCTTGAAGAACTGATGCCAGCAACCCTCGTTGCATGGCCCGAACGGGTTGTCCTGGTTGTAACAAACTGTTTGTGCGCCGGCGTCCTTTACTCGCCGGATGGTTGAAGGCGTGAAGAATATGGGCTTATCGAACCAGACTAGATCGGGCTTTTCATTTGTGACGGCACGCAGGAAGTCGGCATTGATCTTGGCGATTAGCGGTCCCATCGGAAATCGCCGACGCAACGCATTCAGTTTCCCCCACCGAAATGCGTACCTTGCCAAATCAAACGGGATGACAGTCTGATCCAAGCGCTCGAGGGACCTGAAGCGGTAGAGACTTGTTCCGCCAGGGGACAACGAACCAACATAAAGTATTCGGGGTTTCATAGCCTGATGCGCTGTCCGTGCGAGCTCTCCGGAAAAACCCGTCGCCCCCACAATTCCCTTCTATCTCCAAAATCGATCAGGCTCATTCTTGGACTCTGCAAGCGAAAACACCCGGATCTGAAGATTCCCATAGTCGGCCAATCTCCATCAGGCTCCCATAGCGGTGCAAGACGCTTGCGTCCTTTGCTCGTCTTCACGAATCGTCCAAGGCCCAGTCCCCTGCCCCCATCCGGCCCCTCAATATCTCCGCGCAAACGCGATACCCCATTGGAATGCTCTTGAGGGTGCATTCGGTCATACCTGATCGGCGATGCCGCGGATAAACCTGGGACTACCAATTCGGGATCCGCTGCCTATATGCTAGATTCCAGGTTCCAGATGAATAGATACGGTTGGATGGACATGAAGATCAAGCTCGTTCTGGTCGCCATGTTCCTTCTGTTCCACCCTTCCACGATATTTCCCCAGGTCGCTGCGCGGCAGGACCTTGCGCAGCCGGTGCCTCGGTCAAGAGTCATTGTCTTTGTGCATGGCCTTCACGGGAGCCGCGAGTCCTGGCGGGCTTCGAACGGCACCTATTGGCCGGACTTGATTCGGACGGACCCGCACTTTGCCTACTCCGACGTTGAAGTTGCGGAGTATCCCACGCCTGCGTCGAATGGAAGACAGTCCAGTGTGCAGTTGGCCGAAATCCTCTGGACTCACCTCAGACAGGACCACGTATGGGAGCATCGAGAGGTGGTTTTCGTCGCGCATAGCCTGGGCGGCATCCTCGTCGAGGAGATGCTGTTGAGACATCCCGCGGAGGCAGTGAGAGTAAGGTTCATCGTGTCGTATGGAACACCGCACGAGGGCTCAACGATCGCCCGGATAGCTTCCATCTACGACAAAGACCCGCTGCTCAACGACCTGAGCGATGCAGGCGATAACGCCTTCCTGTCCCAACTGGAACACAATTGGCGAGGGCACGATTCCGTAAATGGTATTCATCGGTTCTGCGCTTTTGAATCCGAAGACACGAGGCCCGAAAACGGAGTTGGGCGCTATCTCAAGACTCATGCCCGCGTGGTCGGCTACTTCAGTGCGACCTATGGATGCGATGTGACCACACCGCCGCAGGAGATCCATGCAGATCACCTGAACATGGTCCGGCCTCTAAACCGGACGTCGAGTGCCTATGATTTCTTCTACCGCGTGTACCGCGATAACCCAATCCTCGAAGAACAGGTGGTCACCCGAGACAACGTGATCGCGGGCCTGGAAGCCGGCTGCGGTCGAAGCAATGCGAATCCTGACTTGCAAGTCCCGATAGCCCTCGATAGCGCAATGCACGAAAAGGTGATTACGGCGGCTGCCTCCTTGATCGATGCCGTGGACCTCCGAGACGTGAATCCAAACCCACCGATCGTCACCAAGGTCGATCCGGACGGCGTAGCCCATGTGCAATACGGATTCAGCGGGCCAACCAGGAAGCTCTTCGTTTGCCTCGGCAGCGCCCACGCATCCTTGAAGGTTCAGTTCTATATCGACCGTCAAGTGCCGATTCGCGAGCCACAGAATTAAGCCGGGGTCTGGTACCAACCAGTTGGCAACACACCAGTCTGCGCCCCGATGGTCAGTCGCCGGAAAGTGACAGTAGCGCCTTGATGCTCCCCGGAAACTGGAGTATTTTTTCGCTTACTGAACTTCCGCTCAGCTAGCTCGAAACATAAGTTCATCTGGCACACTGTTGACCTGCCCGGCGCAAAGTGTATTGGCTCGTGGGTTCCATCGCGCCCAGACTCGTCCATTTCCGACGACCAGGCAATGATCCCAATGCATGTTACAAGTCTATTGACTAATCTCCATTCCTGGTTGAACTAGCCATTGCCATGATTCTGTGCAAGCCAGTGTAATTTCCAACATTATTCCGCTCTTTACTCGAAAGGCTATCTGACTCAACTGCAACGTGATGAGGCCTATCGAGCGTTGCGTGAAAGTCAACAGGCGCTTCTCGAGAGAAACATAGAGTTAGCCCGATTGACCAATGTAGATGGGCTAACTGGGCTGAACAACCGTAGATACTTTGAGGAATTTGCGGAAATTCAATGGAAACTTGCGATTCGGGAGAAATTATGGCTCTCCGTTCTTATGATCGATGTCGACGACTTCAAAAAATACAACGACACCTACGGTCATCTGGCCGGAGATGAAGTGCTCAGGGATGTCGGTAATGCCATTAAGAAATGTGCTGAACGTCCCACAGATCTTGTCGCCCGCTTTGGCGGAGAAGAATTTATCGTGATTCTGCCTGATTGTCCTGTGGGTGGTGGATTGGCAATTGGCGATAAGGTTTGCCGGCGCGTGGAGCGCCTAGACATTTCACATAGTGGGTCCGCCACAGGGGCAGTGGTTACCGTCAGTGCGGGCTCAGCGTCTACCATACCGCTGCGGGGAGATTCTTTGCTGAAGCTGATCAATACAGCCGACAACGCTCTTTATGAGGCGAAGCACGCTGGAAAAAATCGGGTCGTTGCTCGCGCAACAACGACCGCCACGACCACCGACGCTATGTGACCCTCAGCCGCTCGATTTCTCGGTCGACGAATTCCATCGACAAGACCCTTCGCTTGCTGGCCTCTCCGCCAATACAGAACCCAGCTGTTGTAGGTCCCTGCTAGTCATCACATTGAGCTCGAAGTATCGGCTACTTTGGGCTCAAGCTTCAGCGTCGGGTTACGCTGCCAGGAGAGAGCGACATAAAGTCGGGGGTGAGGTAGGAGCCCGGTCAGAGTACTCTGGTTCGATGATTGAACAGAACTCCCTCAAGCGCATAACGTTACGTGCAGCACTTCGCCATGTCAGCCCAATGGTGATCCGGCTTATCTCGGTGCCCGATCGGATCGACCTTCCCGACTTCAACGACATCTTTTGCGCCGTTCTGGGGTGGAGCGGCCAGATGGGCTATATCCTTCGGGTCCATGGGCAAGAGTGCAACAGCTTTCGTCGCAAGACTCGCGCCCAAGTTTTGCACGAGTTCAAGCTGCATCGGCAGGAGAAGTTTTTCTATGTCTGCGACACCTTGCATAGGTGGGAGTGGGACGTTCAGGTCCTCGACATTGAGGATGGAATGGAGAAAGATACACCAGTTTGCCTCGGAGGCCGCGGTGCAACGCCGCCCGAATTTTGTGGAGGGCCAACGGGATACCGGTTGATGCTGAAACGGCAACGCGAAGGCCGTGCGATGCTGGAGCCGAAGATGGTCGAAGCTGGGATTCAGATGTTGACCGAATCGAGCCCGGAAACGCCCTCCAGTAGCTGGGAACTGTTGCGCACCGCAGTGGACGATTGTCTGGTAAGCCTCGACGCGAGACTGAAAGAATACGGCCCATTGCAACCGGACCGGTTCAGCTTGCAGGAAGCCAACGAGCGGTTGGACCACTTGATGCGGCAACGGCTCAGGTTCCGGGCATGAATCTTCGCGTCGAGGTCGTGAGCATGGGTGCGGACGGCATTGAACAGCGCAGGCAAGTGCTGTCTCTCGAGCGGCAAGAATTGGCGATGGAGACCCTCGGCATGAGCCTGGTCGAGAGCAAGGCGCTGCTCGAAAGCGTTCAGGATTTTATGATCGCGCAGCAAGTTGCAGAGGATCTGGAGCGACGGCGGGCTTGTTCCCATTGTGGACGGCGGCACGCTATGAAAGATTTTGGAACTACCTTGGTAAAGACTCTTTTCGGTCCGGTGAATGTTCCGAATCCGCGCTGGCACCGGTGCCCCTGCCAGCCTGAAGGCCCGCAGACATTCCGACCGACGAACACATGGCTGCAAGGGACAACCAGTGCGGAGATGCTTTACATGGAGACCAAATGGGCGTCCTTGATCCCGTTCGCAAAAGTGGCGGATCTGCTGAAGGAAGTGTTGCCGGTCGGCAATTCGATCCATGGAGAAACTATTCGTAAACACATGCAGGCCACGGCGGAACGGATGGAGCAGGAGCTGGGCGAAGAGAGGCAGATGAACCAGTACGATGGCTCGGAAAGCGGGTGGGAACAGCAGCCTTTGCCAGACGGCACGATCACGGTGGGCATCGATGGCGGCTACGTTCGGGCGGCGCATAAGCAGGGCTTTTTTGAAGTGATCGCGGGCAAGAGCGTGGTTGCCTTCCGACGCGAGGATGTTGACGAGGTGACTTCAGCAAAGTGCTTTGGCTTCGTGCAAACCTATGACGAAAAGCCGCGCCGGCGTCTCTGGGAATTACTCAAATCGCAAGGCATGCAAGAGAACCAGCAGGTGGTTTTCATGTCCGATGGCGGCGAAGATGTTCGCCGCGTGCAGCAGTATTTGCATCCGTTCAGCGAGCATCTGCTCGACTGGTTCCACATCACCATGCGGCTGACGGTACTGCAGCAACAGACCAAAGGGTTGCAGCAGGAACGGCCCGCGACCGGTGCCGATGTAGCAAAGCAATTGGAGAGCATCAAGCATCTGTTGTGGCACGGGAATACGCCGGAGGCGCTGGAACGACTGACTGGCCTGTCCATCGATCTAAGCCTGTTCCGGGAGCACTCGGCTCCAGCCGCAAAGGTCGCCAACGGCGTGGCTGACTTCGAGACTTACATCCGGAACAACAGCGAGTTCATCCCGAACTTCGGCGATCGATGGCGGCAGGGACAAAGGATAAGTACCGCGTTTGTTGAATCGACAATCAACCAGGTCGTCAGCAGGAGGTTCGTCAAGAAGCAACAAATGCAGTGGACCATGCGAGGAGCTCATCTCTTGCTCCAGACGAGAACCAGAGTGCTCAACAATGAACTCGAGGCCACGTTTCGACAATGGTATCCAAGATTCCGGCCTAAGGCTGCGTGACCCCCGACTTTATGTCGCTCTCCACCGCATGGGCCGCCAAGCATCCCTAACTGTCAATATGCGTTGGTCTGACGGATACAGACGATCGTCCTTTCGAGCGCCGCTCTCCAGCAAGCCTCGGCGCGAGTGAGGAAATTGCCGTTCGCGTCAACGACAACTCCCTCAAAAGACCCGGTGGGCTGACGATCATGCGTCCATCGAACGTTGAGACCATCGGGCTGGTGCTACGTGGATCGAATGAAGCTTTCCTTCACACGAGCTCTGCATCTAGCCCTGCGTCGCTCGCAGCATCTGCAAGAACGTATCGCCGCGCACGATCTCGAACTCCGAGCCTAGCGAATCCGCCAGCGCCTTAGCATCGGTCGGTAGCATGTTCCATGACTCCAACCCTGCCGCGACGAAGAGCGGCGACTTTCCATCCCATGCCGCACCTAACTGCGCCAGTGCGGTTTTGCCGCTCGCCAAGTCGTTCACTCCCAGTAGCGTCGCCAGCGGCACGCCGTCCACAAAGCTCACTTGGCTCTGCGGTTCGTAGTTGTAGACGATGCCAAGCAGATTTGGCACATTTCGCTTGTAGCGGTCCACGATCTCCGCACTCAAAGGCAGGTCGGTGCTGTTGTCGCGATTATAAGCAAACAACGTGTCCATGCCCGTCCGCTGCATGTAAATTCCGGTGCGCTTAGCGAACTGCTCCAGGTCGGCTGCGGGCCAAACCGCCGGATAGGTATAACCTGCCCCCGAAGGCCCGGCCATTAGGAGATCGTTCTTCGTCCGCGTCCTTTGATAGTAACGCAAAATGCCTGGGGCGATGTCCAGCAACAGCACGCTGATGCTCCAGTTCAGCGGTACGAGCCCGCGCCCTGCATCGTCCCACATGTCCCGCATGCGGTGTTGGTTGTACTGGATGTTGTCGCCCTCCACCATGGTCATCGTTAGGTAGATCTTGTTCTCAATTTTGGGTACCGGTGGGTGCGTGATCCGCGAATCAATATGCGCACGCACGCCTGCGAATACAGAGGCATTGATAAAAAAGTCTGCCGCCACCACCGGAGAGCCGTGCTGACCACACAGCGTCACACCGGTCATCTCATGTCCTAGTGGAAACCAGCCCAGGTAGGGCGTGTCCGGCTTCGCGCGTTGCAGGATTTGTGCAAACAGCGCGGCCTCTGCGGGCACCTCCGGGTCCAGCCAGAATACAGGCGCCTTGGTGGCAACGATGTAGTCGCGAAAGTTTGCATTCGCTTGTTGCACACTGGGTGCTGTGCTGGTGCCCGTGACTAGAAACTCGTTCCACATCGTCACGGCCAAGGTCAACTGCTTGGTACCGGCGGGCGGCGTAAAGCGATAGATGAAATAATTGTTGCCATCCGCAAACCTCCACCCGGTGGCGGTCTGAGAGCCACCGGCATCGAAAAGGTACGGCTGCTCAGCTGCGCCTCCGGGTTGGAACGACGCGATCGTATTGCCGTCTGCGCTCATGGTGACCTGCGACACGGATGGCCCCCATCCGTCGCTCGGCACCGCATCCTGGAACCGCAAATACACCGCTTCTCCGCTCAGCAGGCTCGAAAGGTCGAGCGTGTACGTGGCCTTGTTCGATGCATCATGAATAGGGCGCGACTCCTGAAGCAGCATCGTCCACGGCACATTTGCGACCGTGACAGTATTCGCAGGTCTGATGGCTGTGAGGATGCGATCGGACATCTGCGGCCACAGGTGGTCAAAGGCCCACTGATAGGCGGCCAGTCCACTTGTGAATCGTCCGCGCAGATCGTCGAGCACCTCCAGATTGAATCGCTTTGCCAGCTCCGACGTCGCGATCACGCCTCCGTGCAAGCTCGCAATGCTGGTCGCCAGGTTTACCGTATCCGGCAGGTTGGGATCGTAGACGACAGCCCCTCGGACCTCCGAGCGATACCGCGGAATGAACTCCCATGGATCGGTCGTCGTGCGATTGGGCACATGGATCGTATCCAGCCACGTCTTATTCGTCGCATCCGTGCCCCAGTAAAAGTAGAGGCGCGGACGCCGTCTATTCACCAGCCCCTGGAGCGTTACTAGCAGCGACTGCTCGTCACCGTCCAGCGCCGTCAAGTCGGCAGCCTCAAGGAACTCAGCTTCGGGCAACGTAGGAAGTGCTGCATCGGAAGGGTAGTAGTCCCTGCCAAGTTGTGCAAACGAGTAAGTTGACAACGCACTGCTGCCGGCGGCAACACTGCTGAGTGCAAGAAAATTGCGGCGCGTAAGGGACATGTCTTCATCCTTGGGGGCTGGAGTGGCTGCTTCATAAAGCGGACCGTCGCAAAGACAATCCGGACGTAGGCAGAAATAGTCCGCGATTAGGGTGGACGAGATGGTGCCATAGCTAGACCAAACCTCGATTCGTTATCGTTCGCGATACTCGCAGTTCGCATCAATTCCTCATACAGCTGGCCAGTCGTCGGATCGGGAACAAGTTGTCCGTATCGGTGTCAGCGTTGGCGACACCTAATGGGTCATCTTTGCACACTAAGCGCTGCGGCTTTGCAGCCAAGCTTTGATGACGGCGCATCTTCCCGAATCATTCTTTCTGACAATCCTCTTTTCACCTATCAAAAGATCATTGGTTCGATGGAGACATCGATGGGGGCGCCGCGTCCGGTGCACTTCCCCACTTCCGGTTTGGCAACGGGCCATGTTGACCCTCAGTGTTCCGCCATTCGCAATTTTGGAATGGCTGAACCACGGCTTGTCCCAGGGCTTCCCATTCATCGTTGCCGATTGGATATAAATGTTCTTCTCCGAATTATTCTTAGCTACGATCACTAAGTCTTTCTGATTCCCCATGTGGATCGTCACCTCATCGAAAATCGGGCTACCCAAGATATAGTTCTGACTCGATGGATCGACCGTGTAGAACCCCATGGCGCTAAGCACATACCATGACGAGGTCGAACCCTGGTGATCCATTCCCGGAAATGCCAGGCCATATTTATCGCTGCCATACATCAGTTTGAGGATTTTTCGCGTCAGTTCCTGAGCGTTCCACGGTTGACCCGCCCAGTCGTAGTAGTAGGCAGCCTGCTGATCGGGCTGATTGCCCTGGACGTACTGTCCGATCATTCCGGTGCAATTACGGCATATGCCTTTGGGGTTGTAGGGCGTGTTAAAGAACGCATCCAGCTTCGCGGCAAATTTCTCTCTTCCGCCCAATAAATTGATCAGACCCTGCACGTCATGCGGAACCAGCCACAAGGTCGACCAACCGGAAGCCTCCTTCATCATGAAGGTGTAATAAGGTTCCCGTGGATCGAACGGCGAGATCCATTTGCCGTCCATTGTCCTGCCGCGCATGAAGCCAACCGAAGGGTCGAATACATTTTGGTAATTGTGCGCTCTCTTCAGGAACATTTGATAATCGCCTTCCTTGCCAAGCTTCTTCGCATAGAGAGCGAGAGCGTAATTTTTCCAGCTATATTCCAGCGTGGTTGCCACGCCCGCGTTGCCATCGGAAGACGGAGGACTGGGATTATGGTCCGGTATGATGTCCGAAATCCAATCCTTCTGCACGTATTCCGCGAGGAAACCTCTGGGACCACTCACGTCGGTGGCGTTTTTACGGAGGTATTCGTAGGCCGAAGCCCAGTCAAACTTCAACCCTCGCTCCCATTCGCCCAGATACATCAAGACTGCATTGTCGCCATGGAACGAGGTGCCCATAAAACCGGACTCGCGAGCCATGTCCAGTTGCGAGCGCAGGATGTCGACCTTTACATCGGGTTCGAGCATTGTCAGCAGTTCGATCTGGTTGCGGCCGGTGTCCCAGAAGGGTACGGGGTCATAGCGGTCGTATTCGGCCGTCCTGGCCTTGCCATCCAGGCCGGTGAACTGTTCACCTTTCTTCGCTATCAGGTGGGGGCTGGCAAAGGAGTGGAGCAGGCAGGAATAGAACAGACTCCTTTCCTTTTCAGTTTCACCCTTGACCTCGATCAGGTTCAGCTTTCCGGCCCATGCGCCTTCTGCCAGTTTCCTCACATGGTCAAAATTCCAGCCTGGGTCTTCCGACCGCAGCCTCTCCTCGGCTATTGCATAGCTTCGACCGGACGCAATCTTCACAAGCACCTGTTCTCCTGCGGTAGCGGAGAACTGTAAGTACGCTCCGGCGTAGTTTCCCGACACGGTGCGCGCGTCAGGTTCCACATCCTTGTTTCCCAACAGCGACCTCCGAATGGGCATCTTTCCCTGGTCGATGGCAAGCTCCCTGAAGGTGCCGAACGTTTTGAACGGCTTCGAGAATTCAGCGACAAAATGATTATCTTCAGACTCTTCTGCCCCGTGCCTCCGGTTGCCGCGTTGGGCGTGCCCGCGCACGAGGCGGTCCCCTATAATTTCGATCTCCCCTCCTGCCCGGCCCTGATCGATCAGTATGTGGGCCCTTTCTGTCTGAGGAAACGTGAACCTGTAAACTCCGGTCCATGTGGCTGCGGTCATTTCGACCTTGGTTTTGAAGTCGTCCAGATAGACGGTGTAGTACCCCGGTGAAGATTTATCGAGTGCCTTGTCATAGACCGAAACACTGCGCTCCGCAGGGACTGTCCAGTCGCCAACGACCGGCATTACCGTAGGACCTCTATCCGCTCCGCTTGAAAAGCCAACCATCATCCGGTTCGGATAGAAGTAGGAAGGTCTGATCCCGGCTGAATAGAACAGGTCCGGATCCTCGTTGATGGGAGCCATGTCCGTGGAACTATGAGGGAGCACAGCTCCCGGCGATGTGAAACCCGAGTAGAGCCGTTCGCCTGGTGGTGGCGCGTTTCCGATTAGCACCTGATCATCCAACGGTGCCGTTCCGACTAATCCATTTGCATAGTCAACAGGATTCTTGTTTGAAGCTACTTTGTTCTGGGCCAGCAGGCAGGGGGACAAGAAACATCCAAGCAACAGAAATGCGGCCAAGTACCTGATCAATTGGCGAGCGGGATTCATGGAAACAGTAACCTTTCTGATGCCGATATTGCCTACCGTGTTTCAAGGCGAGTCGGTATAGCTATTGCACATAACACGCCCTTGCTGCGACGCCCTTAGCAAGGATTAAACTGAGCCGCGACCTGCAACCAGCCAGCCCGAGTCCCCATCGCCATCCACAATGCAGAACCAATGTTCTTGAGCGTCACAATAAGAGGAAAGTTTATTGTTCAAAGACAACCTCTACCGGGACGCCATCTGGAGAATTGTTAAACTTTAACTGCAAAATCCCCGCGGAGAAGTCATATTGCTCGCGACTGGCTATCTTGCGGCCGATCGTGATTTCTTTTGGTTTCCTGGATGTCGCGATACTCACGACAGCGTTTGTATCGGCAATTCCATCCGTCTGAAAACTAAGCTTGTGTATACTCGCGCGCTCGTCCCGAACTCTGCAAGCAGCGGCAACTACCCTCGGCATGCGATCGTGCTTTCTGAAATCCAGATCAATGAGCAGGCTACGGACATTCGGCCCCAACGTCACGCTCGTGAGCGCAGGCAGCCGTGCATCGAAAAGATCGATGAAGTGTCCATGCAGAACGTGCGGCTTCGCGTCAGGTACGGATTCGTCGAGGCCTGCTGCGATGACATAAGGGCCCCGACGAAGCACCAGGGCACTTGTTTCTTTCCATGGCAGGTTTACCGCGGTTGCCGCCTGGCGTGTCAGTTGTCGAAGCGATTCACCGCCATCCTGTGCTCGCGTGAGTGCGGCGGGAGAGACCCGGGCCGACACAAGTACGCCACGTCCAATCCGATGGAGCCCGGTCGCATCCGGCTCAATGCCCAGGATCGAGAAGAGATGTTGCCGTGGAGACTTGAAGGAGTTAGGCGCCGTATTCCACCACTCGCGAACAGCGTTGTAGGGGTCTTCGTCCTTGTCAACCACCACCAGTGCCCCACCCTCGCGCACCCATTTTGCCAAAGCTGTATGGAACTCCGGGGTTGGCGGCTTCTGACCCTCATAAGTCAGCAACAATAGCTTGTACCGGGCTAGAAATCCTCGGGCGCTGGCGCTCTCAATCTGCACTGGTTCGACGGGTATCCCACGCTTGACCAGCGGCATTGCCAAACCGTAAAACGAACCGAGTGCGGCATCGGAAGGACTGGGGTCGGCACGCTCGAACATCATTGTGTCCGAGACCAGTACTCCGAGATTCTCGGTTCCCGCGCTGTCCCAGTGCACTTCTGACTGCTTCATATCGCCGAGCGCGCTGATCACACTCTGCAATTCTGTTTCGTAGGCCTTGGGAATGCCTACCTTCTCAACGTCCGGGGCCGCACCAAAACCACCGAGTCCGGTGCCGACGGGCACCTGCTCTTGTTCTTTCACCCACTTTGTCGATACGAAAACACTCTTTACCGGATGCTTGCCGTTGAATATTCTTTCTGGCCACGGCATGATTTCGTAGCGCCAAACCTCTGGTTGCATCAAAGACGCGGTGAGCGTGCTTTCCCAGTTTGTGCGGTAGTCCTCCCAGTCGTGGTTGGGATTGTCCTCGATCGGATCATTGAGATACCAAACCCGGCGCCCGGAGGCGCGCACGAGATTCTGCATTGCACCGTATTCCAGAAAGGCGGTTTCAAAGGTGCGCTCCTTGAGCACGCCTTTGTAGTAGTTCGGCTCGCGCGCCGTTCCGGTCCAGATCTGCGCGATATAACCGTCGGCTCCCACCTTGATCAGGGAAGACTCCGGACTGACGATCCTCCAATTCGCATAATTGATGAGTGAATGGGTCGGCACATAACAGCGGATGGTGCGCCCATGCTCCTGGCCATAGGTTTTCGCAAAATCGAAGATCTGCGCTAGTGCCCTTCTGTACAGCATGTACTTCAGCTTCGACGCACGGTACTGTGCATCCGGCGACGAATCGGGAGCCTGCCATTCTTCTCCGTAGTAGGCCTTCCACTCGCGCTTGAAGTTATCCTCCCAACCGCTGCGGGCCCAGAACTCCGGCTCTTCGAGATACACAGCCTCCGCGCCGGCATCGAGTGCCCGCTTGATTCCGACCGTCAGATAGTTGCCGTAATCCATGCCGGGCGAGATGTAGGGGACATCCACGCCATGTTGCACCAGCTTGCCATTGCGGTCCTTCTGCGCCTGGTCCCAGTGGTTCTTTCCGTCGAAACGGCCGTAGAGATAATCCTGGTACTCTCCCCACGCCACTCCGGTCATCACCTGGATCCTGTACCCACGCGCACGCCAGCTCGCGAGGTTCGCCGGCAGCCCTGGATCGATGCCATAGGACATTACAACATCCCCGTTCAGGTTGGTACGCGGAGACCACGGAGCATGCGTCTGGAAGCTCAATCGCTGGTCGTCGCTTCGCTCCTTTGTCGCGGAGATCTGTTGCGCAGCGGAAACACCGCACAACAGGACGAGAAACGCAGCCAACGTGACACCTCTGCCCTGTATTTTCATGTCTGGATTCCTTCCTCAATTGACCTCGGACAACACGCTCATCCCGCTACCGGGTCAGTATTCAACCCTGCGCTTTGGCGGCCATCTCGAAGACCATCTCGCACCCTTCGGAGATCGTCCTGTGCGAGATCTCCGCTTCTGTATGCAGCTTCCCATTCACCCGAGGCGCGCCTGCATAACAGCAGTCCCTGTAATTGTTGAGTGCCCTTATCGTTGTTATATGGCCGGTTCCCATCCGGACCGCCGCCTCGTCAAAGAGCGGCGCTCCCAGGACGTAGTCGGGTCTTCCCGGACAGACCGGATAAAACCCAAGCGCACTCAGCACGTACCATGCGGCCATCGAACCCGTATCTTCATCGCCCGGAAAATTCTGCGGGGTGTAAAGCGTATCCAACACGCGTCGCACCCAGTACTGAGTCAGATCTCTACGTCCTGCAACTGTGAACAGGTAAAGAGCGTGATGAACAGGCTGGTTGCTATGAGCATATTGGCCAAAATCCACCGCAGCCATCTCTGACATCTCGTGAATCTCGGCGCCGTACGTTCCGACATCGAATCGCGCCTCGGCCTGCAGCATCTTCTCCAGGCTGTCCACGAACGCCGCCCTTCCTCCCATGGCCTCGATCAGGCCGTTCACATCATGCGGCACAGAGAACCTGTGCTGCCAGGCTGCCCCTTCCACATAGGCTCCGCCCCAGGAGAAGGGATCGAACGGTTCAACCCACTTTCCATCGCTGGTCTTTCCGCGCATGAAGCCAGTTCCAGGGTCGAAGACATTCCTCCAGTTCCGAGCACGCTGTTCAAACAGGAGAGCGTCCTGCCCCTTGCCAAGTGCCCGCGCCGCCTGGGCAATACAGAAATCTCCATATGCGGAGTCGAGGGTCTCGACGGCTGCCTGAGCGACATGGTCTGCCGGGACATATCCCTTCTTCAGATAATCTTCAATTCCCCGACGGCCATAGCCGGAATCGGGACTGCCCGGCTGGACCGCGTGCTTACGAAGGGCAAGGAAGGCGGCCTCAGCGTCATATCCCCCGATCCCCTTCGCAGCGGCGTCGCCAAACACTGAATCGATCAGGCTTCCGGTCATGCACGAGCGATAGCCTGGGGCAGGAAACTGGGGAAGCCATCCGCCCTCCTTTGAGGCATTCACCCATCCCTGCAGGATTTCTCCGAGCCGTCCCGGGTTGATGATCGACATCAATGGATACCACGCCCGATAAACATCCCAATATCCGTGGTCGGCGTACATCACGCCTGGTGCCGCAGCGCCGCTGTAGGCGCTGTAATGCACCGCATTTCCCGACGAATCGTATTCGTGGAAGATACGAGGAAACAGAGAAGCTCGGTAGAGACAGGAATAGAAGATGCGCCTTTGCTCTTCCGTCCCGCCGTCAACCTCGATCCGCGTCAGTTCTGTCTCCCACGCCTTCTCCGCCGCAGCGCGCAGATCCTCAAAGCTTCTGTGGCCAAGTTCCCGGCGCAGATTCGTCATTGCCTGCTCGCGAGAGAGAAATGAGCCGGCGATGCGGCATTCTACCGGCGTATCCCTCTTCGCCTGGAATCGGATCACGCCGACGCGCCGTCCATTGACCATTTGCACTCTAAAGCCGGAGATTGCCGTATCCACCTCAACGACATAGTGCGCAGTAAATCCGGCTGGAACACCTCCGCTGTTGGCATGAGTGAATCCAGCCACCATTCTGCTTTCGCGCAGATCGGTGAACTCGGCATCCTCTCCCGGCAGATCTACCATCAGTCCGGCTGCTCCGGACTCTTTAAACCGCATTCGCAGGATGGCTCCGCGCTCGGTTGGAACCAGTTCGGTCCTGCAGCGATAGCGCAGGAGATCGAGACGGAGATAGCACGGCGACAGAATCGACTGGTTCAGCCGGTAGGAGGACGCCCGCTCTGCCGGCGCTGGGGAAGGATCTCCGCAGAACGGCAGAAAGGTCGCATGCCCATAGTCGCTCAGCCAGGGACTGAGCTGATGTGTACACCGGATGCCCTCTATCCTCGCGTCATCCGCACGGAAGAACCATGGCTCTGCGGAGACGTTCGATTGCAGTGTCCAGTGTCCCATTCCAAAGGGCATGGCAACGATAGGCAGCGTATTTCCGCAGGAGAAAGCTTTGCTCGAATGCGTCCCCTGCAGCAGGTTCACAAGTTCCAACTTTCCTGTCGCAGACTTGAGCGTAGAACTTTCGTGCGCAGCAGCCGCCGCGCTCCCTTGGTCTTTGCCGCGTCCTTGTCCAGCCGCTGTTTTCTCCATACTCCCGCTCAGAGTGACCAATGCAACTCCCGCACCGGCGTTCTTCAAAAATCGACGCCTGCTTGTTTCGTTCAAGAAATTCACTACTCCACATCTCCATGGGTGAACGGTCACCGCATCTGGCAAACGATGCTTTCATGTCGCGGCGCATGAGACAGACTTCGCGCGCGCCAAGCACCACTGGCACGGCTGTTGCCGTTTGAAACCTGTACGGAACGATTGCTATGATCGAGCGCTTTGGGAGCAGCGGTGCCATAATTGCGCGTTGCCGCTTCCAAGCGCTGTTTGGACGGCCTGCCAGGCTGATGAGAATCGCCCGACAAAGCGCCGGATATCTGAGAAACTCCGTCCGAACCGGAGCTTCGGTTTAGAAGATAAACTTCAGCGCAAACTGAGTCGATCGCGGAGAGTTCGCTTGCGGATTGGTCACTTCGCCGAAGTTAGAATCGTCCACGTTCGTGTCCGGATACGCAGAGTAGCGACGATTCGGGAAGTTGAAGGCGGAGGCACGGAATTCGATTGACTTGTTTTCCGTGACGGCGAAGCCCTTCATCAGGTTGATGTCGTCCTGCATGTCCCAATGGCCGCGTAGCTGGGAGATGTAGCGTGGTGTATTGCCGTAAGTGCCATAACGGATACCGTTCGGCAATTCGACGCGAGGAGCGCGCTCAAAGGCCGTTGTATTGAGGTATTTGGAATTCTCGTCGAACTTGTTGAAATGAGAATTCTTCAGTTGGCTGTGCGGCCCGTAACCGGGGGCCCAGCTCGCCCTCGAGTTACTGCTTGCCCCGGCCATCCAGTCAAGACCGCCGCCCACCTGCATGGGCGCGCCCGAATTGAAGCGCTCGATGCCCGAAAGCTTCCATCCGCCCACTGCAACATTTAACAAGCGCGACGCCGACCCGGCAAAATGCTTGCCTCTCCCAAACGGAAGCTCGTAGACGTAGTTCCAACTGAGAACATGCGTCTGGTCGTCGCGGTCTATCGAGCGTTCGGACTTTAGATCGTAGTTGTTCTGCGCCGCGCCATCGCCCCGGTTGGCGTCTTCTCCATCCGTATTGCCAACCAACCTGGAGAAGGTATAGGAGAAGAGCGTCTGGAATCCGTCACTGTACCTGTGTTCGAGACTCGCTTCGAGCGCATTCCAGCGCGAATGTCCTCCGGCCGCGCCACCGGCATTGATGTTTACATCGGTGTATTGAGGATATGGCCGCAATACCTGGTTGAACTGGTAGTTGCTTGGTATCCAGGGGGGCACGATGCCCAGCGCTTGGACCTCCGGATCGTTGACGCTCTTCACTAGAAGATCGTTCCCATACTTATACAGATAAGCCGGGTCGAGTTGGTTGAAGTTTGGTTTCTTGTAAAGCAGTTTAATGCCGGCATTGCCGTGGTAGCTGATACGGAACAAGGAATTCTTCCCCACACCCTGCTCCAACGTGAAGTCCCACGTGCCGAGGTAGGGCGTGCGGCCGGCCTTGGGCTGATACCAGAAAACGCCGTTGCCGATTAGAATGCCCGGCGCGATTGTGGGTGGCCTTTGTGTGGGAATCTGAGCCTGGTAGAAGGGGGTAAGGAACCCTCCGGCGCTTGTGCTGTCGATGATGGTGTTCACACCCTGCGTGAGTTGGTTCCCTGGCGCCCAGTAGCGGCCGGCAAAGCCCATGTTGCCGTTATCGGCGTTGCCGTCCTCGCGAATGGGTTGATAGAAGATGCCGCCTCCACCGCGAAGGATCGTTGACGGATGGACTTGGTATGCAAAGCCAAGCCTTGGTCCCCAAGCATTCAGGCGGGTATCGCCAAAGTGATCGACGCCGATTCTGCCCGGGCCGTGGCCGGCGAAGGCCAACGCACCGAGTGTGCCGCCGGCATTTGGATTGGCGAGTGTCGGATCGAAGTTACTGTTGTTGCGATGCCTCTCCACCTTCGGTATCGGAATCTCGTACCGCAGGCCGGCGTTGACAGTGAGTTTCCGCGAGACTCTCCAGTCATCCTGGGCAAACCACGCGAAATACGGCGAGGAAAATGCCTCGTCTGCGCCCCAGTTAAACCCGGCCGTGTTCGTCAGGCCCAACAGGAAGGCTGCATAATTGGAGCCTTGGTTGGTGGTCGAGAACAGATCGGAGGATCCAGGGACGGTCCCCGAATAACCGTACGAGCTGTTCCCCGTCGCCGACCCATCGAAGAGAATCGTCCCATTGCAGGAGATGCAATCGATCCGTCGATAGAGCCAATGATAGTAGTTGAAGCCGGACTTGATCGTATGGCTGCCGTGTGTCCAGATCAGCGTATCGTAGAGGCTCTCGGAGCGCTGCCGCGAATCGGTCAACACCTCGCTGCCCCATTGCAGAAACTCGGTTTGGTATTCCGTGATGGCGCCATGCTGGATTCCCTGCCGCGAGGCCGTTCCGGGATATTGCACCGAATCGCGCAGGTCGTCCGTGATATCCGTGAGTCCGGCCCCGCCTTCGAAGATGCGGCGCTGATCGAGACCAAAGGTGAAGTGGTTGATCAGGTTGCTGGTGAAAATGTGATCTTCGTTGTAGCGGAAGTAGCGAATCATGCTGTCTGAGCCAAAGTTGCTTGTTGGCACGCCCGCAGCCGGCCCAATCGACGGGTACGGCGGATTGAAGGTGCGCCCAAAGGAAAAGCTCATCCTGTCCTTCTGGGTCGCGTTGTAGTCGCCCTTAATGGAAAAGACCTTTTGTTTGTTCTTCGTTTGAGCGACCGCCCGATAGTTGTTGTCGCGATCGTTGCCCGTGGAGAGTTCCGGGTTGGGTAACATGGATTGCAGCGTGTTGATGATCGGGCTGCTGATCCGGTTGGGGCAGATCATGTTGTAAACGCCGTCGCACTGCATCGGCTGGCGCTGGGTTTGGTCGGTGATGAGGTTTCCGGCTGCGTCGAACGGATCGAAGATCGGAATCATCCGGCCGCTTGCGTCCTTATAGTTACGAAAATTGCCGGACCGTATTTCCGCTGTGGGCACGGTAATCAGGTTGGTAGGTTGAGGATTGATCCAATACGCGTATTCGTATGCGGTAAAGAAATAGAGCTTGTCTTTCAGAACCGGACCACCAACACTGAAACCAGGATTGTCCTGGCGCCGGGCTCCCTTCCGTTGCGGTGACCAGGAACTGTTGTTCGCATCAAAGTACTCGTTCCGGAAAAAGTCGAAGGCCGTGCCATGGAAGGTATTGGTCCCCGACTTCAGGCCAAAGTTCACAATTCCATTGGAAAGCCGCCCGAATTCGGCGGAGTAGGAAGAGCTCTGGACCTTGAATTCCTGGATGGCCTCGACACTCACGCCGGTCATGCCCTCGTCATTTCGGCGCTGACTCATCGATTCGGCGCCGTCCATCAGGATGCTGGTGCCTTGGATCAGCCCGCCGGCGATACGTGGGCTGCCGCCCGCCGTGGTGACCCCCGGCGTCAGCGCGATGAAGGAATACGTGCTCCGCGGTCCGCCGCCGAGACTCAAAGGCAGGTCCATAATCTGCTGGTTGGTCATGACCTTTCCTAGGTTTGTCCCTTCCTCGGAGAGGACGGGAGGAGCGCCCGTGACCACGACCGTCTCGCTGGTTGCCCCAATCACCAGTTGGACATCAAGAGAAACGAGAGTGTTGATATTGATCACAACCGCTCCCGTCTCCCACTTACTGAATCCCGGATGATCCACCGTCACTGAGTACGTTCCCATGGGAACAGAGGAAAACCGGAATTCGCCCGACGTTCCCGTCTGGGTGGATTGGGTGAACCCGGTACTGGTGTTTGCCACCGTCACCGCTGCTCCCGGAATTGCCCCCTTTGAAGCGTCGGTAACTGTTCCAGCGAGAGTCCCGCGGTCTCCTTGACCGTAAGCTGCTCCGGTGAAAGATAGCGCCCAGAATGCCAGAAGACATCCGAGCAACATCGCTGTTGTTCTTTTCATTGAACTGCCTCCATCATAAGAAAAGCCAAGGAATGTAGCATCGCTCGAACCGGCTTCCTAAAATGTCCTAGAACGAACACTTGCGAGAAGCGATGGTCTGGTGCGATCCACTTACTTCTTCGAAACGTTGTCAAAGCCTTTCCCGATTCGTTGCGAAGTATCCTCGCTTCGCCTTGCGATGTGCAGTGAATTAACTGTAATTTGTTCTGTAAAATCTATCAGATACGAGATGCCTAGCCCTCATCTCGAACAGAATGACCGCGCGACGGGACGGCCGGAGTCCATCTTGTGGTCCATCCTTTGGATGAGTCGGGCTTTGCTAAGTCAATAGTTTTTACGGTAAACTTCAGTCCGTTTGTAGAAACCCTCGTGGCGCGTTCAGAATCTGTTTGGCTTTTCTTAGAGACCACGGAGCCCCGAGGCCAGAATCAGGATCGACCATGCAACAAACCTCACTGCAGCACCCCGTGCCTGCACATCCTGAAGAGGCCGGTGACCTTGTAGGGTCAAAAGAAAAGCTCGAGCTCATTCAGCGAGTCGTCGGCAGTTCGTCTTTCTCCCGCTCACCGGCCATGCGGGCCTTCCTTCTCTACATCACCGAACATGCACTCGCGAACCGCTACGAGCGGATCAAGGAACAGGCCATCGGCACTGAAGTGCTTGGCCGAAGACCAAACTACGACCCCGCTGAAGACAATATTGTCCGCGTTCGCGCCCACGATCTGCGACAGCGGCTGGAGAAGTATTTCGCAACGGAGGGAGCGCAGGAGCGCTGCGTCATTACCATCCCCAAAGGGACATACAAGCCAGAGTTCCTGCCGCGGATTACAATCGAAGAACCCCCACCCCTCGAGATTTCCAAGCCGCTCGAAGCGATAGCCCCCGCCCCACCCGTGCCAGCCGCGTCGCGGCGCCGCTGGCTGGTAATATCCCTGGCCGTCAATCTCGCCCTTCTCGTTGTCATTCTGCTCGTCCTTTTCCAGAGGCGAAGTGGCACCCCGGCGAATATCCCGCAAGCGCCTTCTCTCCGCGACTTCTGGGCTCAGATATTCAACGCTCCAGAAGGCGGGTTGAAGATCGTCTCCGCCGATACAGGATTTGCCTTATGGCAGGATCTCAGCGGCCATGACCTGAACCTCGGCGATTATCTAAGCCGCCGCCTGCTCTCTCTTTCCGACCCGCGACTGCGGGAAGTAGCGATCCGCCGCTCCACCAGTCCAGCTGATGTAATCGTCACCACGAGACTAGCTGTCATCGCTCGCGCTTTCGGGAGCAGCTACAATGTGCAGTACGCCCGGGACATCGATTCGCGCAGCTTCCAGGATGGAAATGTCGCGCTCATCGGCAGCCACCGATCCAACCCGTGGATGGAAGTGTTCGAACCTGAACTGAACTTCGTGGTTGAGAGGGACCCCACCACCGGAGCGCCTTCCTTCCGCAACCGCGCCCCCTATCCTGGCGAGTTGGAACGTTACAGTATTCCGACGACGCTTGATGTCGAGGGAGGCGAACAGCAGGAATTTGAGAGCTACGGCGTGGTCGCCTTGCTGAGGCCCTGCAATGGTTCGCACTTCGCCGTCCTTCTCGAAGGCTTGAACATGCAGGCGACGGAAGCCGCCGGCGAGATCGTCACCAACGCCCAGGCTCTGAGTTCGCTGCTACAGGACTTACAGCATACCTCCGGCACCAACGTGAAGCCCTTCGAGGCGTTGATCCAGATCAAGTCTCTTCCCGGCGGTTACGCTGGTCCGAAAGTGATCGCGTATCGAAGACATGTCTCAGGACCTTGCAAAACTGAATTGTTTTAAGTGGGGTAGCTGCCTGAGTACAGTGGCCACTATAGGTTGTGGTTTGTGCTTTGAGTGCGAGAGCGTGAAGGGCGTTATCGAGTGGGTGGCGTAAGGACCGCGTGCTGCAGGAGGCGGAGGAAGAGCAATCCGCGCCGGCTGGAGTGGCGACGATTGAAGCGGAAGGCGAATTCATTGAGATA
>PLZC01000283.1 GCA_003151985.1 Acidobacteriaceae bacterium
TACGACTACTACCAGCCCGAGGCGTATATTCCGGCCGGCGACCTTTATATCGAAAAGGAAGCCACTATCAATGAAGAGCTAGACAAGATGCGCCTGTCCGCGACACGCAGCCTCTTCGAGCGTCGCGACTCGATCATTGTCAGTTCCGTAAGTTGCATCTACGGCCTGGGATCCCCGGAGGCCTACTACGGTATGCTGCTCCTGCTCGAAAAGGGCCAGAAGATCAGCCGCAAGGACATTACCCGCCGGCTGGTCGAAATCCTGTACGAGCGCAACGACGCCGATTTCCGCCGCGGCACATTCAGGGTTCGCGGCGACGTGATCGAGGTCTTTCCCACCTACGATGAAACGGCTTACCGCATCGAGCTCTTCGGCGACGAGATTGAAAGCCTGTCGCAGATTGACCCGCTCTTCGGCACCGTGAAACAGAAGTACGCGCGCCTGCCCATTTACCCCAAGAGCCATTACGTGGTGCAACCGGAGCGGAGGGGAGAGGCCATTGACTCGATCGTCTCCGAACTCAACACATGGGTGCCGGAGTTGGAGGCGCAGGGCCGCATGGTTGAGGCGCAGCGGGTCAATCAGCGCACGCGCTTCGATCTGGAAATGATCAAGTCCATGGGCTACTGCCACGGGATCGAAAACTATTCGCGCCATTTCTCCGGCCGCCTGCCAGGCGAAGCTCCTCCGACACTGCTGGACTACTTTCCCCGCGACTTCCTTCTCTTTGTGGACGAAAGCCACGCAACCATTCCGCAGGTGCACGGGATGTGGTTCGGCGACCGCAGCCGCAAGCAGAACCTGGTCGACTACGGTTTCCGGCTGCCTTCGGCCATGGACAACCGCCCCCTCAAATTCGAGGAGTTCGAAAACCGCATTCACCAGACAATCTATGTCTCCGCCACACCGGGGCCGTATGAGCTTACCCGCTCCGCCGGCGTGGTGGTCGAGCAAGTCATTCGTCCCACCGGCTTGGTGGACCCGGAGGTTGAAATTCGCCCCGTCAAGGGCCAAATCGACGACCTCCTGGCCGAAATACGCGACCGCGCCAAGCGCAACGAGCGTGTACTGGTAACGACGCTCACCAAGCGCATGTCAGAGGACCTGGCGGGCTACTACACCGAGGTTGGCGTACGCTGCCGCTATTTGCATTCAGAGATCGAAACGCTGGAACGCGTAAAGCTCCTCGCCGGCCTCCGCCGCGGCGAATTCGACGCCCTCATCGGCATCAATCTACTGCGCGAAGGCCTCGACCTGCCGGAAGTCTCACTGGTCGCCATTCTCGATGCCGACAAAGAGGGCTTTTTGCGTTCTGCCGGGTCGCTTATCCAGACCATGGGCCGTGCAGCGCGCCACATCGAGGGCCGCGCCATTCTCTATGCCGACCGCATTACCGACTCCATGCGCCGGGCCATGGACGAGACCGATCGCCGCCGAACCGTGCAGCGCGCATATAACGAGGAGCACGATATTACACCGCAGTCGATTATCAGCCAGGTGGACATGGGCCTGGCGCAGATTATGAAGGCCGAATACGGCGAAGTGGCCGAGGAAGAAGTGGCTGGCCTGCCCGAACTGACCTCGCAGGCCGACCTCGACGCCTATATAGGCAAATTGGAGACCGAAATGCGCGCCGCGGCAAGGAAGTTCGAATTCGAAAAAGCCGCTCGCCTGCGAGACTCGATCAAGGAACTGCGCGAAAAGGAGTTTCTCTTCGGATAAGGACGAATTATCCACATCCCGGTCTTCGCTTCGTCCAGTTCGCGGCGAAAATGGGCAACCGAAATTCCGCCCGCGTCATCATAGGTAGGCAGTTAGCAAACAACTGCCGGGGCAGCGCGTGTAAAGGATTGTCACCGGCTGATGGTGCAGATGGCGACGATTCTATTAGTCGATAACGATCCCCTCCAGGCCTTTGTCCGCAAGTCGGTCCTGGAGAATGGATTCTCCGATGTCCAACGAGTCGGCGATGCCGCTGAAGCGCTCTGCCTGGTTGAGCAACCTCAGTTTGCCGCGAATCTGGGCCTGGTCGTCTCCGGCCAACACATGGCTGGGATTGGCGGCCCGGCTTTTGTGGCTGAGTTGCAACTTCGCATGCCGTCGCTGCCCGTGCTGGTGCTTGACAGCGGCAACGATGTCGCGGGAGATTATACTGGTGAGTGTGTGCATTTCGTCGCCAAGCCTTTCGAGAATGGAGAAATCCTCGCCCGGGCCAATCAGATGATTGCTCATAGAGAGCGCACCGCAGCCTGATTCGCGGAATGCCGCCTTGCAAACCAGTTGAACCGCCCCCGATTCTCTGCTTCAATCCCGAAACGCCCGCCTCGGCACCCCACCTCATAGCCCAATAGGTACTCCTCTGTGGCCGGATGTTATTGTTGGCCATGCAGTTGGGGCATGTGGTGGACAAGAGCGCCCATGGATGGGCCATGGAATCAATTAATTGACTTCCGGCGTCGGCCGGCGTCTAACCTCAGCCCAAAGAGTGAGGCAATTTGCCTGCATGGCGTTTATGATGAATTGATTACACCCTTGCTGGGATTCCCTTTTTCCTCCCCGCTTGCGTGCAAGAATCGTGTTGGAGTTCGAATGGCAACTTTTGGAAGTCTTTCTCTTCTCATCGCGCTTGCGCTTGCCGCGTACAATCTGCTGGCCGGGACGATCGCCTTGCGGATGCTGGCAACCGCAGGCCGACCGGCGCCAGTCTGGCTCCACGGGTTCGGCGTAGGCCTGCGGCTCCGCGTTTCGCCCGAACGGTTGGCCGACACCGCACGCCGCGCTGGAATCGCCGTCTTTGTGGCGGTAACGGCCGCGGCCTTCGCCCTCATCTGGTCCGTTTTCGCCAACGACTTTTCCATTACCTACATCATGGAGCACTNNGCGGGCAGGAGGGCTCGCTGCTGCTTTGGGCCTGGTTGCTGGCAACCTACGGGTTTGTCTTGCGGCTCACCCACAAGACCGACGTGACCCTCTACGCGTACGCCGGGGCCATTCTGGCAGCCATCCAGGTCTTTTTTCTCACCGTACTCAACTTTGCCGCACCGCCCTTTGCGCTGTTCCGTGGTCAGATTCCCGCTGACGGCAATGGCTTGAATCCGCTGCTCCAATATCCGGAGATGG
>PLZC01000308.1 GCA_003151985.1 Acidobacteriaceae bacterium
CTGTACTTAGGCAGCTACCCCACATCGGGGAAACCGATCGTTTCAATCGAATCCACCTCGATCTCGCCTTCGTCCATGCCATAACGAGCGCCCACTTTTACGTGCGGGCGCAGCCATATCCTGACGCTGCACGTGATCTCACCGCGGCGAACCCCATCGCGAAGCCGCTTGGTAAACATCATCCTGAGAGTCTACTCCGAGTGTTCATATTGCAACCAGGCCGCGCATGATGCAGATGGTCCAAAATCTGGCATAAGATGTTGGGATGAGTTACGAGAACATCGGCTACACAACCGAGGGGCATATCGCCCTGATCACCTTGAATCGGCCGCAACGCCGCAACGCCCTTTCGCTCTTGTTGATGCAGGAACTGATCGACTGCCTCAGTACGATTGGCGGGCGGCGTGATTTGCGCGTCGTGATCCTGGCGGCCGCAGGCAAGGTCTTTTGCTCCGGTCACGATCTTTCTGAGATGGTTGGCCGCGACATCGACGAATACCGGACCCTGTTCTCAGTCTGCACTGAACTGATGACCAAGCTGCAGTCGATTCCGCAACCCGTGATCGCCGAGGTGCAGGGTATTGCCACGGCCGCCGGATGCCAACTCGTCGCCTCCTGCGACCTGGCCGTGGCCGCCGAAGAAGCTGTGTTTGCTACGCCCGGAGTCAAGATTGGGCTGTTCTGCACGACACCCATGGTGGCCCTCACTCGTGCCGTCGGGCGCAAACGCGCTCTTGAAATGCTCCTGACGGGCGACCTGATCGACGCGCATCGAGCGGCCGATTGGGGCCTGGTGAATCGGGTGGTCGCCGCCGGGCAGTTGCAGGCGGAGACGCGCCGGCTCGCCCAGCGTATTGCCGAAGCGAGTGACCTGGTGGTGGCTCTGGGCAAGCAAGCGTTCTATACGCAGATCGATCTGGATCAGCAGAAAGCCTACGCCTATGCCCAGGAGGTAATGACCATGAACTCCCTCGCGCACGACGCCAGGGAAGGCATCTCGTCCTTCCTCGAGAAACGCACCCCCTGCTGGACAGGCCGATAACTCTCCTGGATTGATCCGGCATGAGAACCTCGCCGGCGCTCGTACTTCCTCGGACCAGCAGCATCTGGCCGAGGTTGCCGTTGTGCGGACCGGCGAAATGCTCCGCACGGATGGAACTCCGGCATCGGTCAACAGCTTTTCTGGAACTTGAACGGAAGAGCAGCGTAAAGAATACAGATCTGGACGGCGCCGGATAACAAATTGGCGGAGGGAGAGGGATTCGAACCCCCGGTACCCTTTCAGGCACAACGGTTTTCAAGACCGCCGGTATCAACCGCTCACCCATCCCTCCGCGTTAAGGAAGGCGTCCTGCTTCCCTAGTTTACCGCACATGTTGCACGCCGAACGATGAGCGGGCGCCGAACCTTGTCGCAACGCGCCATGGAACTGGAATTAGACTTGAATGCGTCTGCAGATCGCGGTTGAAAGGAAACTTTAGTGCGACGGGAACAGATGGTCAGCACGGTGAGGGAACGAAAAGAGCCGTGGGACATCGCCGTGGTCGGGGGCGGGGCAACCGGCGTGGGCGTCGCCGTGGATGCGGCTTCTCGTGGCCTGAGCGTGGTGCTTGTGGAGGCCCACGGCTTTGGCAAAGGCACCAGCAGTCGGAGCACAAAGCTGGTGCATGGCGGGGTGCGATACCTGGAGCAGGGAAATATTCCGCTGGTAATGTCGGCGCTGAAGGAGCGCGGCCTCATGCGGCAGAACGCTCCGCACCTCGTTCACGATCTTGCGTTCGTCGTGCCGAACTATTCGTGGTGGGAGGCGCCGTTCTATGGCATCGGCTTGAAGGTGTACGACTTGCTGGCCGGGAAATACGGCTTTGGGGCGTCGAAGCTGTTGACCAGAGAAGAGACCCTGGAGCGGCTGCCTGCGTTGGAGCCTGCGGAACTGCGCGGCGGCGTGGTGTACTTTGACGGCCAGTTCGACGATGCGCGATTGCTGATCCACCTGGCGATGACTGCGGCCGATCACGGGGCAACGCTGTTGAATTATTGCCCGGCAACAGGCTTGTTGCGCGATGCCGACGGCTATGTAAGCGGAGTGACGGCCCGCGATGCGGAGAGCGGAGAGGAGCTGGCCATTCCCGCGCGGATCGTGGTGAATGCGACCGGAGTTTTTACCGATTCAGTGCGCCGGATGGCTGACCCCGCCGCGGAGCCGCTGGTTGTGACGAGCCAGGGAATCCACCTGGTTTTCGATCGCTCATTCTTGAAGGGTGACACGGCGCTGATGGTGCCGCGGACCAGCGATGGCCGCGTCCTGTTCGTGATTCCCTGGCACGGGCACGCCGTCGCGGGCACAACGGACACCCCGGTGGAAGCGCCGAGCCTGGAACCGCGGCCCCTGGATGAAGAGATCGAGTTCATTCTGGAAACGGCGGCTCGCTACCTGACCCGGCCGCCGAGCCGCAAGGACGTGCTTGCGGTTTACGTGGGGTTGCGGCCTCTTGTCAAGGGCGAGGGCAAGACTTCGGCGTTGTCCAGGGATCACGTCATCCACGTAGACACTTCCGGGCTGCTGACCATTACCGGAGGCAAATGGACCACTTACCGCCATATGGCCGAAGACTGCGTGGACCACGCCATTACTTTGGCCCGGTTGCCGGATGTGGCCTGCACCACAAAGGGCCTCAAGATTCACGGCTACCTTGAGACCTCGGACGCGGCGGGAAGCCTGGAGAATCATCTTGCCGTTTATGGCTCGGATGCTGAGGCGATCCGGACGTTGGCTGAGGACCCGAAGCTCAGCGCCAAGCTGCATCCGGCGCTGCCCTACATTGCGGCGGAAGTAGTATGGGCCGCGCGGGCGGAGATGGCGCGAACCGTAGAAGACGTGCTGGCGCGGCACACGCGGGCGCTCTTCTTGAACGCAGCCGCGGCCATGGCTATGGCTGAGCCGGCCGCCGGGCTGCTGGCCGCGGAACTGGGCCGCGATGCGGCGTGGGTTGCCGCGCAGATAATGGAATTTTGCGCACTGGCTGCGCAGTACCGGGTGACATAAGGGAACGGGTACCGGCGTCGGACCGTAGTTGAGATTGTCGGCGGCGGCGAATCAGAAACGAGTGGATGCTCGGGGTGTTACAACAGAAGTACATGATCAAGCGAGCGAAATCAGGGTCCGAGCCGCAGCTTGGACAGGTCATCAGTCTGCGTACGCTCGGGGACTACCTTGATCTGTCGCCGGCCACCATCTCGCTGGTGCTCAATAACGCCCCCGGCGTTCGCTCGATTCCACAGGAAACTCGCGACCGGGTAACCGAGGCGGCGGCCAGGTTCGATTACAGGCCCAGTTTTTACGCGCGGTCGCTGCGCAAGCGGCAGACATTCACCATCGGCGTGCTGGTACCCGATCTGAACGATAACTATGCTTCGCAGGTCTTGAGCGGCGCCGAGGAGCATCTCATCGAGGAAGGTTACTTTTACCTGACTGCCAGCCATCGCCGCAAGCCGGACCTTATCGAGGAATACCCTCGGTTGCTGATGGATCGCAGCGTTGAAGGATTCTTGCTGATCGATACCATGCTGGAACATGCCATGAAACTGCCGGCTGTGGCCGTGGCCGGGCATCGCAAGATCGAAGGGGTTACCAACGTAGTGCTCGATCAGCGGCGGGCCGCGGATCTGGCCCTGCGCCATCTCTACGCGCTGGGTCATCGCAAGATCGCTTTCATGCGCGGCGGCAGCCACAGTTCCGACGCAGACGATCGCTGGGCTTGTCTGATGGCGAAGGCCAGGGAGTTGAAGCTGAAAGTTGCTCCCGAGTCAACCGTGCAAGTCACGCTACGTGTGTCGACCCCGGACATGGGCTTTGGGCCTGTGAATGAATTGCTCAGTCGCGGCGCAAAATTTACAGCCCTGGTCTGCTACAACGATATGTCGGCAATCGGAGCCATCCGTGCCCTGAAGGATCATGGTATTCGGGTACCGGAGGACGTTTCCGTTGTGGGTTTTGACGATCTCCAGACCGCGGCCTACCACAACCCCAGTCTGACTACCATTCGCCAGCCTCTGAATCACATGGGAGTCATGGCCGCGCAGATCCTTTTAAAACGACTCCGCGGCCAGGAGAAATCCGCCGATGCCGTATCCATTCTGCCGGAACTCGTGATTCGTGAATCGACCGCCCCTCCCAGGCTCTAGCAAATCGCCAAGCCAAACAACAAACAGCCTCGTCTCACGGCTTCGGCAGCACCATCACTTCCACGCCGGAAGCCGCACCCTTCTGACGAAATATCTGCTCTGTCGCCTTCTTGAAATCCTCCGGCGTTGCCGTAGGAATATCGGTGAATGTCTGCGGATTGCGGTCGGTCAGCGGAAACCAGGAACTCTGCACCTGCACCA
>PLZC01000043.1 GCA_003151985.1 Acidobacteriaceae bacterium
GCGGAGAAATCAACAACTACTACATTCCCAAAGCCGGACAGGGTTCGCTGACCAGCAGCGAGAACGTGTACTTCTGGCGCACCGATTTCAATGTGGGCAGTAAGGATCACCTGTACTACACCTACTGGTGGCAGTACAGCGGCTTGAACACCGCCACCAATTTGCCGCTCGCTATTTCAACCGCGGGCCCGGCGAACCCGGAGAATGCCCCAATTCAACGCCTGAACTGGGAACATACCTTCTCTGATGTAATGACCAACCACCTTACCTTGGGCTACCTGAACCGCAACGAAGGCTACTATGCCCTGAACGGCAAGGCGAATCTGCCCAAAGTTCCAGGCGTGGCCAATCCAAACTGGCTGCCAGAGATGGCCTTCGGGAGCTATTATTCACAGCTCGGCAACAACGATGCGCCGGAAGGGTCCCAAGCCACAACCACCCGCGGAACGCGCGCGCTTAACGATGTGCTGACCCGCGTTATTGGCCGGCACACGCTGAAGGCGGGCTTTGAATGGCGCTCGGCCGGCACATCAATCCACGAAGCCAACAACCAGGGTGGCACCTTCACCTTTAACGCCGACACCACCGGCACTACGAACTCGGCTATTTGCCCTGGGGGCTGCTCCGGCGACCCAATGGCCAGCTTCTACCTGGGCGCAGTCGGCGGCGCCAGCATAGCCTACTACAACGTACATGCAGAGTATCCGCGGCAGTACGGGTACGCGGCACACTTGGGCGACTCGTGGCGCCTCAACCCTAGACTCACGCTGAATTACAGCCTGCGCTGGGACTACGTCACGCCGTTCAAGGAGAAGTTCGACAACCTGTCGTTCTTCGATCCCCTCGGAATCAATCCTGCTACAGGCACAAAGGGGCGCCTGGCGTTTGCGGGCAACAAGTGGGGCGCGGCGAGCTATCGCGCCGACTACCCCGAGGTACCGGAGAAAGCCAATCTGGCGCCTCGCGTCGGCTTTGCTTATTCGCTCAATGACAAGACGGTCGTACGCGCCGGTTACGGCATCTACTTCGGCCAGGCCTTCTACCCCGGTTGGGGTGGCGGCATGAGCCAGGATGGATTCAACAAGACCATCAACCTGAGCGAGTCGCCCAGTGGCAGTTTCAAGGTGCCGGCCCTGTATCTTACGTCGGGCGTTTCTACGGCGCAGACCGGATCGACGGCGAGCAGCATCAATTCCGCCTACGACAATGGCACCAGCCCATCGATCTACCGCCCGCTGGATGGAAACAAGAGGCCCTACTCATCGCAGTGGAACCTGACGGTCGAACGGCAGTTGCCGCACAACTTCTTTACCCAGATTTCCTATGTGGGCACAAAGGGAACGCACCTGCCATCTGCCCTTAGCCCGCTCAACGTGCTCAATCCGAACAACTCGGCACTCACTAACCTCGGTGCCAACTTGGACCAACCGTACAACAGCGCAGCCGGTCTCGACGGCAACTTCGGGGTAAGCGAGCCTTATCCCGGTTGGGCATCCTCGATGACAGGCTGCACGGCGACCATCGGGCAGGCGTTGCTGCCGTATCCGCAGTATTGCGGAAGCCTGCAGGGCGACAACGAGTTCCATGCAAACTCGATCTACCAGTCCTTCCAGGCAAAGGTGGAACGGCACATCACCAACGGCCTTTATCTCCTCGGCTCTCTCACCGTGTCGAAGCTATACAGCAATGGGACATTCTCCACACAGGGGAATTCCGGCGGCTCCGGCAACACTTCGGCGTTCTCACCCTACAACCCCGGTCGTGCCTGGGCGATCGCTCCGGACAACGTTCCCATCACCGGCCAGATCGCTGTTGTATACGATCTGCCCTTTGGCACCAACAAGCTCTTCCTGAATGGATCCGCTGCGGCCAACACAATTGTGGGCGGATGGCAGGTAAGTCCAATCTATCGGTACGAGTTCGGCACGCCGTTCTCGCTCTCTTCATCGACTTGCCAAACTTCAACCATCGGTTATTTCCGGGAGGGCTGCGTGCCCGGCGTTGTTCCCGGGCAGCAGGTCCAGCCCCATGGGCGGAATGGATTCAATCCAGCCACTGGAGCAACCTACCTCAACCCCGCGGCGTTTGAGAGCGGCAGCTCCTTCACAACCTTTGGATACACCGGCTACGGTAAGGCGGTCACAACCGTTTATGGTCCCTCTTATCAAAACCTCGATGTGTCCCTCACGAAAAACACGAAGATTGCCGAGAGAGTGAATTTCAAGTTCTCGGCGAACTTCTTCAATGCACTCAACTACCATGCACTGATCTCGCAAGGCAACGGCCCGGGCGGTGCGTTTGTTACCGATGTATCTAACTCGGCGTTTGGAACCTGGAATGGCGATGCGTCTTCGCCGCGCTCGATTCAATTTGCAGGACGAATCGAGTTCTAGAAATGTTGTAGTCAAACCCTGCGCCATTCGGTCTTGCCTTGCAGGGCCGGGTGGCGCTTTTGCTTTCAAGGGGCGGAGCGGATGCGTGGCACCCGTTTGGCCGAGTCGTTTCGTGCGAGGAACATCGGATCACGGAGTCGAATGGGAATGAAGGCGAAGGTAGATTTGGACTTCTTCGCGCGCCGGCGCCTCCTGCCCGAGTTTATGCAAAACCCGCGCCATTGCCATGTGCGGCTCGGGATATGCGGGGTCCAGCCGCGCGGCTTCGCGAAGTTCCGTGAGAGCTTGTTCCGGCCGCTGAAGATCTTCCAGAACGGTACCAAATTGGAAATGTGCTTTGGCAAATTCCGGATCCAAACGAATGGCCTCGCGGAGGTTCTTTTCGGCATCAGGCAATCGATCGAGAAACTGCTGCGCGATCGCAAGGTTCAAATAAGGCCACGGCGATGGATGCTCCGATCCGCGTTCAAGTTCGATGGCCTTCTCATAGTTGGCCACAGCAACGTCGTTCTGGTTTTGATAGAAGTAACACAGCCCCAAGTTGTCGTAGGCTCGGGCCATTTGCGGGTTGAGCTGGGTGGCGTGCTGAAAATGCCGAGTCGCTTCGTTGTACTGATGCGCGTCATAATCAAGCCGGCCAAGCCAGTAGGGGTAAAGCGCGTCCTTATCATTCTCCAGAGCCAGCGATTCGAGCACGAGGCGCGCCCAATCGGGGTGAGCCATGTGAACGTACGCCATGGCCAACGAAAATCGAAGGCTGGGTTCGAGCGGCGCAATTGCCTCAGACTTCTTCCACGCTATAGCCGCATTCATGTAGTCTTTATTCCGAAAATAGACGGAACCCGCGTAGGCAAGAAGGCGCGCCGCCCGCGCCGAATGGGGATCAAGTTCAATTTCGGGGAGCAGCAGCTTCTCCGCCGTAATATAGTCGTGTTCGCTGACTGCGCGCTGAAGTTGGTTGGCCACGTCGGGAGCCAGTTGCAGCGAGTCGATCACAGGTGCCCGCGGAGGCAGATCATCGCTCGCGGATTGCGCGTGCAGCGGCGAACAAATAAGAACAAGTGCCAGCGCGAGGGGTGCCACAAAGGCGATTATGCCGCTTCTCCGTTTCATGGAGATTAGTTTAGTGGACGTTTGTAACATCACGATGTTTAAGGACGAAAATCGACGACGCTGGTGTGCAGACACACTTCGATTGCTCATCCATGGTTTTGCGTGCTTATGCCTGGCGCTGGTGTTCCAGCCTTTCTCAGACGGAGCCGTTGGCAATGACGCCTCTGCTTACGAGCGGACCCTTCTTGAAATCCAGAAGCAGATCGAGACCGGCAATTTCGCGGAAGCTAGCACTTTGATTGCAGCCGCGGTTCGCAGGTATCCCCACGACGGCGGAGTTGAGAATCTGCTTGGCGTTGTGGAGATTGAGCAGGGATATACAGCCCCAGCGAGCAAGGCCTTTTCCGACGCGATCATTGATAACCCCCGGCTGGCTGGCGCTTATCTCAATCTGAGCCGCATCAAGATGCAATCCGCCGCAACAGATCCCGCTGTGCGCGCTGAAGCTCTGCGGCTCAGCCTGAAAGTTCTCCAACTCGACCCGACGACCGATGAAGCGCACTACCAGGCCGCGACAATTCTTTTCTGGAACAAGGATTATCGTCCCTCACTTGAACATCTGCAAAAGCTCAGCGCACAGGCTCGCGTAAAGATCGGTGCGGAGGCGCTTCTCTGCGCTGATTTCGCCGCGCTCGGTCATCGCCAAGAGACCAATGAAACGGCCCACGCGCTGGCGGCCAATCCCGATTTGACCGAGCAGGACGTCGATACCTGTGTGCCCGCGCTTCGGGCCGTCAGAAGAGCCGATCTCATCGAGGTGCTGCTGAACGCGGCCGCCAAACACCAGACGCTTTCGCCCGACGGATTGCGCGTTTTCGGGCTTGCCCAGGAAGCGGACGGCAAACTTCAGATAGCGCGCGTCACATTGGAGGGCGCGTTTGCCGCCAACAGCAAATCCGTTCAGATTCTCGAAGACCTGACCCGGATTGCCAACGCCGCCAATGACAATGAAGGCGCCCTCGGGTATCTGGCACAGGCGCGGGACTTGCAGCCTGGCAACGCCGAGCTTCCCTACGAATTTGGGGTCATCTGTGTGCGCATGGGGCTTTACGCAGAGGCCCGCAAAGCGATCGCCGATGCACTCCGCCTCGATCCTGACAACGGCGAGTACAACCTCGGCATGGGGTTGGTTGTGTCCTTTTCAGAGGATCCATCGCAGGCCCTTCCTTATCTCGCCCGATATCATTCCCTGCGTCCGAAGGATCCCGAAGGCCTGCTCGCGCTGGGAGAGGCCAATTTTCGCGCTAAGGACTACGACGCCGCATCGCAGTGGCTCAAGCAGGCTGTCTCCAGCGAAAAGACGGCTGCGGATGCGCACTACTATCTCGGGCGCATCGCTCTCCAGGAAGGACATCTTGATGGAGCAACAGCCGAGCTGAAGCAGTCGCTCGCACTGCGCGCGGATCAACCCGATACGCTTGCGGAACTGGGCCAGATAAGCATTAAGCTTCGCGATTTTGCAAAAGCTGCTTCTTACTTCGATCAGGCCCTGCACAAAGACCAGGATAACTATGCGGCCAATTTTGGGCTGCTCCAACTCTATGCTCGCACCGGCGACTCTCGCCGCGAACAGCAGTCGCAGCGGTTCGACGAGATCAAGAACATCAAGGAGGACCGCGACCGGCAGATGATACGCGTTATCGAGATTCGTCCCACAGGCTTGTCTAATGAGCCGAAGTAACTTCGCAATCATAACGGCTTTATGCAATTGCTTATTGCCAGAGGAGAGAAGGAATGACCATTAAGACATTTACCAAGAATACAGCCGGCTTGCTTGTTGCCGGGGCTGCAGGAATGCTGTTGGCTATTACGCTTACCGCTTGCAAGTCCCAGCAGAGCCTGACCGGGAGCTGGACCGCAACCGGGAAAACTCTCGAAAACGGGGAGCAGCAAAAGGCGATACTCGAACTCAAGCAGGATGGCAGTCAGCTCTCCGGCACTGTGCGAGGACTTGGCTTTCAAACCAATGTGAAGGGCACTGTGAACGGCAGTCACTTTGAGCTTTTTGGTGTCGACTGGAATGACAAGAAGCCGTTCCTGGTCGGTGATCTTGCGGATGGGAAGATTGAAGGAACCGAGTGGGGAGACAAATTCGTTGCCAAGCCGGCTACACCGGCAGACGCGTTTCCGACACCGCCGTACATTGATCCTCCCGCGTTGCATCCTGTTCCCTATAACGGACTGGCCAAGACACCGCCTATGGGATGGAACAGTTGGAATCTCTTCGCCGACAAAGTTGACGACCAGACGGTGCGCACCATGGCCGACGCCATGGTATCGAGCGGCATGCGCGACGCCGGCTACATCTACGTCAACATCGATGACACTTGGGAAGGCGTGCGGGATGCCAACGGCGTCCTGGGGACGAACCACAAGTTCCCTGACATGAAGGCGCTTGCTGACTATGTCCACTCCAAGGGCTTGAAAATTGGGATTTACTCCTCGCCTGGTCCACGCACCTGTGGTGGTTATCCGGCAAGCTATGGACACGAAGAGCAGGACGCCAAAATGTTCGCGGCCTGGGGCATCGATTACCTGAAATATGACTGGTGCAGCGCGAGCACGATCTACAAGGATCAGCAACTCCAGCCCATTTATCAGCGGATGGGCGACGCACTGCATTCAACTGGCCGCCCCATCGTTTACAGTCTGTGCGAATACGGGTTGGGCAGCGTGGAAAAGTGGGGCCCTCAGGTCGACGGCAATCTGTGGCGCACAACCGGCGATATCCGGGACGAGTGGGAAAGCATGATGGACAACATCGAAAAGCAGGTCCCCACAGCTCCATACGCCGGCCCCGGGCATTGGAACGATCCTGACATGCTGGAAGTCGGCAACGGCCACATGACCGATGATGAGTATCGCACCCACATGAGTCTCTGGGCCTTAACAGCCGCACCTCTGTTGGCCGGAAACGATATCCGTACTATGACGCAGGTTACCCGCTCCATACTTCTCAACAAGGAAGTCATTGCAATCAATCAGGACCCATTGGGCAAGCAGGCTTCTCCTGCAAAGAATCGGAAGCTTGAGACATGGGTTAAGCCATTGAAGGACGGTAATGTCGCTGTGGGCGTGGTCAACCTCGACTCATCGCCGGGCACCGCCACTGTTAAAGCCAGCGACCTCCAGCTCAAAGGTTCAGTACGATCTGCGCGCGATCTCTGGACGCACAAGGATGTCAAATTCGCGAATGGAGAATACTCGGCAACAGTGCCTGCCCACGGCGTTCTGTTGTTGAGAGTCTCGGTGCGTTAGCAAAATCGCCTGCTTCTATTCCGCCGCATTGCGCCGCTATCGCGGCGTAATGCGGCCTATTCTTGTTCCGGCGCTCATTGAATTCGAAAAGATGTACACCAACCCCGCAGATCACAGCGAAGTAAAGCGTGAACGGTGGACTGCCACCGTGACCTATGTCTTCCGCGAGAATGTGAAGAACAACGAACTAGCTGTCAACCCCCTCGGGTTGACAATTGTGCGCTTCCGGGCTGACCAGGCGTTTAGCTAGAGCATTTCTCCTATTGCTGTAGAGCAGCAAAGGGGAGTCGGAACCAGGCTTTGGCATCTTCGGCAGTGACGAGTGGGAGCAGTTCGGCGATGGCCTCATCAAGCGCCTCTTTGGTTCGCGCCTTGGCCGTACGCAACAGTTGTTTGAGCTTGGCCCAAGCCTTCTCGATGGGGTTCAGGTCGGGCGAGTAAGGCGGCAGGTAGAGCAACTGGGCTCCTGCCGCCTCGATTCTTTCGCGCACCCCCTTGACCTTGTGCGAGCTGAGATTGTCCATCACCACCACGTCGCCGGGCCGCAGTTTCGGGCACAAGACCTCATCCAGATAGGCCAGGAATATCTCCCGGTCCGTGGCCGCCTCGCCGGAGCGGCGTGGAAATCAAAATGCTCAAGCAGCAGAGGCGCGAACTTGCGCATACTGCTGTAGCGATCATCGAGAAGCGCGAGGTAGTCAAATTCCTCGGGCTGGGCAAGGGTCTGCGCCTCGGCGACGGTCGATTCAAACTTCGTCCATGGCAACACGGCTTCAATGGCGGCGAACGCATCGCCACCCCTGGAACGGGCCTCGATCAGAGCCCGACCGACCTGAACGTACAGCCTGACCTTTTCGTTGATAGATTTTCCGCTGGCGTGAAACTGCTCGGCATGCACACGTTCGGATTTCTTGAACAGCTTTCCGACCAGATGCTCAAACATGTTGAGTGCCTCATCGGTCAATGTCGCCGTGAGATCCAGGGCCAGAGCCGTGAGAGTGGCATAGCGCCGCAACGGCTCGAGCTCAGCCAAGGGCTGTACCGTACTCTGGCCGCGCTCCCGGGCGAGCTTAAGCCAATAATTCTGGTGAACCTGAGTGGCGCGTTCCGACTCGATACCCAGCGCCCGAACTTGATTCAGCCGGTCTATCAGCTTCGGAAAGTTTCCGGTGGTTGCGGCATAGGCGGTCTGGCGTAACCACGCCAGCGTGCTTTGTCCGCCGCCACTGCGTACCTCGAGCAATTGATCAAGCCCTCGCCGTTGTTGATCGGTCAGTCCGTCGGCGAGCCGGCGCCAAAGCTGTCGCCGTGCACGAGCTCGAACCGTGCCACCGAGCCGTTCAATGGTCGGTAGCGGTGGGCAGACGATGCGGCGCGTGCGCAGTTCTTCAAGAACAGTGGCGACCAACGTGGACCCATCGTCGGTTGCGAGTGCCGTCGGCAACAGCCAGGCCGCAATTTCTCGATACATTGAGTGGGTCAGGGGGCGAAGTCCAAGGGCAGTTTGAATCTCAAGAACGTGCTGTCGGCGAGTCTGATCTCTCTCACCGTAATCGCCGAATTGCAAAGGATCGAGCCCCCAATTGCTCCGCAACAAAGGCGCACAGGGCGGCAGGGGGCTGCTCGCCCTGCTGCAGAATGCGTCCTGGAAATCTCAGGTAGCAAAGCATAAGGGCAAAACCAAGGCGATTGGGGTCGCCNNCGTTCATCGGTCGCGGGGGCATTGAAAGCGAGCCGCTGCGGCTCGGTGAGAAGTCCTTGGAATGGCATGATGATGCAACTTTAAATAAGCCAGCACCCTGTGCCCCACTGGGACCGTGATCTGCTCCACTTTGCCAAACAGGCGAGCTACAACATCCTCGGATCGTCAAAATGCCGGCCAGCCTCGGCCACTGGGCGTGCGCACCGAACGAACAAAACTTTCAACACGGGCTTAGCGTGCTTAAAATTCCGTTTCGTGTCTTCTCCTCTCTAACGGGCATTTCATCAATGCTTCGGTGGCGTTGACGAAGAGGTCAACTATGTTGATTTTGAAGTCGAGCATCGCGGCGCTGACACTTTAAGAAAAACGCGCATTCGCAGAGGCGGGCAAGTGGCGCATGAGTCCGAGGCTACAGCGATTAGAAGAGCATGACCGAAGACCCTGCAATCCGGCGTCGGACCATGCAGGCGGTGAAGAGCAAAGACACCGCGCCGGAATTGACGGTGCGCCGACTGGCGCACCGCATGGGCTATCGGTTCCGTCTACATCGCAAAGACCTCCCCGGAAAACCTGACCTTGCTTTTCCCAAGCTACATAAAGCGCTGTTCGTGCATGGTTGTTTTTGGCATGGCCACAACTGTGCGCGCGGCGCCCGTGTTCCGGTTCAGAACAGCGACTACTGGATAGAGAAAATTGCGCGCAACAAGGAACGCGATATACGGGCGCGCGCAGCGTTAAAGGCTATCGGGTGGAGCAGCCTTGCGCTATGGGAATGTCAACTCAAGGACGCTGACGCGGCGAGGAACATCATTCGTCGGTTTCTCGAAAGCGATGCCGCATCCTAATGGAGGTCCATTTTGAAAAGGCTAGAGAACAATGGCGATCAGCGAAACCAGGGATTCTGTGTTCATTGTGGCGGAGTGTACAAAACCGATGATCATGTTCCGCCGAAACTTTGGCTCGACGATCCACTTCCTGAAAATCTGGCTATCGCGCCCTCGTGCAGAAAATGCAATAAGGCTTGCGCAGAAAACGAGGCATATCTTGCCTGTCTTTTGGAGTGTGTGATCGCAGGGAGTTCCGATCCAGCAAAGCTTAGAAGACCTAAAGTGGCGAAGCTGCTCGCTTCTAACTTCAGCCTGGCCGAAAAAATGGATTCAGCAAGTCGGACTGAAAACGGCCAGATCGTATGGAACATTGAGGCTGATCGGGTCAAGCAGGGATTGCTAAAGCTGGCCCGTTGTTATGCTGCTTACGAACTCAATGAACCAAGAACGGATGAGCCTGAGTCAGTTCTGTGGATGCCGTTGCAGAGCATGACACCTGACCAGATAGAGGAATTTGAAAACCCGGATGTTCCCGCAGTTTGGCCAGAAGTCGGAAGTCGAGCGATGAGTCGGCTCGTCGTTACAGGCGATGGGTATGAGAACGGATGGATAGAGGTGCAGCCTGGTAATTACAGGTTTATGGCGCTCTGTGACGGTTCTCTTCGGATTCGTATGGTGCTCCGGGAGTACCTTGCTTGCGAAGTCGAGTGGTGAGATGTTCAGTCGTGGCCATAATCCAGATCGCTCCGGTTCCCCCTTCTCATCCCCACGTGGATAGGTTCAACAGCGAAGACCTGATTGGGTTCCGCAATGGCAATTCTAATCTCTATCGCTATGTCGAGGACGCACCCCTTAATGGCACTGACCCGCTCGGTCTCTCGTCGTCGGGAGCTGGATCGAAGGGCGAACTTATCGCTGAATGGGTCCAGTTCGGCGCGACTGTCTTGAGCGGTGCTGCTACTGCAGCACAGATTGTACTTCCTGAGAGCAGAGCCTTGACTCTTGGTGGTTCCTTTATGACATACATCAGTGTCGATCCAAATCCAGATACAAATCCGCTGCAGGGTGCGGAGGCATCAATTTCTGGTTTGTTGGGCCTCGGGAGTTTAGAATTTCCTCCGCTTGCATTTCCGGCTGCAGCACTTTCCATGATCAGCTCGATTGATAAAAACATTCAATACGTAGTAATTCCTCTTGCAGTTGAAGCGGCGCTGCCGGGAGCGTCACTTGCCGAGCCAATAGACAAACTTATGCGTCGGACTGCCTGGAATCATGGTGGGCGCCGGGCCTGGGCGTGCCAGTAAGCCTTCAGACTCTCAGATGTTGGGCAGGCGACCGCAAACATTAAAGGGTGGTGACTCATTGGCCATAGAATAGGTCACCACTGACCTTGGCGCCGGGTCTGACACCGAAGGCAGTAATGGAGAAACTGGGAGCGATCCAAATCCTCGATGTATGGCTGCCTACCACCGATGGCCACTTGCTCGTGATGCCGCGCGATACGCAGCCGGAAACAGAACAAGCGATTTTGCTGCACAAGCTACAAATCCGCCTGCCTCAGCAACCGCCCCCGCGCATGAAGCTCCAACATCCCTCCCAATCAGCCGAAGCTCTCAAGTCTGTGGTTCCGACTTTTTAAGCGCACGATCGGAAAACAAACGACTTAGCTTAGATTTTCGACCCTTATTGGTAAAGTTCGGCTAGATCGAGGGACCAGGTCCGGTGAACTCCAGAATCCCAGACATCTTCCTACGCCCGGTTGGTCGCGGATCAAGGCTTGGCCGGGGTTGAGGCGTAGCCGTGCCACGCTTTAGGGCCGGTGTTCAAGACGCGTCCGAAGCCGTTCGCAGCAGGCATCACTAGGTCGAGGGCGCCGTCGTTGTTGTAATCAGCGATGGCAAAAGCGTTACTGCCGTAGCTGCCAATGTCGTATGGGAAGGCGACGGGCGCCGCCAGGGTGCCGTCGCCCTTGCCGGGCAAAACGCCGATCGCCGCGCCCTGGACGATGACGTCATTGATACCGTCGCCCGTCATATCGGCGATGGCGACCGCGTTCAAGAAGCCGCCGAAGAGCGTGAAGTAAGGTTCGTTCAGCGCAATGCGCTGGGCCTGGTGGAAGGTTCCGTCACCGTTGTTGAGGTACGTAATGACACTAGGAACTCCGACAGGACCGGCGGCCTCGGGGGCGGCCACGAAGTCAAGTGATGCATCGGCGTTCAGCTTGCCTACGGCGAGGAAAGGGATACAGTCAAAGCCGCAGCCGGGATCGATAATCTGGCCCACAGTGAAGTGGCCAGTTCCATCGCCCAGCATCACGGTAATGCTGCCATGGGTGCCGACAAGCACGTCGGCCTTGCCGTCGCCATTTACGTCGCCGACCGCGATGCTGGTGTAGAAGGGATGGGAGTTCGGATCGATGAAGAAGCCCATCGGCGGTCCGAACGTGCCGTCGCCTTTCCCGAGTGCTACACCCGCGTCAGTGATCAGATCGAGGCGGCCATCGTTGTTCACATCGGCAAGGAAAACATCAGATGTACCGTGGATATCTCCGAGTCCGACGTAGGAAGTGACAGGGGGGCTGAAGGTGCCGTCTTTGAGGCCGAGAAGAACGGAGGTGTCGGGGCCGCCTTCACCGCCGTAGTTTTCAACCACCAGATCGACGATTCCGTCGCCATTCACGTCTCCCGCGGCGAGAAGCGTGTCGATGCTCGGTACGGCATAAGACTTTGGAGGACCGAACCAACCCTTACCGCTGCCTTGAAAAACATCAACCCAGTTCTTTGGGCCGTAGCCGCCGGAGACTATGGCAATGTCGGCGTTTCCGTCCCGATTGAAATCCGCGGTGACCATCTTGCCCCCGTAATAATTGCCGGTCTGGCGCGGGCCGATGAAGGAGCCTTTCCCGTCTCCGTAGAGGATGATGAGTGGGTCGCCCTCGAGAACAATGTCCTGGTGGCCGTCATTGTTTACATCGGCCATCACCGCCCCAACGTCGCTCCCACCCTCGAACTGCAGCGCATCGGCAAATGTTCCGCCTGTTTTCTGGAAGAAGATGCTGACCGTGTTCCACTCGCAGACCATGATGTCGGGCAGGCTGTCGCCATTCATGTCGCTGGCCGTCATGGCCACGATGTGGGGCCCCCGCACGCCGAGCGAAAGCTTCTCGTCACGCTTAAAGTAGCCAAAGATCGGGCTGTGGGCCCCGCCGCCCACCAGCGCATGAAAGCCGTCATTTTCCGCCGCCAGCAGATCGCCGAATCCGTCGTGATTCAGGTCCGCGGGTGTCAGCAGCAGGAACGGCGACGCCGTGGGAGAGACCTCCAGAGTGAGCCCGTCGGCATGGCCCAGCAGTACTGCGTAGGGGCTCGTCAACTTGGGCGGAAGTGAAAGTATAGGCGGCGCCGGATACACGATCAGGTCCGATTTGCCATCCCCGTTCAGATCCAAAGCCACCATTTGCAGATCAGTCTGGGAAGTGGGTCCGTTCTCGCCGATATCGTTGTAAACGCCGGTGGCGTAGCTATGTGTGGGCGTGAAACCACCCTGCGCGTTGCCGAGCAGCAGGATGACGGATCCGTAGTATCTCTGCGTGCCCGGGTCGGGCTGCTGCGATATGCGCAGCACGGCGATGTCCTGGCGACCATCCCCATTGAAGTCGCCCGTGGCCACCGCGGCGATGTAGGCGTGGCGACCGCCCAAGACATAGCGCAGCGGTGCCGCGTGGGTACCCGGTCCGGTCGCCAGCTCCACCTTGATAGTCGGGTAGTCCACCTCTGACGAATTGCCAGGATTGGGATACTCGGAGGCGAAAATCTTGTCCGGCAACCCATCGCCGTTCAGGTCGGCGAGGGTGCAGAAAGGAGCCACGTGGTCTAACGGCCCCCAAAAGGCCGCCGGTGGAATGCAGTAGTCAGGATGGTTACCGCGGATCTGCTGGAAGTTGCCGCCGCCTGTGTTGCGCAGAAGTGTGGTGGTGATCGGCCCCATGAGGTTGCTGTCCGACGGGATGCCCGTCACCAGAAAGTCGATCTTTCCGTCGCCATCAACGTCCTGCGCGGAGAGACTGCTCAGAAACCCGCTGAAAGGAACGGAACCGGTCTTGCCGTTGGTCAGAACAAGGTAGGCTTCCGGGGTAGTAAATCCGGAGTTCGCCCGGCTGAGCACTTGAGCGTCGACGGAATGGGTAGACAAGAGGACGGAACATGCCGACAAACAGGCAAACGCTGCTCTAAACATTGGGCCTCCTGCTGTGATCGCGCGGAAGCAGCCAAGGCGATCAGGGCGGCATAATAATAAAGGATTTCATCTGGAAGTGCAACAGCCTTGGAGCGTGGAGCCTTGGAGCGTGGCTGACTCTCCGCAGGGAGGCTGATCCGCGAGCGTCGGCTGATTCGGTAGTGAGGTGTTCGCAAGCACAGTCTGCGATGGGCTTTTGTAGAGCACCAGATCCGAGAATCATGAGTGAACTAAAAGGGAACAGGGTTGGTTGCGGTTGTCCCGCTCGCAACTTGTGTTGTCAGGTTCGCGAAATTATTCTGCCAGACAAGGTCTTGCATGTTAGAACGAGTTAGCCCTGTATTTAGAATGTTCTGGCCAGCTGACGCACTGACCTTCACCACGAGCTTCACCGTCCACGATTCACCCTTGTTCAGGCGTGGCAGTGTACAGGTTAGAGTGCCGATACCTCCGACAGCCGGAGATGTGCAAGCGCCACCACCCGCGTCATAGCTCACAAAGCTCGTTCCGGGAGGAATAGGATCGTTGAGCTTCAGATAGGCTGCCCAGTCTGGTCCGTTGTTGCGTGTGGTCAGGGTATAAGTCAGGTTGTCGCCCCGAACTGCTGTGACCGGGGAGGCGATGTTGCCGAGCCCAAGGTCCGCCGCGATTGTCAGCTTAGAGACAAAGGCGTTGGCCACTCCCTTCAGGGACGTTTGAAATGCCCCCTTAGTGGTCGGAAAACTTACATAAGTCGTCGATCCCGTGACATACGCATTCGAGGAAGAATCGACCGCGATACCAAACACGTTCGTACCACCCCCTGTAGGCTCTCCAGGAAGTTGCGCTCCAATCGTAGTGGAGTAGTACTGAATAGACTTTCCCAGTTCGCCAGAAGGAACCAGAGTCGCCACAAATCCTTGGTCTTCATCTAATGCCGGACGCAGGCTTGCATACAGTGGAAAGCCGCTCGACCTGGTGGTACCCGCAACATACACGGTCCTGTACTGATCGACCGCGATCCCGTAAATCCAGTCTTCATACCCACCTCCGAAGTACGTCGAATACAGCAGACCGCCGGACGGCCTAAGCTTGGTAATGAATCCGCCGTTGTATCCTGAACACCTTCTTTGAAAAGCATTCCACGTGATGGGGAACGTACATTCCGGCACTCCTGCACGATAGAGTGTGCCCGCGATGTATGCGTCCCCTGAACTGTCCACGGCGATCGTAGAGCCAGCCTCGTTGGCGTTTCCGCCGAGATAGGTCGAATAGACAAAATTATCCCCTGAAGGGCTGATTTTGGTTACGAACGCGTCCCCCGCTCCACCGCCGAACTTAGGCTGGAAAGCATTCAACACCGGAAAAGCGGCGCCGGCCCCACCTGTGACGTATGCGTTTCCTGAGGGGTCGACTGCGATACTCGAGCCATGGCTGTCACCAAGAACGTCGGAGTAGATCAAGCGATTGCCGTTGGCATTGAGCTTCGTAACAAACGCCATATTGTATGAATTTGAGTTCGATGGAAAGTTATTCGTCGAGGGAAAGTTTCCCATCGCATTGCCCGTTATATAGGAGCTTCCGGATTTATCAATTGCGATCGCGTGCCCCTGATCGTCGGAGTTGCCTCCGAGATAAGTGGAAAAGATGAGGCTGCCTGACGAAGAGAGTTTCGTCACGAATGCATCATCAGCGCCTCCAGATTCAGGCTGATATGCGTTCTTGATCGGGAAATCTGCCACAGCGGTGGTTCCGGTAATATACGCAGCTCCCGTGCTGTCCACCGCTATGCCCGCCACACCAGTGTAGGCAGGCCTCGCATCAACCGAGGTGTCCCCGCCCAGGAATGTGGAATAGATCAAAGCGCTGCCATCCGGATTGAATTTGCTCACAAACCCTACGTATCGGTCGCCATTGATGGCGCCATGGAGTGAATCGAAAGCATTTTTCAAAGGGAAGTCGGGGGATGTGGATCGGCCCGCCACGTAGGCATTTCTTGAGCTATCCAGGGCTATCGCGAAACCAGAATCAAAGTTGCTGCCGCCGAGAAGCGTCGAATACATCAGCACGGGATCAATAATCAAAGGCTCGGCCTGACGCAATCGCTATGCTGTCC
>PLZC01000191.1:0-28869 GCA_003151985.1 Acidobacteriaceae bacterium
CCCACAAATTCTGCTGAGGAGGCGAAAAAATATTCACGGCAACCGCTCGGCTCCTGGGAATCTCGAACGTTTGTGAGTTACTTCGTGGTTTCGCCGTTTCACGAGCACCGGCGCCATGTATCCACCCTAAGTAATCATCAATAGAGTGACCAGTTCCCATATTCACGCTAAAAATAGCGCAAGTTAGTAACATTTCAGGCCATTAGTTGGAGATCGTCTCGCCGCCATACCACCTGGGTAACATTTGAAAGATTACTGTGGCCCCTGGTTCACTCTGGAAACGAGCGAATTAGTAATGCGATTCTTCGGCGAGTTAGTAAGGTAACACGAGTGGTTATCTGAGTTATCTTACCGACTGGTCATTAGCTCGTTCTTAAAGTGTTATTGCCGCATAATGCGCTCACTTCGATATTGGACATATAGAACTGCCAGGGTCTGCCCACGGTATCCGCAACAAAACAAGCTGGATTCCAGTGTTCTGGCCCGATGAACAGGTTCCAATTTGACCTTCAAGTTGCAATCGCAAGCACCGGGAGATTCTCCCAGTTCTATCAAGTTTGAACGGTATCGGAGAAGAATCCAATGCAACGGATCTCGAATAGCGCCTTTTTGCTTCCTGTGGCCGAATCGGCCCTGCGTCCCGTCAATACGTCTTTTGCCTTGATTAGTCGCCTTGCCACCCGCTTTCTGCGTTCGGCCGCGGCATTGTTTGGGAAGGCGCCGGGGTTGGATTCCCCGGTGCGCCGGCGCCTGTTGTTAACTCCCCGTGCGCGCGCAGTTTCCGGGAAAGCTGGATTCCGGTCATTGTCCGCAATAGGAATCGCCGCGTCCGCTGCGCTGATTGTCGCGCTGGCGCCATCCGCATTCGCTGTGGTGGCTACTACCGATACCATCACTGTGCAAAGCGCAACCGGGTCCCCCGCCTGTTCTTCTGACGGGCTCACGTCGGGGACCGGGATCATCTGCGCCAACAACAACACGCCATTCAGTCTGACCGCGTTGGAAAAGGGGACACAAACCCTCAATGCCGTTGTCGGCGGGCACGATGCGACTTATCTGGTCGTCAATGATACGGCCAATGCCGCATTCACTTTGACCTACACCGGGACCGCGCAGAGTGCCAGTCAGGCCATGCGGTGCGGGAATACCCTGACTTCAACCGCAGCGTCTCTTTGCATGTTGACGGGGAGCGCGGGTGAGGTTCAGGAAGGCGGGAATACTGCTTCTCCCGCGAACTATGGGCCAGTTCCTTCCACCGGCTGGACCGGACCGCCAACCGCTCAAGTCAGCTTCAACGGCCTGCCCACCGCCAGCGGATCTCAATTCGAAATCTCGTTCACCTACTTTGCCGGCTCAAGTGACCAGGGGACGCTGACAGGCGCCTGCTACGGGACCTGCCAGATGCCAGTGTCCTGCACCGGCGGCAACAAGACGATCGTCACCGGAACTGTCTACGTGCCCAACGGCAAGGATCCTCTGCCGGATGCGCTCATCTACATCCCAAGCGCCTATCCGGGGCCGCTTACCCCTGGTGTGCAGTGCGTGACGCAAGCGAACCAGGCACAGGGATCGCCGGTCACCTACACTTACTCGGCTGTCGACGGCACTTTCACCCTGACCAACGTCCCCACCGGCGCCAATATTCCCATCGTCATTCAATCCGGCAAATGGCGCATGCAGGGAACCATTTCGAACGTATCAAGCTGTACCACGCAGGCTGCCCCCGCGTGGGCAACCACCATGCCGAGTACCCGATTGCAGGGCGACATTCCCAAGATCGCGTTGGTTACCGGCAATGTGGATGCCTTGGAGTGCGTTTTACGCAAAACCGGCATTGCGGACTCCGAGTTTACCAATTCTAACGGAACAGGAAGAATTAATTTCTATAAAGGTGGCGGTTCGCCTGGAGTCCAGATAGACTCCGCGACTCCTGCCGAAGAAACGCTCGTGAGCAGTCCCTCAACCCTCGCCAATTACGACATGGTGATGTTCCCCTGCCAGGGCGCGGAATACGATCAGTCCCAGGTCGACCAAACTAATCTCATCGATTATGCCAATGCGGGCGGACGCGTTTTCGCCACGCACTACAGTTATGTGTGGCTTTATGACGACACGCCATTCTCAACGGTTGCAACGTGGCACAAGAACTGGGACCCGCCTTCGCCCGATCCGGGGATGGCGACGGTGAATACCGGATTCACGGACGGATCCACGCTGGCTAACTGGCTACAGCTTCCGACGATCGGCGCCTCGACGACACTCGGACAGATCTCAATTAACACCCTCCGTCTTGACCAGGCCGGCGAGGTATCGCCGACGCAGTCCTGGTTGACTCTCAATACCAATAACACGGACCAGACCGGCAGCAGCAAGGAGCCCGCGCATCCCGACATGCAGTTGACCTTCAATACACCGGTCGGTGCCCCGGGCGCTCAGCAGTGCGGGCGCGTACTGTTCAACGACTATCACGTCTACAACGCTGCAAGTCTAGGTGGTCAGACATTCCCCTCCGAGTGCGGATCGGCGACGACCATGACTCCGCAGGAACACCTGCTCGAGTTTGCCCTGTTCGATTTGACCAAGGCCGTTGTTCCGGTAACAACGGTTTCCGCATCGCAAAGCTTTACCAACACTCCGGCGAGTTTCACCCAGGGTGATGCCAGCGATACTATCGCCATCCTTGTCACAGACGCCAGCTCAACGATTAACCTCGACGCGACCGTTCAGGTCGCGGGCGCACTTCCCACGGGTGTTACGGTGAACACCTCCACCTTCAGTTCAGGCGGATGGACTTGCACCTCCGGATCAGGTGGATCAGGCTTCACCTGCACTCGGACGACGATTCTAGCTGCCGGTGCGAGCGACACGATCTATGTCCCCGTCATGGTGGCGACCAATGCCCCAACGGGCGGCTCGCTCACTTCCACGATCTCCGGTGGCGGCCTTTCCAGCAACGTGGTGGGCACCGATCCGCTGACCATCCTCGGAGGTCATTCCATCGGATGGGCCACGCCCGCATCCATCGTTTACGGCACGCCACTCGGCGCCGGCCAACTGGATGCCAGTGCGCTATGCAGTGGCACCTTTGCCGCCGGAACGTATGCCTATAAATATGGTTCAACGACCGTAACCACTGGCAGCATCCTGCCCGCCGGCAACGATACATTGACGGTAACTTTCACCCCGGCGACCATTACCACAGCTTGTCCGGTGCAGACCGATACGGTGGTTCAAGTTGTCACGCCCGCGCCGTTGACCGTAACGGCAAACAACCTCACCAAGACGTACGGAACGGCGAATCCGACTCTCACCGATGTCATCGCCGGCTACGTGAACGGCGATACGCTGAGCAGTTTCACCGGCTCAGCCACCATGACGACGGGAGCGGGACTCCTCTCGCCGGTCGCCGGCTATCCAATCACCTTCTCGTCGCAGACCCTGGCAAATCCCAACTACACCGTTTCCTACGTACCTGGGACCTTGACGATAACCCAAGGGCTTGGAACCATTACTTGGGCCCCACCAGCGGCCATCACCTACGGCACACCATTGAGCGCCACGCAGCTCAACGCCGTCGCGACCTGCGGCGGTACAACCGCGACCGGCACGTATGCCTATACTCCGGCCTTGGGTACGGTTCTAAGCGCGGGTATCAATCAGACCCTGAGCGTTACCTTTACGCCGACAGATACCCTTGACTGCCCGGTTGAGACCACTACCGTTCAACTGACGGTGAACAAGGTGGCTCTGGCGGTAACAGCGAACAACCAATCGATGAACTACGGCAGCGCGGTGCCCTCTCTCACCGGCACGCTGACCGGAGTAGTCTCCGGCGACAACATCACCGCATCCTATACGACAACCGGTACGTCGTCTTCATCGGCCGGGACTTATCCGATTACCGCCGCGCTGAGCGATCCCAATTCGAAGCTTTCGAACTACTCGGTGACCAACACGCCAGGCACGCTGACCATCAACAAGGTCCCCCAGACAATCGTCTTCGCACCGACTTCGCCAGTGACGTATGGTGTTTCGCCCATCGCTTTAAGTGCAACAGGCGGAGCCTCAGGCAACCCTGTCACTTACTCGCTGGTCTCCGGTCCAGCCGTTCTGAACAATGGCGTGCTGACCATTACCGGTGCAGGTTCGGTGGTAGTAGCCGCCAACCAGGCCGGCAACACCAACTACACAGACGCTTCGCCAGTTACAAAAACCATCGTGGTCAATCCAGCGCCTCTTACAGTAACTGCAGCTGATAAGTCCATGACCTACGGCGGCACGGTGCCCACACTCACCGGCACACTGACCGGCGTAATCTCCGGCGACACCCTCACCGCCTCATACTCCACCACGGGCAACTCGACTTCAGCCGTTGGCCCTTACCCCATCACCGCCACACTGCGCGATCCCGGCTCGAAGCTGGCCAACTACAACGTGACCTACAACTCCGGCACGCTGACCATCGGCAAAGCCCCGCAAAGTATCGTCTTTACGATGCCGGCAACGGTGGCCTTTGGAGTGCCGGTGAATCTGAGCGCAATTGGCGGACCTTCGGGCAACCCAGTCACTTTCACACTTGTATCCGGACCGGCAACACTGACTGGTAATGTGCTCACCGCCACGGGCGTGGGCGTCATTGTTGTGGCAGCGGATCAGGCCGGCAATGCTAACTATTTGCCGGCAGCCCAGGTAACTCAGAGCACGCAGTGCATCCAGTTGCCCCAGGTCATCACCTTCAACCCAACCTCTCCAGTAAATCTTGGAGTCCCGCCGATAACGCTGACAGCAACAGGCGGAGCGTCGGGCAATCCGGTCACCTTCACACTTGTCTCCGGACCCGCGACATTGAACGGAAACGTTCTGACGATCACCGGCGGCGGGGCCATCGTTATCGATGCCAACCAACTGGGCAACGCGTACTACCTGCCGGCAGCCACGGTGGAAGCGACGATCCTGGTCGTTGCTGACTGCGATACCTCACTCACGGAACCTGTGGGCGCCACAAGTTCGATTCAGACGGCAGTCATTCAGATGCCCAGTAACTTCACGCTGGGATCCATTAGCGTGGGCATGCTGGGCGCGCCTGGACTTGATTACGCCATTGCTCCGGGCGGCACTTGCGCGATTGGCACTTCCTACACCGCCGGACAAGTTTGCACAGTGAACTACACCTTTACTCCAAGCGTACCCGGCACTCGCCTGGGCAACGTGATTCTGAGCGATAACTCGACACCGGCAGGTGTGGTTAAGCAGAGTATCGGAATCAACGGGACTGGCACCGGACCGATGGTGGCGTTCTATCCCGGCACGCAGACCACGGTGGATAGCAACATCTATTACTCCGAGAGCGTGGCCGTGGATGGTCACGGAAACCTCTACGCTACTGCAGTAGGCCTGTCTCAGGTAAAGATGGAATCCTGGTCCGGTACAACTTACACACCGAGCGTGCTCGTCGGAGCCGGCCTGAGTAATCCCTTTGGCCTGGCGGTGGATTGCAGAGGAAACATCTACATTGCAGACGAGGACAACAACCGCATTGTCAAGGAGACTTGGACAGGCAGCGGCTACATCGAGAGCACAGTCGACGGTAATCTGACCGATCCTAACGGTGTGGCTGTCGATTGTGCCGGAAACGTGTACGTTGCGGATAGCGGCACCAGCCGCGTTCTCAAGGAAACCTGGGCAAACGGCATTTACACGCCAAGCGTTATCGCGGACGCCGGCAAGAATAACATTAAGGGACCGCAGGGCGTGGCTGTTGATGGCAACGGCAACGTCTACATTCTCGATACCGGCAGCCAGCGAGCTTTGAAGGAGACTCCGTCGAACGGCGGTTACATCGAAACCACGGTGGCCATTGGATTGAATAATCCGATGGGCATTGCGGTAGATGCGCTTGGGGATGTCTTCATCTCCGACACAGGCAATAGCCGCGTGCTGAAAGAGCGGCCTTCAAATGGCGGCTACATACAGACCGTTGTACCGACGAGCGGCGTAACTCAACCTTACGGCCTCACGGTGGACGGCAGCGGCAACATCTACATTTGCGACCCGAAGAACAATCGGATCGTGAAGGTAAATGTCTCCTCCGCGCCGGCGCTGACCTTTGCCACGACCGTTGTGGGCTCGACCAGCAGCGACAGTCCGCAAACCGTAACATTGACTAACATCGGAAACAGACCACTTGCGTTCCCGATCCTTGCAAGCGGCAACAATCCGAGCATTTCAGCGAACTTCTCACTGAACAGCAGCGGAGTGGCGGCATGCCCGCTGATTGGCAGTTCGTCGAGCACGCCAGGAACGCTGGCCGTCGGCGCGTCCTGCACTCTACCTGTCAGCTTTGTGCCTGGCGTTGCTGGCGCACTTGCCGGCTCGCTTGTAGTAACGGACGACAACCTGAACGTGGTCAATGCAACTCAGACAATTCCACTCAACGGCACGGGAGTCACAGCGGGGGCGACAACCACGACGCTAACCTCCTCACTGAACCCATCCTTCGCGGGCGGGCCAGTAACCTTCACAGCAACCGTGGCGCAGGCAATCGGATCTTTGAAGCCAACCGGAACCGTGCAGTTCGCAGTGGATGGAATTTCGGCAGGATCTCCGGTCACGTTGAGCAACGGTATCGCATCCTATACCACCAGCGCATTGGCAGCAGGAACGCATAGCATCACGGCGACTTACTCGCCTAACCCGGGCAGCGCCTTCCTCGGCAGCAGTTCAACGCCCCTGATCCAGGTTGTGAGCCCGTTCAATGGCGCTGTTACTCTGCATCTCGACAGCACACAACTGGTCTATCCCGGCCAGACCAACCTTACTGCGTGCGTGACGTCGGGCAACGCACCAACGGCTACCGGCACCATCGGTATCTACGACGGGACGAAGCTTCTTGTTACGCTAACTCTGCAAGGTAATGGATGCGCATACTGGTACATCACTCCAGGTTTGAGTGCGGGCACGCATACTTTGACCGCGAAGTATGCCGGCGACAAGAACAATCCTGCGGGCAGCTCGTCTCCAGTTACGGTCACGGTAGGTCTTGCACCCGTCACCATGGAAGACGCCTGCTGGAACGATTCCTTCTCGTACGGCGGAAACTACCAATGCAACGCCAACATGGACTCGGGTACGAAAACTGGCTACATGACCTATGTCTACGATGGCGGCGCGCCGGTAAAAATGCCGCTGAACGCAGCAGGCGCAATGGAATTCATCCTCACCATGCCGTCGGTTGGCACGCACACACTGGTCATCGCGTACCCGCAACAGGGCAACTACCAGGGTGCGACGCTGCCAGTCCACACCTTCATCGTAACCGCGGCCCCAGTCAATGTAGCCCTTGTGCCATCTAGCTGGACTCCAGCGTTCGGCGCTAGTGTTACATTCACGGCCAAGGTAACCTCAACCTCAGGTGTCGCGCCCAAGAGCGCAGGGTCCGTGATGTTCTACGACGGCAGCAAACTGCTGGCTACCGTCGCAGTCAACGCCTCAGGGCAGGCAACCTACTCAAATTCGAGCCTGGCTTCCGGCACACATACCTTGACGGCAACTTACTCCGGCGGCACCGGCTACGGAACCGGTTCAGGCACCGCCGCCATCAACGTGGGTGCGGCGCCGCAAACCATCACCTTTACGGGACTGCCGGCAACTGCCACCTATGGCGCATCCGGACCGTACACGCTTAAGGCAACTGCTTCCTCGGGCCTGGCGGTGAGTTACAGTGTTACCGGTCCAGCCACCATCTCCGGCTCGACGCTCACACTTACTGGCGCCGGCACGGTTGCGGCCACGGCTTCGCAGGCGGGGAATAACAGCTTCAGCGCCGCCAAGCCCGTTACGCTAAGCATTACCGTGGGCAAGGCGACAACCACAACCAAGCTCACGGCTGCCTCAACAACGCCCGCCGCGGGGTCAACTGACCTGCTTACTGTGACTGTGACAGGCGGCAGTCCCACCGGCTCGGTTGTATTCATGGCTGGCTCAACCACAGTTTGCACCAGCGCGATCGGCGCTGGCGGAGTGGCAACTTGCAGCTACACGCCTTCAGCGGCCGGCAGCGTGACCATCACGGCGAATTACCAGGGTGGAGCGAATAACCTGGCAAGCAGCGCGACTCTGCCTCTGACTTGCAAGGCTGCTGCTCCGGCGACAATCAGCGTGCAATACGCAAGCACCCAACTGGTATTTCCAGGCGCAACCAACATCACGGCCTGCATCACTTCGTTAAGCCACACTATTCCAACCGGCACCGTCGGAATCTACGACGGAACCACGTTGCTTACCACGCAGACTCTGCAAGGAAACGGATGCGCTTACTGGTACATTGCGCCGGGCCTGAGCGCCGGCAAGCATGCAGTTACCGCCAAATACTCAGGTGATAACAGCAATGGCGCGGTAACTTCGACTGCGACTACACTCACGGTGAGCCCGGCCCCGGCGAACATGAGTGCATCCTGGTCGAGCAACTTCTTCACTTATGGTGGCAATTACACCACCACTGTGACCGTAACTTCCAATTCCAACGCCGGGCAACCAGCGGGCTCGATCACCTATAGCCTCGATGGTGCAACAGCGGTGCCAGTAGCACTCAGCAATGGCGCCGCAATGTTCGCCATCACCAAGCCGGCGGCAGGCAACCACAAGCTAGTGATTGCCTATGCACAGCAAACCAACTATGCAGCCGCTTCGCCATTCACTGAATCTTTCACGGTCACGCCGGCTCCAGTAAACGCGACATTGACTCCATCCACAACTTCACCAGCAAAGAACTCGAGCGTCACTTTCACTGCGGCTGTGACTTCCTCAAACGCTTTGATTCCAACAGGCACGGTAACATTCACTGAAGGCGGCGTCACGTTAGCGGTTGTCCCGGTCGACGCCGGCGGAAAAGCTGCTTTCTCGACGGCTAGCCTGACCGTCGGCGTTCACAGCATCAGAGCTACCTACGCCGGCAGTCCGAACTTCGGCGCAGGATCGTCGACGACCGGAGTTACAGTCAAGTAAGGAACGGCGCGGTTCCTCGATCCAAGAAGAAACGAGCCCGGCGGCCATCTGCCGCCAGGCTCGTTTGTCAATTTAGACGACATCGTCGCACAGATTAAAAATGAAGGTCCCCGGTTATCGAAAAGTTGCTCTAACAGCCTTGCCGGTGGGTGGCCGCGCAACTTTGCGGACCCTGTAGTTTGAAGAATCCGCGATATAGAAGCTCCCGCCGGTGCCGAATGCGACTGCTGATGGCGCACACAGTTCGGCGATGGTTGCCGAGCCGCCATCTCCCCCCGAGCCGCAGAAGCCGTTGCCGGCCGCGGTGGAGATGATTCCGGTGGCTGAGAAAACCTCGCGGACCGCATTCCACCCATCGGCAATGAACAAATTGCCGCTGGGATCGATCGCTATGCCCCACGGGGTGATTTCCGCGCTCCTTGCCGCGCCGCCATCGCCGCTGCTGCCGGCATCACCATTGCCGGCTACCGTCGTGATAACGCCGGTCGCCTTGGTTACCTTGCGAATTCGCCCCACAGATTCTGCGATATACAAGTTGTCTGCACTGTCCAATGCCAGCGCGTTGGGGCTTTGGACGCCTGCACTGGTTGCCTGGCCGCCATCGCCGTGGTAGTAGTTGGATTCATCTCCGGCAACCGTGGTGATGATTCCTGTAGTCTTGTCCACTTTCCGGACAAGGTTGTTTTGGGCGTCCGCGATGTAGATGTTGCCTGCGCTGTCCAGCCTGACGCTGATGGGATAGCAGAGTGAGGCATTTGTTCCCGGGCCGCCATCTCCGGTGTCGCTGCATTGCCCATTCCCGGCGATAGTAGTGATAACGCCTGTGTTCGCCACGACTTTACGGATCTCATTGTTGTAAGCGTCAGCGATGTAGAGGTTGCCCGCGTTATCCAATGCCACGCTGGCAGGATGGTTTAGGGCTGCGTAGATCGCCGGGCCTTGATCTCCCCAGTAGCCGGGGGTTCCATTGCCCGCAACAACGGTGGTGACTCCCGAACCGGCGGTTACCTTCCAAATCACATTGTTTGATCCGTCCGCCAGGTAGAGGTTCCCGGCAGCATCGACCGCAACATCGTCGAGGAAACCGAGATTCACATTCAAGGCCGCGCCGCCGTTGCGGCTGAAGCCGGCAACACCGCTTCCTGCGACGGTCGTAATCACCGTGCCTGGAGTAGATGTGATGGTGTAGGTGGCCGCAACGGGCGCGCTTTGCAAGTAGCCCAGCGCAATCGCAATGGCCTTGATGGTGATTGTGCCGCTCACGTTGATGGGGCCTTTGTAGCCGGGAGAGGCCGCTGTCGGCGTTGTGCCATCCACCGTAATGTGGATGGAAGCGCTTTTCGTGCTGTCGGTGATGGACACCAATTGTGGGGCGGGATAGGTTCCCCCCGATACGCTGAATGTCGGCGCCGCCGTTGTAGCGGTCGGAGGAACGCTGGACACCGTGACCTTGCGAAGAGCGTTGTTTCCACGGTCGGAAATATAAAGATTTCCGGCCCCGTCGACAGTCACGCCGGATGGATAGCAGAGTTCCGCGCTGGCCGAGGGACCGCCATCGCCGCTGTACCCGCATGGTGCCGACGTGATCTGAGCAGACAAAGTTCCAAAGCCGTTGCCCGCAACGGTTGAAATCTTGCCGGTGGCCGCAGTCACTTTTCGTATGGCGTTATTCCACATGTCGGCGATGTAGATGTTGCCCGCGCTATCAAGCTTCACGTCGGTAGGCCAGTTCAGTTCCGCGCTGGTCGCCGGGCCACCGTCTCCGGTGTACCCGCCCCACTGGGTACCCATCCCGAAACCGTTACCCGCTACGGTTGAGATCTTTCCTGTGGCTAGGCTCACTTTACGGATTTTATGACTGGAGGATTCGGCAATATACAGGTTGCCGTTACCATCGACCACGACGTTGTGCGGGGAACGGAGCGTCGCAGCCGTGGCTGCAATGTTATCGCTATCGTTACTACCGCCGCCGGCAACGGTTACGATGTTTCCGCTCGATTTGACAATCTCAAAGATGCGACCGCAGCCCTGATCGGCAATAAAGACATTGCCGGTGGTGTCTACAACTACACCCCCGGGCGTGCGGAGTTGCGCATTTGCAGCCGCCCCGCTAGGTGCGCACCCGCTCTGGTTGTATATCCCGGTCCCTGCGATAGTGGTAATGACTCCGCTGCTGGCGGTAACCTTGCGCACAACGAAGTTGTTGATGTCTGGAATATAGAGATTGTCGGCGCTGTCGATTGCGATGCGGTTGGGGAAATTGAGTTGCGCTTTGGTTGCCTGGCCTTTATCGCCCGAGTAGCCAGGGGTGCCGATGCCCGCATATGTCGTGATGATCCCGGTGGTGGCCGCGACCTTGCGGATCCGGTTATTCGTGCTATCGGCGATGTAGAGATTGCCGGCGCGATCCAGGACCGCACTGCTCACTTGGTTCAGATCGGCAGTAGTCGCCTGGCCGCCATCCCCGCTGTAACCCGCCGTTCCATTGCCGGCGATGGTATAGATAAGCGACGCCGACATCGTACTGAAGAGGTACTGGGCGCTCGCAACTGCGCTCGTTGAGTGTCCCGGCGCGGTGGCGATAGCCATCAAAGTCATCGGTGTATTTACCGTGATGGCCCCCGAGTAGGGAGCGGAATCGGTTGTGGGAGTCATCCCGTTCGTCGTGTAGTAGATTTTCGACCCGGGCGTAGCCGCGGAAATGGTAACCGTGCGCGCGCTGGGATAGACCCCGGAGGCGATCGAGAACACCGGCGTAGCGGCAGGTGCCAGCTTGATGGTGTATGTAGCAGAGGCCACGTCGCTACGCCCGAAGCCCGGAACCACGGCGACGGCCATGAGCGTTTCCGATGATGAAACCGTGATCGGCCCCAAATACGGGTCGGAACCCGTGTAGGGTGGGTATCCGTTGGTCGAGACGTAGATCTTTGCCCCCGGGGTTGGGTCGGTGATGCTGACCGTTTGCACCGAAGTGTAAGTCCCCTGGGCAACCGAAAACACCGGTTTTGTTGTCGGCGCGTAGAGCTCGGTGGGCGTGGAGATGCTGGATTTATAGTCGCTGTCGCCGGAATAGCTGGCGTTGACCATGTGCGGCCCAGGGCCAGTGACCGAGACGCTGCTGACGGTTGCGGTAGCCGATGCTGTCTGCGTCAACAGCGCCGTCGCCGTGCCGTTGTATTGAACCCCGGTGAAAAGATCCGAAATACCGTCGCCGTCAAAATCCCCCGATGCAACGTAAGCGGAGTTGCCGATTGCCGTAGTTCCTGCGGATAAAAACGTTCCATCCCCATTGCCCAACAGGATCGCCGCGGCGAAGCCTTGGCTGCCCGAACCTGACAAGGCAAGATCCAGGATGCCGTCTCCGTTGAAATCCCCCAGGGTTACAGATTGAGGGTAAACATCTTGCGAGGGACATGCGATTGGCGTAAACGTGCCGTCTCCCTTGCCGAGAAGAACAGTGCCGGTACCGTAACTGCCCTGCACAACAAGGTCAGTCTTGCCATCCCCGTTAAAGTCTCCTGCCAAAATGAAACTGGAATATCCGGCTCCAGACGCACTAGTCCCCGCTGTGAATGTGCCGTCCCCTTTGCCCAGCAGAATTACCGCCGTGCCGTCGCCTTGGTTGGCTACTGCCAAATCGGCTTTGCCATCTCCGTTAAAATCCCCCACCGCGATAGCACTGGAATAGGTGCCCGCTGCCGGACTGGCAGCCGCCGCGGTAAACGTGCCATCCCCTTTGCCCAGCAGGATCGTAACCGACGACTTCCCATTGTCGTTGGGCGCTCCCTGGTTCACGATGGCTAAATCCGCAACGCCGTCCCCATTGAAGTCCCCTACTGCCGTGGCCCTGGAATTGTTGCCGTTCGTTGGGCTGGCTGCTTTTGCCTGAAAGGTCCCGTCCCCTTTTCCCAGCAGAATCGTCACAGACCCTGCCCACCCATTGCCCCATACCCCCGCATCTACAATGGCCAGGTCCTGAATACCGTCCCCGTTGAAATCGCCGACCGCGATGCTCATGGGGTTGCTGCCCGTAAGCGGGATCGGTGCGAGTTGCGAGAACGATCCGTCTCCTTTTCCGAGAAGGATCAGCAAAGAGTCGGGTGCGCTCGGGTTCGCGGAGGAGTAGCCCGTCACCGCCACGTCGGCAATCCCGTCCCCGTTAAAATCTCCCACTGCCGTGCTCGAGGAATAGTCCGTCGTTACCGGTGACTGGATGGGCGTCCAATTCAGCCCCTCCCGGGGCTGCGTCAGAACCGCGGTCCGCAGCGGTGCATTGCCATAACTGGAATCGAGGAATGCGATCGTTCCAACCGGCGCAGTCAGTCCTTTGCCGCCGACCATCGCCGTCAAAGTGTAGTTACCCATGTCGCCCGTTTGGGCGATGCTCGCCGCGGTCGGACGAAGTCCAGCGAGTGGGTTGACAGTCAACTTGGCAATAGCCGATGCGCTGGACGCACTAGCCTTGTTGCCGCAAAAGACCGCTTTGTAAAAGTGAATTCCGGCGCCGGGGCGGAACTTCACCACCGCCGTTCCAGCCTTGGTCAACTGCGCCGTACCCACCAGATGAATATCCGTGCACAGAGCCCCGGATGCATCGCAGAAGTTGACCTGTCCTGTGGTGACCGGGGCTGCCCCCGCCTTGACCGTGGCCGTCAGCGTAACGATGCTGCCCGCCGCGACTGTCGTGACTGCCTTGCCACCTGAAGCAACCGCCAGGGTGATTGCCGGTCCCGCGGGAATGACTCCCGCCGTCACTGTCACCGCGGACGATTTCCCGGTTGCGCTTTTGTACGGCGCCCCGCTCGATGCGTCCGGCGTGTAGGTAGCGGTCAGGATATCGGCTCCAACCGCAAGCGATCCGGCAGGTATATAGATGGTCGCGCTGCCGCCGCCCAGGGGTAGGCTCTCAGAGGTATAAGTGCCGCTGGTCAGAAATACCGATCCGGCCGGAATGGATTTTCCGCTTCCGCCTGCGACAGAGATCTTGACCGGCAGAATCTGCGTGGTCTTGATGCTCAATGACGATGGGACAACCGTCACGGTGGGAGTGTTACTGGTCGCGGGGACAACCTGAAGCGAAACCGAAGCTGTGACAGGAGTAGCGATATAGTCCGCCGTATCCGTTGGCGTAAAGGAAACCGAAAGCGCATTTTTCCCCACCGCCAGCACTTTTCCGGCAGCCGGGTTATAAACAAACGTCCCCGCTGTCGTTGCGATGGCATTAAGCTGCGCCGCACCCAATGGCGTTCCATACTGGATCAGCTCCGGCGCAGCCCAGGTAACTGTGGGCTTGGCCTTGTTGACCACCTGGTTCAATGTCTTTGAAGTGCCCGACGCAAAATTCAAATCACCGCTGTAAACCGCAGTGATTGCATTCGTCCCCGCCGGTACTGAGGCCGTTGTCAAGCTGGCAGAGCCGCCATAGACCGGCGCGGTCCCCAGATTCGTGCTTCCATTCTTGAAGGTCACCGTGCCCTTGGCGGTGCCACCAAACTGGCCGGAAACGACCGCCTTGAATGTCGCAAGCTGGCCAAATGTTGTGGGATTAACTGCCGACGTCAGCGTGGTGGCCGAACTCGCCTTGCTCACCGTCTCGTTCACCGCATTCGACGTGCCGCCGGCAAAGTTGATGTCGCCCCCATACACCGCCGTGATCGAGTCAGTTCCTCCCGGAAGCGCGGTTGTCGTGAGCACGGCGCTGCCGCCGCTCAGGGCCTGCGTTGCCAGCGTGGTCGCGCCGTTCATGAACCAGACGGTCTCCCCATTGGGAGGCACGCCGCCGGTCGAAACAATCTTCGCCGTCAGGGTTACGGGCTGTCCGTATGCCGGGGAAGTCAACGAGGTAGTGAGCGTAGCCGTTGTCGCGGCCTGCGCCAGGTTTAATACAAAGCCGTGGATCACGGAGTACCCGTCCACATAGGTTCCGGCGATCGTCCCGGCGGCATTGATCGCGAATGGGAGAGTTCCCTGAAAGACGCCGGCCCCCGCGCTGGGCGCGTCGAAGACCGTAATGTTGCCGTTGGGAGCGCGCAGGAAGCTGTGTATCACAGCTTCGCCGTCAACATAAGGACCGGTAATGGTTCCCGCCGGGTTCATTGCAAAACCGATGGTTCCATTAATCACGCTGCCGTCCGCATCGAATACGCCGCCGGTCTGGCTGAGCATGGGACTGGCCTGCATGAGAAGTGCGCTGCTTTGCCCGAGAACACCGCCGATCCCGCCGAGGAAACTCCTCGTCTTGTTGAAGAAACCGCGCTTCTTGCTGCTCTGGCTGCCGATCCCTTTGAAGGGGTTGCCCGCGCGCTTCAGCGCTGCCGTCAACGGGAGTGTGCCCGGAGCGCTGAAGGTCTTGATTGTGCCGTTGGCAGCACGCACAAAGCCGTGACCCATGTTGTTGGCGTCGATGTATAGGCCGGCGATATCCCCTGCCGCGTCGAAGAAGGCCGGGTAGGTTCCCTGGAACGTCCCTGTGCCCGCGCCCGGAGCGCTGAATGTGATAATTGTGCCGTTAGCCAAACGCACAAAGCCGTGCCCCACGGTGTTCGTGTCGAAGTAGGCTCCCCCCGCATCCCCAGCCGGATCGATGGCGACTGCGGCCGTTCCCATGCCCGCGCCGGGAGCGCTGAAGGTAGAGATGGTGCCACTGGCGGCGCGCACAAAGCCGTGCCCCACGCTGTTGGCATCGACGTAAGTGCCCACGACGACGCCTGTGGCGTTGATGCTCACAGCAGCGGTTCCTAAAAGCTGGCCTGGGACACTGACAGTGGAGTAGACGCCGCCGGCAGTACGAATAAAGCCATGCACCCCGTCGTTGCCGTCCACGTAAGTTCCCGCGATATCGCCCCTTGCGTTGATTGACACAGGGAAGGTTCCCTGCATCTTGCTCTTGCCCGCGCCCGTGGCGTCAATCGAGGTTACCGTTCCGCCGGCGGAGCGCAAGAATCCGTGGAAAACCCCGTTCGCATCCATATAGATGCCCATCAGATCCCCGGCAGCATCGAAGCCGAGTGGGCCGGTTCCCTGATTCGTGGTCGAGCCGGGAGCCTCGACAGCAGTGAACGCGCCATTCGCGGACCGCAGGAAAGTATGCACTTGCATATTCGCGTCCGCGTACACTCCCGCCACATCTCCTGCCGTGTCGATTGCGATCACCGCCGTCCCCAACAGCGAACCGGTCGCTGCACTGGGAGCGTCGATAGTGGTGAAGACGGATTTTGCGCCAGTGAGTGCCAACGGCGCTTCCAAACCTGCGGCCAGACACACGGCTCCCAACGTCAACGTCACCATCGTGAAACCAATTTTTGTGGAGGCTTGTGTGCTCAACACCTTTGAGGTTGTTCCAAACACACTCTGAAGAACTGAAGAAAAGAAGGACGTACGCTGTCTCACTGTCTTACCTCTTGCTGCCCATTCCGGCAAAGCGCTATCCAATGCAAGCGCACTCGCACCCAATGCAACTTCGACCTTTGAGGTCAAAGCTCATCTTGTGCAGAGTGCATGAAAAACGATTGGCCCGGTGGACCCACCATTCTACCCCGAGTTACCCGGGATGAATGAAGAATTTATCGGCATTTATAAAATAATCAATAGCTCTGTTCAAGCCGGGAATCGGAGTTAGCGGAGCGTCCTGATTCGCCCGCCGGGCGGCGGTATCAGGCTGTTCCTGTCCTGCTCTGTGAGCTACAAGAGGGAGCCGCAAAATTTCTGCGGCTCCCTCTTGTAATAAGTAGAACGATGAGGGGACGAGCGAGTCTGGTTTATTCGCTAACTGCCAACTCAGCATGAAGGCTCACGGTTGAGTCTTCCCCCGCCCATACGTCGAATGTGCCCGCCTCCACGCCCCAGGCCTTCGTTTGCGGACTCCAGAATTCCAATTCATCCTTACCCAGCGGGAACTTCAGCGTCTGGGTCTCGCCAGGCTTCAATGCGATCCGGCGAAAGCCCTTGAGTTGGCGCACCGGACGCGAAGCGGACCCAGCCCGTTGGTGAATGTAGATCTGTGCCACGGCATCGCCGGCCACCGCGCCGGTATTCGTCACATCCACCTGCACCTCGGTGGCTTCATCTGCCTTGATCTTCTCTTTGCTCAGGTGCAGATTGCCGAACTTGAACGTCGTATAACTCAATCCATAGCCGAACGGATAGAGCGGCTTCGACGACATGTCCCAATAGCGCGAAGTAAACCTCGGGTTATCCTCTGGGTCATGAGTCAGGTTGTGGTTGTAGTAGAGAGGCTCCTGACCGGCCGTGCGAGGCCAGCTAACCGGCAGCTTGCCGCCTGGGTTGACATCGCCGAACAGCACATCGGCCACGGCGTTGCCGCCCTCGGTGCCGGGGTACCATGATTCCAGGATCGCAGGAACATGCTCGGCCGCCCAGCGAATGTCCAGCGGGCGCCCGTTTTCGAGCACCAGCACAACCGGCTTGCCGCTTCCGGCTACGGCCTCAAGCATCTGCTCCTGGATGCCGGGCAAGTCCAGCGTGGCTCGCGAGGCCGCTTCGCTGCTCATGTTCGATAACTCGCCCAACACCGCAACCACCACGTCTGCATCGGCCGCGGCGGCCTTGGCCTTTGCCAGCCAATCGGCTATCTCCTCCGCCGTGGGCGGAATAACAGGCTTGGCGCCAAAGAAGGCGTCCATCATCGAAGGGAAGGCCCGGGTAGGCGTTGGACCAGGCACATAGCTGATCTGCGCATTCGGTCCAAGCTTGTTCTTCAGTCCAGCAAGCACGGTTACGGGATGGCTCTTGCCGCCTCCTCCAAAAAGGCCCTCCACCGTCCATCCACCTTCAATATCCTTGGTGGAGTCGGCCAGGGTTCCGATCACAGCCACCTTTTTCAGATTCGCGCTCAGCGGCAAGGCATGTTTGTCGTTCTTCAGCAGCACCATCGAACGGGCAGCCAATTTGCGCTCCAGGGCCAGGCCCTCGGGGCGGTTGAGCACAGCCTCTACCTTTGTCTCATCCACATAGGCGTTCTCGAATAGCCCCAACTTGTACTTGGCTTCGAGAATCGGCATAACCGCTGCGTCCAGTTGTGCTTCGGTCACTTTGCCCACAGCCACCAATTTGGGCAGGTTGTGAATATAGGTCAGGCTAGCCATGTCCATGTCGAGTCCCGCCGTCACAGCCTTGTAAGCGGCGTCTTCAGGATCGCGCGCATAGCCGTGCACCTGCAGGCTGCCCACCGCCATGGCATCGGAGACCACAAAACCTTTGAAGCCCCACTCCTGCCGCAGAATGTCGTGCAGCAGCCAGCGATTGCCAGTGGCCGGCACGTCGTTCAGATCCATATAGGCGCTCATAAAACTGCCCGCACCGGCCTTTTCTGCCGCATGGAAAGGAACCAGGTAGACGTTGCGGAACAGCATCTCTGGAATGTACGACGAGTCGTAGTCGCGACCACCCTCCGCTGCGCCGTAGCCGGCAAAGTGCTTCACACAGGCCAGGACGCTTTCCGAACCAATGGATTCACCCTGAAAGCCGCGCACCTGTGCCGCAGCCATGGCCGCGCCCAGGTAAGGATCCTCGCCCGCGCCTTCCACAATCCGGCCCCATCGTGCATCGCGCGCTATATCCACCATCGGGGTAAAGGTCCACTGGATGCCGGCAGCGCGCGCATCCTGGGCAGCATGATGTTGCGCGGCTTCCTCCACAGCCGGATCCCATGACGACGCCATGGCCAGCGGCACCGGAAACACCGTCCTGTAGCCGTGGATCACGTCGAAGCCGATGATGAGGGGAATGTGCAGCCGGGACTTCTCAATGGCCAGATGCTGCATCCGGTTGAGCTCTTTCACGTCGAATTGCCACAGCACCGAGCCTACCTGGCCCTTGGCAATGGCAGCATCCGGCTTTTCACTTCCCAGCCCAGGTATCACGATGCCGGCAGCCTGGTTCATCTGGCCGGCCTTCTCTTCCACCGTCATCTGCTTCAGCAGGGCCTCGGCGCGGCGGTGTGCCTCCTGGCCGGTGAGCGGTACTGTTTGTGCGACCGCAGTGCCGGCAGCGATCAGAAGAACGCAAGTTGACAGACGGAGTGCTCTGGACAACAGCTTGATGAACATCTCTTAGATTCCTCTCTACTTCGGACCGATAGGTGAAAGCACAACAATAATCCATGGGTGAGCCGGGTATCCGCAAGCCGAGGGTTTCCGTCAGGGCAATCGCATGAACGTTTCTTGTTATCGTACTGAGTTCTTTTCGCCGTTCGCGCAGGTCAATTACTTCTTCCCTCCCGGCAGGGAGGGATCGAAAATAGCCCAGGATGAAGCGCAGCGCAATCCTGGGACAGCAGCGTGGTCGCGCTTTCGCGCCCCGTAGGGCCGCGATGAACCCTGTCCCGCCCGCCGAACGGTGAAGCCGATCACAACTGGGCGACTTTCGCAGGAATACAATAACAGGGGTGAGTACAGGAGACCTGCGCATTGTTCTCGCAGGCGGCGCCGAAGTTCCTCGAGTACCGCGCCCATTTTCCGTAACAATCCGGGCATATGCATATTCATATTGACCCACCAGGAGCAGAATGGCTAAACAGGAAGAGACCCCGAAAAAGAAGTCGATGGACGACAAGATTTCTGACCTTCAGGCCAAGCGCGCTGAACTGGAACTTGGCGGGGGCAAGGAACGCATCGACAAGCAACACGCCTCCGGCAAGCTGGCAGCGCGCGAACGAGTGGCGAAGCTGGTAGACCAGGGCAGCTTTCAGGAGATTGGCCTGTTTGCCCGTCATCGCGCGACCTACTTTGGGATGGCTAACAAAGAACTACCCGCAGATGGCGTAGTAACCGGATGCGCAACCATCGACGGGCGGCTGGTGCACTTGGCCAGCCAGGATTTCACCGTTGCGGGCGGAGCAGCAGGCGAGACTCACAGCAACAAGGTTGCCGAGATGATGACCCTGTCCCTTAAGACAGGAAGCCCGTTCGTTTTTATCAACGACTCCGGAGGCGCGCGCGTCCAGGAAGGCATTGACAGTCTGGCCGGCTATGCACGCGTCTTCTACAACAACGTCATGCTTTCCGGAACAGTGCCCCAGGTCGCCCTCATTTGCGGACCGTGTGCCGGAGGTGCTGCCTACAGCCCGGCGCTCACCGATTTTGTGATTCAAACTCAGCAGGGCCGCATGTTCATCACCGGCCCGCAAGTTATCAAGCAAGTTACCGGCGAGGTGGTTTCCGCGGAAGAGCTTGGCGGCCCTCAGTCACAAATGAATTACTCCGGCGTGGTGCATCTTATCGCCCGGGACGATGAAGAAGCACTGCAGTTATGCCGGCGCCTGCTCAGTTTCATGCCCTCGAACAACCTTGAAGATCCGCCCCGGCAGGTCTTCAACGCGCGCTTGAAATCCGACTCGGGATTGAATGGTATTGTTCCAGTCGACCCTAAAGTCGCTTACGATGTCCGCGCAGTCATTGCTCGAGTTGTGGACAATCAGGACTTCCTTGAAATTCAACCTGGGTTCGCGCCAAACATCGTCATCGGCTTCGGGCGTCTGCAAGGCCGGCCCGTGGGGATTGTCGCGAACCAGCCATGTGTCTTGGCCGGCGCGCTGGACATAAATGCCTCGGACAAATCGGCGCGCTTCGTCCGCTACTGCAATGCATTTAACATTCCCCTGCTGACGTTTGTCGACGTGCCGGGATTTCTTCCGGGCGTCGAACAGGAGCGCGGAGGCATCATTCGTCACGGCGCCAAACTCCTGTTTGCCTACTCCGCTGCCACTGTGCCAAAAATCACCGTTGTCTTGCGCAAAGCCTACGGCGGCGCATATATCGCTATGTGCTCCAAGGGCCTGGGCGCAGACCGCGTAGTAGCGTGGCCCACGGCTGAGATCGCAGTCATGGGTGCTGAAGGCGCCGCAGAGATCGTTTTCCGGCGTGAAATCGACGCTGCGGAAGATCAGGCAGCCCGCCGCAAGCAAATGGTCGACGAATATAGGGAGACGTTTGCCAACCCCATTGTCGCTGCAGGCCGCAGGCTGGTGGACGACATCATCGAACCGGCGGAAACAAGGAAATATCTGGCCCAGGCGCTTGAGTCGTTGCACACTAAACGGGAATTGCGCCCGCAGAAGAAGCATGGATTGATCCCACTCTGAGGAGGAGCCGCGCGTGACGTTGAAAAAGGAAGCCGCGGCCGATGCCGCAACGCAGACGGTCCGCCCGGATGAAGAGGAGATCCCCCCCGAAATTCTGGCAGCGATTGTTGCAGCAGCAGCAGCATTTCTGGGTACAAGTCTACGCATCGGCACAGTAGAACTGCAGCGTTCGTCCCAGGGGGCGGCGAACCGGTGGTCGCGCCGAGGACGGTCATTGGTTGCTGCCTCTCATAATCTGCGCAGGAAACGCTAAGGAATCTCTGAATAAGTCGATGTTTTGAAAAGGCACGACTTTAGTCGTGCCGCAAATCGAACGGAATGAACGCAGGCTTTACGGGATGCGGAAAAACTCCATCTCTGAGGCTTTGTAACAGTCATCCACCGGCTTTTCCGAGCCGCGATGGATGAAACGGGCGCTCTCCAGTTCAGGGAGGACGGAGGGAGCAGGGGCCTTTAGGCCCCTGAATACCGCCTCAATTTCGATGGCCTTTAGGCCCGGTCTCTACATGCTGCGGAAAGACGTCGTCTTTGTTTTGGTTGAACTTGCAGTCTTGTTTCTTTTTAGGGCACGACTTTAGTCGTGCCGCAAATCGGGCAAAATGAACGCGGGCTTTAGCCCTGAGGGAATGCTACCGGGTGCAAACGAACCTAATCAGAGGTTACCTAAGTAAACGGGACGAGTCCCTTCGAGGAAAGGAACAAACGATTTGAAGCTTCAGGTAACAATCAACGGAAAGACTTACGAAGCTGAAGTTGAAGTCCTGGAAGACGACGAGAGCCCGCTTCCGCCAAGTTTTCCTCCTTACCAGCCGCCACCCACGACTTATCAGCCGCCCGCCGCGCTAACCCAGGCCTATACACCCGGAGGCGGCGAAGGCGAAGAAAAGATATGCCGCAGCCCAGTTACAGGATTGGTCATCAAGGTGAACATCGAGCCCGGACAGGAGGTCATGGCGAATGACCTGATCATGGTGCTTGAAGCCATGAAGATGGAAGCCAATGTGACGGCGCCGTGTACAGGAAAAGTGAAGAGCGTGAGTGTGGCGCCGGGCGACTCGGTGAAAGTGAATCAGATCATCGTTGAGATTGAGTGACGACATTTTCCACTCTCGGTACGACAGTTCCAAATCGAGGATTCCGGAGCAAGTGTAAATCGAGGACTCCGGAGGAAGTGTAAATCGAGGATTTCGGAGGGAGCAGGGGGCTTCAGCCCCCTGAAAGAGAGCGAATCTCAGGGGCCTTCAGGCCCGGGCCTTTGCCGTTTTTCTGGGATTTCAAGGAAGCAGCCGTAGCCTCGATTGAAAGGGTAACTAGTGAGTAGTATTCAAGAAGATTTGAAGTACCTGCCGGGAATTAAATTCGTGGACCATGTCGCCATCGCCATAAAGCAAGGCGAATTGGACGGTCAGGTTAAGGCCTATGAGATGCTGGGCTTCAAGGAGATTCACCGCGAAGAAGTGCTCGGGACCGACCAAGTGCGGGAAGCTTTGCTGCAAGTGGGCAACGGACCAAACTTGATCCAGTTACTCGAACCTTTGTCTGCCGATTCTCCCGTACAAAAGCTGATCGACAGGAACGGCGGCCGCGGCGGCCTGGCCCATGTCGCCTTTCGCGTGGAGAGCGCGCAACAGGCCTTCGACGCCATGCAGGCAAGTGGATTTCAAATCATCGACAAGGCGCCTCGCAAAGGCTCGCGCGGAACAACCGTCTTCTTCGTTCATCCTAAATCGAGAGCCGAAAATCCATTTGGACTTCTCATCGAAATTGTGGAAGACCCAAGAGGCAGGTGAAAAATGGCCACTGATCATCTGCTCCATGAGTTTCCTCCAGTAAGTACCCAGGCGTGGGAAGAAGTCATTCTCAAGGATCTGAAGGGCGCCGACTACGCGAAGAAGCTTGTGTGGCAAACCGACGAAGGGCTCGCAGTCAAACCCTATTACCGTGCCGAAGATATCGCAGCCTTGCAATATCTTGATGCGGCGCCCGGCGAATTTCCTTTTGTGCGCGGCGCACATGCAATGGCTGACTGGCGCATTCGCGAAGAAATCGATGCGATTGACCCAGAGGAAGCGAATCGCGCGGCGTTGAGTGCCGTCGCAGCCGGAGCCGAGGAGATCGCGTTTTGTAATGTCACAATCGAGAATGCGTCGGACCTGGGATTGCTTCTCGCCAACATGTCTCAGATACCGGTGCATTTCCAAAGTCCGGACGAGCATGTCATTCGCCTTCTGATGAAGCGTCTGGCCGAACGGCGTGAGCCGTCGCCTGTTTCCACCGGCTTTGATCCCTTGGCGAATTTGGATTTTGCGGCGGAAGTTCTCCGCAATGTGCCCGTCGCGCTGGTGCCTTTCACAATTCATGGCGAGGAATTTGAAGAATCCGGGGCCACGGCCGTCGAGGAAGTTGGCTTCACTCTCGCCGCCGCAGTCGAATTCATTGCCGCGATGCAATCGCGCGGGATTGAGGTCGGGCGAGCCGCGGATTCCATTACGTTTTCATTTTCAACAGGCGCAAATTATTTCTTTCAAATCGCCAAACTCCGCGCGTTCCGCATGGTGTGGGCGCAGGCTATCGAGAGCTTCGGCGGAACTCGTGAAGACGCCAAGGCTCGCATTCATGCCCGCACCTCGCGCTGGAACAAGACCATCTACGATCCTCACGTCAACATTCTGCGCGCAACAACCGAGGCCATGTCCGCAATTTTCGGCGGCGCAGACTCAATCTCGGTCGCGCCCTTCGATGAGTGTTACAGATCGCCCGACGATGCCAGCCGCCGGCTGGCGCGGAATACGCAGATTCTTCTCAAGCAGGAAGCGCTACTTTCGCGGGTTGCAGATCCTGGCGCGGGCTCGTACTGCATCGAGATCGTCACAGATTTCATCGCCCGGGAAGGTTGGAAACAGATGCAGGTAATCGAAGCCGCCGGGGGCTTTCAAAAGGCGAATTCGGATGGGAAGATCGCGCAAGCGCTCGAGCAGTCACAAAAATCCAGAGACAAAGCCGTCCTATCGCGCCGCCGCGTATTTACCGGTACGAACCAATATGCAAATCTCTCTGAGAGAGCATTGGATCGCGTCGACTTTTCCCGCTTGACCGATGTGCGGCGCGGCACCGAGGCTTATGAACTACTCCGCCTGCGGACCGAACGCCACGCGGCTTTGACAGGCAAGATCCCGCGCGTAATGCTGGCCGAATTTGGGGATGTGAAAATGCGGTCGGCCCGCTCGAACTTCGCTGCAAATTTCTTTGCCTGCGCGGGCTTCGATATAGCAACCCAGCGATTCGACTCAGCCGATGAAATAGCAGCCTGCGATGCCGACCTGATCGTACTTTGCAGTTCCGATGCAGAGTATCTGGCGCTTGCGACCGAGCTTATGCCGAAGCTGAACGCACGTGGGAGGTCAACACCGGTTCTTGTTGCGGGCAATCCTGAAACCACCGAACAGTTGAAAGCCGCCGGCATCGCGGACTTCGTTCATGTCCGCAGCAACCCTATCGAGCTTCTTGCAAAATGGCAGAATAACTTGGGAGTTAAGGATTAAGCATGCGTCCGGATTTTTCAAAGATCGGCTATAAGCCCGCGGTGGAACAAGCGCAAGAGCATGAGCCTGTGGAATGGCTCTCTCCTGAGCACATCGCGGTCAAGAGCTTCTACACGCCCGAGGACCTAAAGGGACTGGAGCATCTTGAATATGCCGCGGGAATCCCGCCCTATCTGCGCGGGCCTTACAGCACGATGTACGTGATGCGCCCCTGGACGATTCGGCAATATGCTGGCTTTTCCACCGCTGAAGAATCCAATGCGTTCTATCGCCGCAACCTGGCCTCCGGGCAGCGAGGGCTCTCGGTTGCATTCGACCTCGCCACGCATCGCGGATACGACTCCGACCACGAGCGCGTCACCGGAGATGTTGGCAACGCCGGCGTGGCTATCGATTCCATTCTCGACATGAAGCTCCTGTTCGATCAGATTCCTCTCGATCAGATGTCTGTGTCCATGACGATGAATGGCGCCGTGCTGCCGATTATGGCGTTCTATATTGTCGCCGCCGAAGAGCAAGGAGTAACGCCGCAGCAACTAAGTGGGACCATTCAGAACGACATTCTCAAAGAGTTCATGGTCCGCAATACGTATATCTATTCGCCCGAAGGCTCCATGCGAATTATCGGCGACATCTTCCGCTACTGCGCAGCAAATATGCCGAAATTCAACTGCATCAGCGTAAGTGGATACCATATGCAGGAGGCGGGAGCCACCGCGGATATTGAATTGGCTTACACGCTTGCCGACGGCCTTGAGTATCTGCGCACCGGCGTAAAGGCGGGCCTTGACGTCGATAACTTCGCGCCGCGCATATCGTTTTTCTGGGGCATCGGCATGAATCACTTCATGGAGATTGCCAAAATGCGCGCGGCGCGAATGTTGTGGGCAAAGCTGGTAAAGACGTTCAATCCGAAGAATCCAAAATCGCTCATTTTGCGCACTCACTCGCAGACCTCCGGCTGGAGCCTCACTGCACAAGATCCGTATAACAACGTTGTGCGCACGTGCATTGAGGCCTTGGCCGCGGCGTTCGGACATACGCAGTCTCTGCACACCAATGCACTGGATGAAGCGTTGGCGCTGCCCACCGATTTCTCTGCCCGTATCGCGCGCAACACCCAGATCTATTTGCAGGAAGAGACCGGCATCACGCACTTTGTCGATCCCTGGGCCGGGTCTTACTATGTCGAGCGGCTTACTCACGAACTGATGCATTCGGCATGGACGTTGATCGAAGAGGTGGAGCGGCTTGGCGGCATGGCCAAGGCGATTGAAACCGGCGTCCCCAAAATGCGTATTGAAGAGGCTGCGGCGCGCAGGCAGGCCTGTATCGACTCGGGCAGAGACATCATCGTCGGCATAAATGCGTACCCTTCGCCCGAGGAGCCGCAGATTCCCGTTCTTGATATCGACAATGCCGCGGTTCGTGAATCGCAGCTCAAGCGCCTGGCCCAGTTGAAACGCGAGCGCAACGCCGAAGCTGTGCGCCAATCGCTCGAACAACTGGAGCAATGCGCAGCCACCGGCAAGGGAAATCTGCTGGAGTGCGCGGTGGATGCGGCTCGCAAGAGGGCCACCCTCGGCGAGATTTCTTCAGCTCTCGAAAAGGTTTGGGGCCGTTACGAGGCAACCACGCGCACCATCGCCGGTATCTACTCCGCGGAAAGCGGAAATGCGGAAGAATTCAAAAAAGCGCAGCGGATGGTGACTGAATTCGAGAAACAGGAAGGCCGACGCCCACGTATTTTAGTAGCGAAGATGGGGCAGGACGGCCATGATCGGGGAGCCAAGGTCATCGCCACCGCTTTCGCCGATATCGGATTCGACGTGGACATCGGCCCCTTGTTTCAGACTCCGCGCGAAGTCGCGCGATTCGCGGTTGAAAGCGATGTGCACGTCGTTGGAGTCTCATCGTTGGCCGCCGGTCACAAGACCCTGGTCCCGCAACTCATCGATGAGTTGCGCAAGCTCGATCGGGATGACATCCTGGTGGTCGTAGGTGGCGTGATTCCGCCGCAAGATTACGAATTCCTTTATCAGGCCGGCGTTGCCGGTGTATTCGGGCCGGGCACAGTGATTCCAATCGCGGCACAGCGAGTTCTCGATATTCTAAGTGGCAGCCTGGTGGGGGGACGATCCTGATTGACAGACGCGAATGAGAGTGCGTTGCGTGTCAGCCCCGGTTGCGTGGCGCCGGAGCCTCCGCAAGACTTGATTACGCGAGTCGCGAATCGTCGCCGGTCTCTTTCGCGTCAGCAATACGTCGATGGCATCCTGCGCGGTGAGCGGGCCATCCTGGCAAAGGCCATCACCTTGATTGAGAGCTCGCGCGCGGCGGATCGCGAAATGGCCGAACAGATTGTCGAAGACTGCCTTCCTCATGGCGGCAAATCAATTCGTGTGGGCATCACAGGCGTTCCCGGCGCAGGCAAGAGCAGCCTTATCGAAGCCATCGGCACATACCTAATTGACCAACACAAGCAAAAAGTCGCCGTACTCGCAATCGATCCCAGCAGCAAGGTTTCCGGCGGAAGCATTCTCGGCGACAAGACGCGCATGACGTCTCTCTCAACCAGTGAGATGGCCTTCATCCGTCCCTCTCCATCCCGCGGACACTCCGGCGGTGTGGCGCAACGCACTCGCGAAGCCATGCTCTTGTGTGAAGCTGCCGGTTATCAAAACATCCTCATTGAAACGGTCGGAGTGGGACAATCAGAGACCGCGGTTCACGACATGGTCGACTTCTTTCTCCTGATCTTGCTTGCGGGTGCGGGTGACGAGTTGCAAGGTATAAAACGAGGCGTGATGGAGATGGCGGACCTCGTAGCTATTAACAAGGCTGATGGAACAAACCTGGCAGCCGCTGAGCGCGCCGGCACCGAGGCGCAAAACGCTTTGCACTACTTCCCCAGCTTCGCGTCACGGTGGACGCCGCGGGTTCTAACTTGCTCGGCCGTCACGGGCAAGAGCATTCCCGATCTTTGGAACTGTGTCCTTGAGCATAACGCCTTGATAAGAGCCAACGGATGGCTGAATCTAAACCGACAATACCAGACAAGGACCTGGATGCACGAAATCATTCAGCAGCAATTGAGGGAACAATTCGAATCTCATCCAGCCATCCGTGAGCACATGGGAGATCTTGAACAAGAAGTCATGGAAGGACGCACGACTTCGTTCCGTGCCGCGCGTACTCTGTTCGAAATGTATTCCGGCCCGGAGGCAGCGAAGGCGGAATGAAGGACAAGCGATGGTCCTGCCTGCGATCTATCGCACTCAATCAGGGCTTTTGATTCTGGTTCGCCAAGTTATCGAGGTCGAGATTCAGGTTGAGCACATTGACGCGTGGCTCCCCCAGCAAACCTAGTTGACGGCGTGTGATGTGCTGCTCGACAAGCTGGCGCATGCGGTCCTCGCCGAGTCCGCGAGCCTTGGCGACCCGGCGAGCTTGGTAGAGAGCGGCGTCGGGCGTGATGTCCGGATCCAGGCCGGAACCTGATGTTGTAACCAGGTCGATCGGGATAGGACTGCCGGAATTTTCTGCGCTCAGCTTGTCCACGTCAGTCTGGATGCGCTGCACCAGCTTGGCATTCGATTGGGCCAGGTTCGATCCGCTCGAAGCTGTAGCATCATACCCGTTTCCCGCCGCCGAGGGGCGAGGATGAAAATAACGACCCGACGTAAAACTCTGCGCCAGCAGTTCCGAGCCAATCACCTGGCCGTCCTTCAGGATCAAACTACCCGCAGCCTTGTGCGGAAAAACGACGCTTGCAATTGCGGTAACCAGCAGGGGATAGGCCACGCCGAATCCGAGCGTTGCAATGATGGTGAATAGAATTGAAGTCTTCCAAACCGAGTGCACTGTAGTTCTCCTTTGGGGCCCGGCCACGGCCCCACATGTTTCTCAGGCCAGGTGCAAAGCTGCAACGATCAGGTCAATCGCTTTAATACCGACGAATGGTATAAGAACCCCGCCTACGCCATAGATCAGCAGATTCTGTCGCAGCAGCGCATCGGCCGGTTTAGGCTCGTACTTCACACCCTTCAGCGCCAGCGGAATCAACGCCACGATGATGATCGCGTTAAAGATGACTGCCGACAGAATTGCCGACTGCGGCGAGTGCAGATACATGATGTTGAGCGCATTCAGCACCGGGAATGCGCCGGCAAACATGGCCGGGATGATGGCGAAGTATTTTGCCACGTCGTTGGCGATGGAGAA
>PLZC01000191.1:28979-29614 GCA_003151985.1 Acidobacteriaceae bacterium
CATGATGGTGCGGATGCCCATCGCGCGCAGCCGCGCCAGCCGCTCCTTCAAGCCGCCTTTCACAATGTCTTTGAGATAGATCACACCCAGAGCCGAAGAGTTCTCCGCCACAACCAGCGGCGTTCCACCAGAGCGTGCAATCTCTTCCACGGTGTCGCGCACTTTTTTGGGAAGCGAGGAACCTTGTTCTTCAAGGAAGCGCGCAATCGCGTCCACCGAGCCCTTGCGAATCCGCACGCCGGGCAGGTTCACCCCGCTCATGCGGGTCTGGGCAGTAAAGGGAACGAAATCGGCGTGGATGTCCGCCAGTTCGCGTCCGCGTAGATTGTATCTTGTTTTTGCGAGCACAACGATGGAGCGCCCCTCGGGTGTTTCATCCGATAGCGATGCCAACTGCGCCGCGTCTGCCAAGCGTGCTTCACTGACATCCGGTGCGGGCAAGAACTCCGTTGCCTGCCGATTGCCCAAGGTGATGGTGCCGGTCTTGTCGAGCAGCAGAGTGTTCACGTCGCCCGCGGCTTCTACAGCACGGCCGCTCATGGCCAGCACGTTGTATTGCACCAGCCGGTCCATTCCGGCGATGCCAATGGCCGAAAGCAGGCCGCCAATGGTGGTCGGGATCAGGCACACCAGCA
>PLZC01000238.1 GCA_003151985.1 Acidobacteriaceae bacterium
AAAGGGCGGTGTCCTAGGCCAGGCTAGACGACGGGGACGCTCTATGGGCCGAGAGCCGCCACGGTTGGCCGGATGCGCCCTTATGAAGGCTACCAACTCAGGCAGGCCATGTCAAAGATGGTGAGGCGGCGACTTCGCCTTTCCGGCCGCCCAGGGACGCAGGGCTGGGTTGCGGTATCCTCTTAAGGTGACAAGGCATTACAGGCACTTGGAGACGCTGACCATCGGCTTCGTCGTGGTTTTGCTCATTTCAAACCTGGTGGGGCAAAAGGTTTGCCAGGTCGGCTGGTTGCGCGTCAGCGGAGCCGAATTTCTGTTTCCCTTGACCTACATTTGCGGCGATGTGTTCACCGAGGTCTATGGGTTCGGAGTTTCCAGGCGAGCCATTTGGCTGGGCTTCTTTGCCATGGGTCTGCTGGCGGTTGTGGGACAATTGGCGGTCGCCCTGCCTCCGGCGCCGGAATGGAACGGACAGGCAGCCTTTGCGGCGGTTTTCGGGCTGGTGCCGCGCTTTGCGGTGGGTAGCCTCATCGCATATTGGGCCGGCGAGTTTACCAACAGCTACACCATGGCCAAGCTGAAGGTAGCCACCCATGGGCGCTGGCTTTGGACCCGCACCGTCGGCTCTACCATCTCCGGCCAGGCGGTAGATACGGCTGTTTTTACCTTGATTGCCTTCTGGGGAACGCAGTCAGGAGGCCAGATGGCGTGGATGATTGCCTCTTCTTATGCCGTAAAAGTGGCGTTTGAGGTGATGGCAACCCCGGTGACCTATCGGGTGGTGGGCTGGCTCAAGCGTGTCGAAGGAGTGGATGCTTTTGATGAACGTACGAACTTCAATCCTTTCGCCTGGCAGCGGGGAACCGCCTGAATGATCAATACGTAACCAAAACAGACTGCACAAGCAGTTTTTTGCGTCATTGGCACGGCTCCAGGCGTCAAAATAGAGAAAGTCCAATCCTATGCATTTCCGCGAGTCGGCGGAGCAGTCTTCAACGTGGTTCTTCTGCGGCACCAAGAAAATTGCGTCAGGCAAAGCAGATTTGCAGTTCTGTCATCGTAATCAATCCGGCACAAACCGGAGCCTCGGACCGAATAGGCCCGGAAAAAGGAAAGATCGAGTGAGAAACAGCGCTTTGAAACACAGTCTTGCAGTGAGCTCTCTTATTCTGATAGGCCTTTCGGCCACTGGATGCCAGAAGAAGCCGGCACCTGTAGCAGCGGGGGCCGGGATGCAGGCCATGCCCGTCCAAACGGCGACGGTGACCCTGGCCCCGGTGCCACAAAGCAGCGAATATGTGGCCACCATCAAGTCGCGGCGCTCTGCTACCATGCAACCGCAGGTAGACGGTCGTCTCACGCAGATTCTCGTGCGCTCAGGCGATCACGTGAAGCCTGGCCAGGTGCTGATGAGCATCGATCCGCAGCACCAAACCGCCGCCGTTGAATCGCAGCGGGCCACGGAACGGCAAAAGAAAGCGCTCTACGACTACAACGTGGCGCAGAATGAGCGCGCGCGCAAGCTCTTTGAAGCAGGCATTACCAGCCGCGATGTCTACGAGCAGGCACAGCAGGCCTTTGAAAATTCGAAGGCGGATTACGAGTCTGCCATGGCCATGCGCAAGACGCAGGAAGAGCAACTGGCCTACTACACCATCCGCGCTCCGTCCGACGGCGTCGTGGGAGACATCCCGGTGCATGTCGGCGATTATGTCTCACCCAGCACCATGCTGACCACGGTGGAGGAGAACAGAGACCTTGAAGCCTACATCTACGTTCCCACCGAGCGCTCCAGCCAGGTCAAGCAGGGTCTGAGCGTGGATTTGATGGACACTGGCGGCAAGTTGCTCCAGAAAACGAAGATCGATTTTCTCTCGCCGCAGGTGGATAGCTCGTTGCAGGGGATTCTGGTGAAGGCCCCGGTACACGCCTCGCCGGAGATTCTGCGCAATGCCCAAATGGTCAAGGCGCGCGTTATCTGGAGCACGTCCCCTATGGCGGTAGTTCCGGTCCTTGCTGTTATCCGCCAGGGCGGGCAAAGCTTCGTCTTTGTAGCGCGCCAGCAAGACGGTCACTTTGTGGCACATCAAACCTCAGTCGTGCTGGGCGATACAGTGGGAAATAGCTACTCCGTCACTTCAGGATTGAATGCGGGTGACCGTGTCATCGTGTCAAGCACCCAGTTCCTCGTGAACGACATGCCGGTTCTTCCCCTCGGCGCTTAAACGACAGTTGGATTCCGGCCTTCCGCGGTTCTCAGAGGCAGGGATCCAGTGACTTGCGGCCATTGCAGGTGAAAAGGAAGGCATTCATTGTTCGTCAATTTTTTTATTCATCGCCCTGTATTCGCGACCGTATGCGCGCTGCTCATCATTCTGGCGGGTGCCATCTGCATCCCCAACCTCCCGGTCGCCATGTACCCGACGCTGTCACCTCCTGAAGTGATGGTGGCCTGCAACTATGTCGGCGCCAATGCCGACACGGTTGAAAAAGCTGTCACCATTCCCATCGAGGAGTCGATCAACGGCGTCGAGGGAATGCGTTATATCAGTTCGTCGAGCACCAATAGCGGAACGAGCATGATCACCACCACATTCAGGACCGGCTACGACCTCGACATCGCCGCCGTCGACGTGCAAAACCGAGTAGCCAGCGTAACCGGACGACTGCCCGCAGCCGTGAATGCCACTGGTGTCAGCATTACCAAGTCCAACTTCAACTTCGTTTTCGGGGCCGGGTTCTTTACCCGCGACGGCCGTTACTCCCCCGAGTTCATTTCCAACTATCTCGACGTCTATGTGAAAGACGCAATCAAGCGCGTACCCGGCGTGGGCGATGTAATCATCTTCGGCGAGCGCAAGTATGCCATGCGCATCTGGCTCGATCCCATCCGTCTTGCCTCCCGCGGACTCACCGCCATGGATGTGGTGAGTGCCCTCGTCGAGCAGAACGTCGAGATCCCCGCCGGACAGCTTGGACAGCCTCCTTCCAATCAGAGTCAGGCCTTCCAGGTGCCGGTTCGCGTCGTTGGCCGCCTCTCCGATCCCGCCGAGTTCGACAAGATCATCGTCAAGAACAATGCCAGCGGCCTCGTTCTCCTCAAAGATGTGGGTCACTCCCAAGTAGGCGCTGAAGACTACAGCTCCACCCTCAAGTTCATGGGGCGCGATGCCAATGGCATAGGCGTCGAGCAACTTTCGAACGCCAACGCCCTCGACGTCGACGCCAACGCCAAGGCTGCCTTGAAGGAGCTTTCCAAGAGCTTTCCGCCGGGACTGGAATATGCCATTGCGTTCGACGCCACCACAGTGGTTGGCGACTCGATCCGCGAAGTGCTCGTCACACTCTCCGAAGCCATCGTCATCGTCATCGTAGTCATCTTCCTCTTCCTGCTGGACTGGCGCGCCACCATCATTCCCGCGGTCACCATTCCTGTTTCACTCATCGGCACCTTCGCCTTCATCAAGCTCTTCGGTTTCTCCATCAATTCGCTCACGCTTTTCGGCATTACGTTAGCCACGGGACTCGTGGTGGACGATGCCATTGTGGTCATCGAAAATGTGCAGCGCCACATCGCCATGGAGCACTCCGATCCGCACGAGGCAACTTCGCGAGCCATGGGCGAGGTCACCAGTGCCGTGATCGCAACTTCCTTGGTGCTGATCGCAGTGTTTGTGCCGGTGTCGTTCTTCCCCGGTACTACCGGTATCCTTTACCGCCAGTTTTCGCTCACCATCGCATTCGCGATTGCCATCTCGGCCTTCAACGCCCTTACCCTTTCACCGGCGCTTTCGGCATTGTTCCTGCGCGGTGAGGAAGATCGTCCGCACCAGATGGACTTCCTCCACATCCGCCCGATATCGCGCGCATTCGCAGCGTTTGTTCATGGAGCCGACGCGACAGTCTCCTGGATGGGCCGATCCTATGCCAAGTCGATTCATGTCGCGCTGAAATTGCGGTACCTGCTCCTGATAGTCTTCTTCGCCGGATTGGGCGCCACGGTCTGGGTTTATCAGCGAGTCCCAACCGGCTTTATTCCCCAGGAAGACCAAAGCTTCCTCATGGTAATTGTGCAGGCCCCGCCGGGCTCTTCGCTGGCATACACCACGGCATTAGCTGATCGTGGGCAAGCCATCATCGCGCAGGATCCTGACATTGCTGGCGCTTTCTCGGTCATGGGCTTCAGCTTTTCCGGCGCCGCATCCAACGCTGGCATGATGTTTGTTTCGACCAGGCCTGCGGATCAGCGGCGCGAGAAGGGCCACTCCGCGGCGGACATCGTTGCTCGACTCTCGCCTAAGCTCATGATGCTCATGTTCTCGCCCAACGGCGGTCTCGTGGCCATGATTCAGCCCCCGGCTGTTTCTGGTGTGGGCAGTTTCGGCGGCTTCCAATTCATGTTGCAGGATCAGGGCAAAAATACCCTGGGCGATCTCGACCGCGTGGCCCACCAGATTGTGGGCGCAAGCCGAGCCCGCAAGGACATGACAGGACTGCTTACCACCTTCTCCGCAAACGATCCCCAGGTGCTGGTCACCATCGATCGCGAAAAAGTCAAGGCCATGGACATTCCGCTTTCACAGATCACTACCACGCTCGGCGTTTTCATGGGTTCGCAATACATCAACGACTTCGATTTCAACAACCGGACTTATCGCGTATTTGTGCAGGCCGACCAGGCATTCCGCATGACAGGCAAGGATCTGCACAACTACTACGTGCGATCCAATGGCGGCATGATGGTCCCGCTGGACAACCTGGTAACGGTGGCGGAAAGCTCCGGCCCCCCCGTCATCTCCCACTACAACCTCTTCCGTGCCGTGGAAATCAACGGCTCTCCCGCGCCAGGCTACAGTTCTGGGCAAGGCATTGCGGGAATGGAGGAACTGGCAAAGCAAGTCATGATGCCGGGAATGACCTATCAATGGACCGGGCTGACTCTGGATGAAATCGAATCCAGCGGCCGCGCGCTCATCATCTTCGGCCTGGGAATCCTGGTCGTTTATCTCACCCTCTCGGCGCAATACGAAAGCTTTGCTCTGCCCTTCATCATCCTGTTGGCTGTGCCCATGGCAGTGCTCGGTGCACTCGGCCTGGTTTCCTTGCGCGGCCTCTCCAACGACGTCTACTGTCAGATCGGCCTGGTAATGCTGATCGGCCTTTCAGCAAAGAACTCGATTCTGATCGTCGAGTTTGCCGAACAACTACGCCGCAAGGGGCGATCCATCTCCGATGCTGCCATCGAAGCCGCGGAATTGCGTTTGCGGCCCATTCTGATGACGTCGTTCGCCTTCATTCTCGGCATCCTGCCCCTGGTCTTCGCCACCGGCGCGGGTGCCTTGGGCAGGCGCTCCGTGGGAACCACAATCGTTGGCGGCATGTTGCTCTCCACGGTGCTCAACCTGTTCTTTATTCCCGTGCTCTACGTGATCCTCAGCAGGTTGCTGAGGCGCGGAAGTGTAAAGGTGGTGGAACCGGCAGAAGCGGCACACGGCTAGTGACGCGCCACAGTAGTTGGGTGCCCCATCCTTGCCGCGCGGCAAGGGTGGGATACCTCAAACCTCAAATGGCCCCGTTCATGAGCAACCCGTAGTGAAGCGAAGGGGTTCGAAGGACCTGCGTTTGGCAATGCTGGCCACCGACTGACGGCATAGCCTGGATCGTCACTGCTTGTTACGGCGGGCGATCACATAGTCTTTTATGCGGTCGTAGACCTGGCTTGGAACTACCCCATCGTCCAGAAGGTCGTGTTTGGTCCAGTAGGGCCGGAAGCGAACAATGCGTCCGGCCCAACTACGCGTCATCCCGGGAATCTTCATTAGTTCATCGACCGTACCGTGATTGATGTCGATGCGCGCTTCCTGCGGAGGTGCGGTTGGCGAAGTTGTGTGTGTTTTGTTGGGATCCCGGTCCTGGTACTGCGCCAGCCCGACCTGGCAAACGCCAAGAAGAGCAAACGCCAACACCGCAAATCTCACCAAATCTCGCACGCAACCATTCTCCTCTTTGCCTTGAAGCCTGCGCAAATGCGGCGACTCAGCAGACCGGCCCTGCATTTCCTGTAACAATGAATTCATGGCACTCTCCTCACCTGTTTCCACTCCAGCCGGGACCCCAATGTCGCGCGTTCTTGGCCGCGCCAGGCTCGGCGTCCTTCTTGCATTGTTCGCGTTGCTCATTCTTTGCGCCATCTTCTCGTGGACCACTCGCCGCGCCATGGAGCATCTTCAATTTCTAAGTGGGCAGGGTAGTAATACAAACGGCCAGTCTGGCGCAAAGACCCATGTCGATTTGCGCCCATGGCTAACTGCCCAGGCTCTGGCGCCACTGGCGGTCACAGCCGAGGAGTCTGAATATGCGCGCGACGCCCAGCGTCTGGCCGATCACGAAGTCGATCAGGCCTTCACTTCGGCGCTGCGTCTGGCTGGTCTCCAGGTACAGCATCTTGCTTTCACGGGTGAGGCGCTAGCGCTTTCCCAAAGGGTCGCGCAACTTCAAGAACTTGTAAACGAAGATCAGGAGCAGTTGAAGCGTCTGACGACTGCAGCAAGCGTCCACGCCAGCGCGGCTAAGGATGCCGGGCAGCCTGTTACCGACGAGGACGATCTTGATATTGCCAAGGCGCAGTTAGGCCTAGACTCCGATCAACTTGCCGAAGCGCAACAGGATCTTGATCGGGCATCGGGCGACGATCGCGCCCAGATTCAAGCTGAACTCTCCGCGCATGAAGCAACGATGAAGAAGTACGACAGCCAGTCGCATGGCGACGGCCAGATCGCCGTCATCTCGGCTGGTCAGCATGGAACGTTGGCAGGACGGCTGGCCGCATGGAATACCCAGCGCGACCGCAATCGCCTCATCCAGCAGGCGCTGCAACAAACTCAAGACGATATTGCAAGCCTGACCACCGCGCACAACGCTCTTGAGGCCAAGGCCAATGCAGGCGCGACCGCCGGGGCCGGCGATGCACCGGGCCATGCCGCCAGACTAGCCGACATAAGAACCAGGAGCGCGCAACGCCAGCTTCTAAGCATCTACGACGACCGCATTCAAACCGAAAAAGAGCTTGCCACCGTTTACGGCAAGTGGTCCGCCCAGGTGCTTCTGCAACACCGCATCCTGTTGCACCTGATTCTGAATTCTGTCGAGCTTATCGTTTTCATCCTATTCTGCATGGTTCTCGGCGATGGACTTGTTCGGCGGTTCCTGGGCCATCGGTCCGCGGACCGGAGCCAGATGCGAACACTGCGTACCATCCTTGAAGTGGGCATACAGGTTTGTGGCGTCATCCTCATACTGCTTGTAATCTTCGGATCGCCACGACAGACCTCCACCATCCTCGGTCTTGCCACCGCGGGCCTCACCATCGCTCTGCAGGACTTCATCCTCGCGTTTTTCGGCTGGTTCGCCCTCATGGGCAAGAACGGAATTCGCGTCGGCGATTGGGTTGAGATCAACGGCGTGGGTGGCGAAGTTACCGAGATAGGCCTCTTCTACACCACCCTTCTTGAAACCGGGACGCTCGAGGACAAGGGCCATCCCACAGGCCGCCGCATTACATTCGTCAACAGCTTTGCAATTCGCGGCCAGTACTTCAACTTCTCCACCGCCGGCCAGTGGATGTGGGACGAAATCACAGTCAGCATAGCCGAATCCAATGATACGGATGCGATGGTCGATCACATTCAAAAGGCGGTGCAGGAGGAAACCGCGGAGAATGCTCGTGCCGCGGAGCAGGAGTGGAAGCGTGGAGAACGCGGAGATGGTCTAAGCCAGTTCAGCGCGACGCCAGTGGTGAATTTGCGCCCATCGAAATCCGGAATCGACATCCAGGTCCGCTACGTGACGCGCGCATCCGGGCGATTCGAAATGCGCAACCGCTTGTATCACCATGTGATCGATCTGCTCCATCAGAAGGGTCAGCCCACCGCGGCGGAGTCTGCCCCCCAGGCGGGAAAAGCATAGGAGCCGCTGGTTTCATTTAGAGCAGATCAACTCGCGGCGGCGAGTTGCGCCCAGAGATGAACCCGGCTCGGGCCATCCACAAATGCTGGGTTTCCCAGGTCTCGATTTTGAGACCTGGGAAACCACTAACCTAAACTAACGCCCCGTCCATCAGGAGCCCGAAAGGAAGCCTTGGTTGACACCGCAGAGCGTTTGCCCTAAAGTTCTAATTAGATGCAGAGCCACCGCCATCACGGCCACCACCACCATCACGGGACCCCATGCCGGCGGACTGCCATGGCCTGATCCAGAAGGCCAGAGAGATCTAAGAAACACCCAAGCCCGCCGGCAACTCAAGCCGGCGGGCTTTTTCGTGCTTCAACCCAAAATCTCAAACAGAATCAGGAAAAGAATGAGCGACGCAATCACAACAATCGATTTCGACAAAATGGACGGCCTGGTAGCCGGCATTGTTCAGGATGCGGGCACAGGCGAGGTGCTGATGCTGGGCTTTCTGAACCCCGTGAGCTATGCAAAAACGCTGGAGACCGGCTTCGTCACCTTTTGGAGCCGCACTCGCCAGAAACTGTGGATGAAAGGCGAAACCAGCGGCAACCGCCTGCGCGTCGTTTCGGCCTCCACCGACTGCGACAACGACACGCTGCTCTTCCGCGTAGTGGTAGAGGGCGATGGCCTTGTATGCCATGAGGGAACAGTGAGCTGCTTCACTAGGCCCCTGCTGTCCGCCAATAATAGGAAAGAGGAAAATCGTGGCTAACAAATTAAGACTCGGCATCCCCAAAGGCAGTCTGCAGGATGCAACCATTGCTCTCTTCAAGCGCGCTGGCTGGAACATCTACGCTGACGGCCGCTCCTACTTCCCCTCCATCGACGACAGCGAGATCGAGTGCATGTTGATTCGCGCGCAGGAGATGGCGCGTTACGTCGATCACGGCGTTCTCGACGCCGGCCTCACCGGTATCGACTGGGTCGTCGAAAGCGGTCTAGAAGTTACCAGCGTCACAACGTTGACTTATGCCAAACAAAGCCGCCGCAAGGTGCGCTGGGTGCTGGCCGTTCCTGAAGGCAGCGGCTTTGAGAAGGCAGAAGATCTTGAAGGCATGATCGTCGCCACCGAATTGGTTGAAGTAACCAAGCGATACTTCGCGGCCAAAGGTGTAAGCGTCAAAGTGGAATTCAGTTGGGGCGCAACCGAAGTCAAGCCGCCCATGCTTGCCGACGCCATAGTCGAGGTTACTGAGACTGGCAGTTCGCTCAAGGCCAACCACCTCAAGATCATTGACACGGTAATGGAAAGCGAAACCCATTTAATCGCCGGCAAAGCCACCCTGGCCGATCCGTGGAAGCGCGAAAAGCTCGACCAGATTGCCCTCATGCTTCGCGGCGCAATCGATGCGCAATCGCAAGTAGGCCTCATGCTCAATGTGCAGCGCGCAGACCTCGAAGCAGTGCTGGCGGTACTGCCCGCACTCAATTCGCCCACTATCTCGCAGTTGAGTAACTCGGAGTGGGTTGCCGTAAACACCATTGTCGAAGAACGCATCGCACGCGATGTGATTCCCAAACTCAAAGCCGCAAAGGCAACCGGGATCGTCGAGTACCCGCTCAACAAAGTTGTGCTGTAACACCGCAGCATGCTTTGAAAATGGGATCCACCACCAACTCGGGTGCCCCATCCTTGCCGCGTTCTTGTTTTTGCGGCAAGGGTGGGAAACCACGAATCTCAACCAGAACGGGTTATTCGTAACGGAGTCAAAGACCAGGCAAATCAAACTCGCCAACTCGCAATGCCCGCGCAGCGGGCGCTAACTTGCTGCAATTAACCGAACCATTTGACCAGCCTTGCTTACAGAAACGTTGAACACCGGAGAAAGAAGATGAAGACAATCCGGACCAAAGGACGAGGAGCCCAGCAGGCGGAACAAACACTAGCCGCGCTCGAACATCGCGGCAGTGCGGCCCTCGACAGCGTCCTTCCCGCCGTCAAACGTATAGTGGCCGATGTGCGCAAACGTGGCGACCGCGCCCTGATGCGCTATGCGGCGCAATTCGATGGCCTTGCCAATGCAACCGCCCTCCGCGTCACGCCGGAAGAAATGTCCGCCGCGTGGGAAGCAATCGATCTTCCAATGCAGCATGCTTTATCCACGGCAGCCAATCAGATTCGCAAGTTCGCCGAAAAACAGTTACCCGCCTCCTGGTCCGCCTCTCCCATCGCCGGACTCACCACCGGCCAGCTTGTTCGGCCACTCGGCTCGGTCGGTTGTTACGTGCCCAGCGGCCGCCATCCCCTGCCTTCCACTCTACTCATGACCGCCATCCCCGCACAGGTCGCAGGTGTCGAGCGCATCTTAGTCGTCTCGCCCAAGCCGGCGTTGGAGACTCTTGCCGCTGCCCACTTGCTCGGCCTCACGGAGTTCTATCGCTTGGGCGGCGCGCACGCAGTTGCCGCGCTCGCCTACGGAACCGCAAGCTTCATGCGAGTGGACAAAATCGTAGGTCCAGGCAATCTCTATGTGACCGCGGCCAAGCGCCTCGTAGCCTTCGATTGCGCCATTGACATGCTGGCCGGGCCCACTGAGATTGTAGTTACCAGCGAGCGCGGCAACCCCGCCGACATCGCCGCTGACCTTGTAGCGCAAGCCGAGCACGATCCTGAAGCGCTGGCCATCTTTATCACCACACGCGCCGACTTGGCCAGGGAAGTAAGTGCCGAAACAAAGGTGCGCAGTCGCAACAATCCCGTGGCCCGCGAAGCTCTCGATCGCAGCGGTCTCATCATCATCCCCTCCTCGATCGAGGAGGCGCGGCAAATTACCAATCGTCTCGCCCCCGAGCACCTCACCGTGGATGCGCCGAGCGATCTCAAATGGATTCAGAACGCTGGCTCCGTCTTCGTCGGCCGCTGGTCCGCGCAGCCCATGGGCGATTACATCTCCGGCCCCAATCACACGCTGCCAACAGGCGGCATGGCGCGTGTTCGCGGCGGCCTAAGCGTCAACGACTTCGTCAAGCTCATCACCGTGCAGGAGTATTCGGCGCAGGCCATGCGCACTCTCGGTCCGCAAGCCGCATTGCTTGCCGAGGCTGAAGGACTCACCGGTCATGCTGAAGCCATTCGCACCCGGCTGCGCAAAAGGAGATCCCGTGATTGAAACTGCTCCAACTCCGCGCGCTCGCGTGCAGGCCATGAAGGAGTATCATCCCCCGCTTGGATGCCGCGATTCGCTGCGCCTCGACTTCAACGAAAACACGCTGGCCTGTTCACCGAAGGTGCGCGAGGCGCTGGCGGCTATCTCAACTGGTGCCCTCACTCGCTATCCGGAGCGCGAGCCTCTGGAACTCCTGGTCGCCGCGCATCTCCACCTTGCACAGTCACAAGTCGCACTCACAAATGGCGTAGACGAGGCCATTCACGTACTCTTCGAGGCCTTTCTTGAAAGTAGTGATGAAGTCCTTCTCCCTGTCCCCACATACACCATGTATGAGGTCTACGCATCCGCAACGGACGCGCGGATAGTCCCAGTACAAGCCGCGGACGATCTGCAATTTCCCTTCGAGTCGCTTTTAGCCGCCATCACGCCGCACACCAAAATCATCGCCATCGCCAATCCAAACAGCCCTTCCGGTAGCATGGCCACACGCGCGCAGATTGTCGAGATCGCGCGCCGCGCGCCGCACGCCGTCCTCCTTGTGGATGAAGCGTACTTTCATTTCTGCGGTGAGACAGTCATCGATCTTGTCGGCATCGTGCCCAATCTGATTGTTGCGCGCACCTTCTCCAAGGCCTATGGACTTGCGGGCCTGCGCTTGGGGCTTCTTGCCGGCCCAGTGGAACTTATGCGCTGGGTGCGCCGCGTGCTTTCGCCCTACAGCGTGAACTCACTCGCGCTTGCTTGCCTGCCGCCGGCGCTTGAAGATACGGCATATCTCGATTGGTACGTGGGCGAAGTCCTGCAAGCCCGCGCGGACTTTGAGACCGCACTCGATGCATGCAAGCTTCGCCGCTGGCCGAGCCGAGCCAACTTTGTGCTGGTAGAAATCGGCGCCAGGCATGCGGAGTTTGTGCGCCTTATGCGCTCCGCTGGAGTATTGGTGCGCGACCGCTCCAGCGATCCCGGCTGCGACGGCCGAGTGCGCATCACCATAGGTACACGGCAGCAGATGCAGCAAGCCTCAGCAACTCTCAACCAGGTACTGGCCGCCATGAAAGCGCAGTTATAAGGCGTAGATGCTTTGAAAGGTACGGGCTTTAGGCCGTACCTCTAGACAGAACAATCAACGGGGCTTTAGCCCCTGAGAGAATCCTTCTTTTGCCATCGGATGTAGAGGATCTCTTAAGGAGAAAGGTAATGACAGGAAAGAAATCACCGTCGAATGCGGTCGCGCGCACTGCAACCTTCGAGCGCAACACCACGGAGACGCGCATCGCGATCCAACTTACGATTGAAGGCAATGGCCAGTACAAAATCGCAACCGGCATTCGTTTCTTCGATCACATGTTGGAATTGTTCACTCGGCACGGCGCCTTCAATCTTGAACTCAAGTGCGATGGCGATCTCGATGTTGATCAGCACCACACTGTCGAGGACGTTGGCATTGCGCTTGGCGAGGCATTCGATCGCGCACTCGGCGACAAGCGCGGCATTCTTCGTGCCGGATATTTTCTAATGCCGATGGATGAGACGTTGGCCATTGCCGCCATCGACCTCGGCGGACGCGCAGCCTTCGCCGTCGACACCAAGGTGCGCACTCGATTAGTCGGCGACCTTCAATCCGAATTGGTCACCGATTTCTTTGAAGCATTCGCACGCGGCGCGCGCGCCAACGTCCACGTCAAGACCATGTACGGCCGCTCGAACCATCACAAGATCGAGGCCATCTTCAAAGCCTTTGCGCGAGCCATGCGCGTAGCCTGCTCGCGCGACAAACAACTCGGCGAAATGCTCCCCTCAACCAAAGGACTCTTGTGATGCGTGTAACAGTAGTCGATTACAAGGCGGGCAATCTCACCTCGGTGCTGAAAGCCCTTCGCCATCTCGGCGCGGAGCCTTCTGTCACCGACAGTGACCTATCGCTCATACATACCGCAGAGCGGATAGTACTCCCCGGCGTAGGCCACTTTGCAGCCACTCAGCGCCTTGACGCAACCGGCCTCACCCCTGCGATTCGCGCAGCGATAGCGCGCGGTGTCCCGTTCCTCGGCATCTGCGTAGGCATGCAGTGGCTCTATACTGGATCGAGCGAAGCACCCGCACAGCCAGGGCTCGGACACTTTGCCGAGCAATGCACGCGCTTCGCAGAAAGCAGCGAAAAGATCCCGCACGTCGGTTGGAATTCCCTCGAAGTGCGTCCCGTTTCACGCCTCCTCGCCGGCGTCGGCCCGGGCGAATTCGTATACTTCACCCACTCCTACAAAGCTCCCGTCACAGCCGACACCGCTGCTATCACGACCTACATCGAACCATTCGCCGCTGCAGTTGAACGCGGCAATGTTATGGGCGTCCAGTTCCACCCCGAAAAATCCGGCGCAACCGGCCTGAAGATTCTGCGCAATTTCCTCGGCTGGCAAGCGGAAGGGACCAAATGATAACCAAGCGCATCATCGCCTGTCTCGACGTCCACGCCGGCCGCGTTGTCAAAGGCGTTCAATTTGTCGACATCATCGATGCCGGCGACCCGGCCACACAAGCCGCGCGCCACGCCCGTGATGGCGCGGACGAAATCGTCCTGCTCGACATAACCGCCACTCACGAGGGTCGCGCAACACTCCTCGAAACGGTTCGCCGCACAGCCCGCGAGTTATTCGTTCCCTTTTGCGTTGGCGGCGGCATTCGCAGCGCCGCCGATGCGGCGCAGGTCTTTGAGGCAGGTGCAGACAAGGTCAGCGTCAACTCCGCCGCGCTCGCCGATCCCACGCTCATTGACGCTATAGGCCGCAGCTTTGGCGCGCAGGCGGTTGTGGTTGCCATCGACGCGCGTCGCGATCCGCATGCCGCCGATCCCGTTCGAGATGCGCAGGTATTCGTGCAAGGTGGCCGCAAGCCGTCTGGCCGTCGTGTTGTGGAGTGGGCACGCGAGGCCGAAGCCCGCGGCGCAGGCGAAATCCTCCTCACCTCCATGGACTCCGACGGCATGCGTACCGGCTTCGATTGCGAACTGACTGCGGCGGTAAGCGAGGCCGTCGGTATTCCGGTTATCGCATCTGGAGGAGCCGGAACCGTTGACCATTTTGTCGATGTATTCGGCCGTGGCAAGGCCGACGCGGCGCTCGCCGCAAGCATCTTCCATTTCGGCGTATCGAGCGCGCGTTCGCTCAAAGAAGAGCTCGCCAGGTCAGGCGTCTCCATGAGGTTGCCATGCTGATTCCTTCCATCGATTTGCTGGGCGGTCGCATTGTTCAGTTAGTGCAGGGCGAAAAACTCCGCCTTGCATTCGATGATTTCGAATACTGGATCGAGAAGTTCTCAAAATATCCGCTCGTTCAATTGATCGACCTCGACGCCGCCATGCGCCAAGGTGATAACTCCTCGCTCGTTAGAAAGATCGCCCTGCGGCTGCCGTGCCAGGTGGGCGGCGGGATCCACACCATTGTGCGCGCCCGCCAAGTGCTCGACGCAGGTGCCAAGCGCGTCATCATAGGCTCCGCGTTCTTTTCCGAAACAGGTTTAGTGAACGCCGAATTCGCTGCCGAGTTAGCAGCCGCCGTTAGCTCGGAGCGCATCGTGGCCGGCATCGATACCAAAAACGGCAAGATCGCCGTAAAGGGTTGGAAGTCCCAAGTCGCACTGACTCCAGATGAAGCAATCCCGCAGCTCGATCCGCACGTAAACGCATTTCTCTACACACATGTGGACGGTGAAGGACTGATGCAGGGTTTTCCACTCGATGTTGCTGCGCGCCTCCGCAAACTCACCCAGCGGCAACTCATCGTAGCCGGAGGCATTCGCAGCCTGCAGGAGGTCGATGCACTGGATGCACTGGGGGCTGACGCCGTCGTGGGAATGGCAGTCTATACGGAACAGCTTGCCGTTTGATCTTCGCTGCAATTCAACACTGGCGCGGCATCACCCGCATCCAATAGGCTGGAATGGAAATCCCTCCCGCGGGGCGAAAGGAAGACGGAAGAATGGCAACCAGGCTGAGCGGAATCCGGCTGGCGAAGCGATTGGACGAAGTAGGTTTCTCCGGCATTGTGGAGGTTCGCAACAAAGTAATGGAGCTGCGCGCGGAAGGCCACAAGGTGCTCGGGTTCCATGGCGGCGAGCCGTTCTTTGACACGCCCCAGGAAATCAAGTACGCCGCAATAAAGGCCCTGGTTGAAAATCAAACCCGCTACGCGCCGTCTTCCGGTTTGTTGCCTCTGCGCCAAGCCCTTGTTGAAAAGCTGGCGACGAAAAATCGCATCCGCGCCACAGTCGACGAAGTAATAGCGACCGTCGGCGGCTCGCATGGATTGTATGCTGCCTTTCAGAGCGTACTCGATCCCGGCGACGATGCGCTGGTCTTCTCGCCTTACTGGACGCCGATCGCCGACCTTGTGACGGGCACTCAGGCACGGCCCCTTTTTGTCCCTACCGTCTCAGCCCGCCGCAATGGAATTCGCAAGACCCTCAATCAATTTTTCACGCCGCACACGCGGGCCATTTACTACAACACTCCGCAAAATCCCAGTGGCGTAGTCTTCACACGCACCGAAGCAGAGGAAGTTGCCGCATTCGCCATCGAGCGCGACCTGGTCGTGATTGCCGACGAGGCTTATGAGGATTTGGTCTACGAAGGCGAACATGTGTCTATTGCTTCGTTGCCGGGAATGGCGGAGCGGACCATTACTTGCTTCACCTTCTCCAAGACCTATTCCATGACCGGCTGGCGCGCCGGCTATACCGTGGCCCAGGAACCGTTCATGACTGCGTTGCGCAAAATCGTTCTTTATTCCACCAATGGCGTTCCCACTCCCGTACAATTTGCCATGATACAGGCGCTCAAGACGCCTGAAGCCGACATCGCCCGCCGCCGCGACGAGTATCGCCAGCGGCGCGACCTTCTCGTAGCGGGCCTCAACGAAGTCGGCTTGGAATGCCCGCCGCCCGCGGGCGCTTTCTATGCTTTTCCCAACGCGGAAATCGTCAACAAATACAGCCATACCGCAGCGCAAATTCTGCTGCAAAAGGCGCTCGTCGCCACAGTCCCCGGCGACTTCTTTGGCGCCCAGGGCGAAGGGCACCTGCGCTTCAGCTACGCAGTTTCCCTTCACGAGATCGAGAGCTGCATTGACGCGCTGCGCAAATTCTTTGCCTAGCTTTTAGCTGGAAAAAGTGAGACGAGCGCAAGGCTCCTGCATCTAAATGGAGACGGCGTCTGATCTCTTGTCAACCGCCTCGCATATCGATTCTACTTCCCTTTCGCTCGAACTGAGGGACCTGGATGGCGGCAGTGATTTCTGCTGCGCAAACCGCTCGTTCCCGGAATCCTGCAAATGGAGGACGACACAGAAATGCGTCGCTTTTTCTTGTTTCTCGCGCTGTTATTGGCGGTCGTTAATTTTCGGCAGCCTTGCCTTGCACAGCAGACCACGCCAGCTTCGCCCCCATCTTCTTCATCGGCAGATTCCGCCGTGCTGCCTGACGCGCCCTTGCAAGCTCAGCAGAAACCGGTTCCGCCGACCGTGCCCACTACCCCGAAGTATGTCTACGACGGCAAGCAAACCAAGCGCATCCTCGGCATTATTCCCAACTTCCGCTCCGTCAGTGTAGACGAGAAGCTGCCTCCGCTTTCGCCACACGACAAGTTCAAGCTAACGTTCGAAGATACTTTCGACTATTCGAACTTTATTTACGTTGGCATTCTCTCCGGAATCTCGCAGGCAGAGGGTTCTTATCCCGAGTTTCATACCGGGCCACCGGCCTATTTGCGCTACTACTGGCACAGCTTTGCCGACACCCTCGATGGGAATATGATGACCGAGTTTTTGCTGCCCACAGCCACAAGGGAAGACCCGCGCTACTATACGTTGGGCCGGGGCGGCTTCTTCAAACGCGCCGGCTATTCGGTGGGAAGGCTGCTTGTAACTCGCTCAGATAGTGGCGGACCTTCGCCGAATTTCTCCGAGATCGTGGGCAACGGCGCGGCTGCCGGCATCTCCAGTCTCTACTATCCCAGCCAGGAGCGCACCTGGACCAAAACCGGACAACGCTGGGTAACACAGATTGGTTTGGATGGGTTCGCCAATCTCATCAAAGAGTTCTGGCCGGACGTAAACGCAAAGATCCTCCACAGACAGTACTAATAAATCGGGAGTTATGCAGAGCTTCCCAGGGCGAACGTGTAACATAAGGGTCGATATGATGCGAGTCGGATTCCCTGCACAACTGGATCCTGAATTCTTGAGAGTCTTTCCCGAAGGGATCGAGCTTATTCCGCTCCCGCACGATTTGGATCACGATGTCGAAATAGACGTATGGATTCCCGACCCATATTCCACGCGGGCGCTGCGAATCTGGCCACGACTGCGCGGAGTGCGCCTGGTGCTGTCAATGATGGCCGGCACAGAGTGGATTCCCCCGACCGTTGGACCGCATGTAACCATCTGCAATGCACACGGCGCACATAACATCTCCACCGCGGAGTGGACTGTCTCCGCGATCCTGGCCACGCTCAAGTACTTTCCGCTTTACCTCGACATTCAACGATCCGGCATCTGGAAGCGCCGCTTTGAAGCCACCACCCATTATGAACGAATAAGTGGTGACAAGCGCACGTTGTATCCTCCCGTCATGCTCGAGGAACTAACCGGCAAGAGGGTGTTGCTGGTAGGCTATGGTGCCATTGGCAAAGAGATTGAGCGAATGCTAGGCCCGTTCAAGGTGGAGATGACACGCGCCGCTCGAACTGCACGCAATGAACCCAAAGTCTATGCGGTCAGCGAACTCGACACTTTGTTGCCTCAGGCCGAAGTAGTGGTACTCATCCTACCCTTGACCGCGGCTTCGCATGGCTTGATCGGCAGTCGCCAATTCGCATTGATGCGGCAAGGCTCTCTACTGGTAAATGCCGCTCGTGGTCCGATCGTGAACACGGATGCGCTCGTCGAAGCGCTACAGTCGGGCCGAATTCGCGCTGCGCTCGATGTTACCGATCCCGAGCCGCTGCCGGACGGGCATCCGCTTTGGAGTTGTCCCAACCTGTTGCTCACGCCGCACATAGCTGGCTCGAGTCCGCAGTTTGCCCCCCGCTCACTCTCGACCGCGGCCGCCGAATTGAGCCGCTACATGAACGGCGAGACGATGCATAACATCGTGCAGGCCGCAATCTAGATCGCCACTTCGTCGATTGCGTTTTCGACTAGCTTGCCAGCCACTGGCGCCCGCCGGGTGCCACAGGTCTCGATTTTGAGACCTGGGAAGCCACGAGCCCTAAGCAAAGGCCGTTTACTAACTTATCCGTCTTCCAGTGTGAGCTGAACTCCGTACTTACTGGCAGCCGCCGCGCGATTCCAATCTCGCAGCCCCAATACGGCTAAAGCGACGAGAATGGCGGAGAGCACTGCGAACGCTTTGAGGTCCTTGCGAAGATACATTCCGATGTAGGCTAGGTCAATCACAATCCAGAGCCACCAATTGGCGATGTGCTTGCGCGCCTGCCACCAGCTCGCTACCAGACTGTATATGGAAAGCGATGCATCAACATACGGATACGCAGCGCCATGATGCTCCATATACGTACCCAAAAAGTAGCTTCCTGCGGCGCCTGCCGTCAATCCTGCTAGCAGGTTGGACAGCGGTAACCGTGCTATGCGCACCTCCCCTTCCTCACGTACACCGCGAGCCCAATTCCACCAGCCGTAAAGTGTGAAGGCAATGAAGAACACTTGAAGCCAGGCGTCCGATTTCAAGTGAGCACGGTAAACGACAACCAAACAAGCCACGTCCGAAATCAGAATGATCGGCCAACAAGCAAGCAAACGCCGTGTTGTGAGCCAGATCCCTAAGACTGCTGTGACAGCACCTAAAATCTCCAGCCAGTTGGCCACTAAGTAGTTAGTAATAGTCACCCAACTCATCATTCTCCAACTTCCTGCCTGCGGTTTTATCGTCTCCTGGCCCAAGTGCGGAGCACGTCCAACAACCTTCTGCCTCCCGGCCCTCGAAACCAGGCTGCGTGACCTATCAGATAGTCCTTGCTGGCCAGCAGCGCCTTCTCTTCCGAGTGCAGCACACCCCGGAAATAATCAGCCTCGGAGATCGCAAACTCGACGTGGCAAATTGCCGTCATCGGTGCAAGCGCAGTGGCTTCCTCTTCACAAAGCGGCCTCACTGCCTCATAACCCGCCAGCAGCGCGTGAAGGTGATCAAGATGTACAGGCACATCTTCAGGATGCGCGGGGTCCTGCATCAGTGAAAGCCACTCCACGATATTTCGCTCAATGGCCTGGGCCAGATCATGTACTGCGTTGGTGCGGTCGGCAAGGCCAAAGTCGATAATCGCCGTGGCCCGCGCATCTGCGCTCTCATCGCTCCAAAAAAGATTCGAAGCGTGCAGGTCGTTGTGCGTCCACAGCGGTTCAAGCTTGTCTGTGAGCGGCAAAAGTTCGGCGTGAAACGGAGCGACAAGCTCCAGTGCTTCAGCGCAATTGTTGCGTGTCACCGTATCTTCAGCCAATGCCGGTCGCGCGGCAAGATATCGCTCTAACTCCACCCACGGGTCCTTCGCCGCTAGAATCGTAAACCCTGCAACGAGCGGTCGCGCCTTGCGGTTTGGCGCGGCGAATCCCTGCGAAGCAAGATGCAGGCGCGCGAGTGCGTGTCCAGCGTAATATGCGTGGCCCGTGGAACGAAACGGTGTCCATGAGATCGCGTCTTCATAAAGGTCCAGGCCCACGGGTGTCTCGTGAACTTCGTACGTCCACTCGCCTGTTTCAATTGTAGTTTCCCCGCAGGGCGTAGAGAGAACGCGCGGCACAGGCGCACCGTGCGCCTTTAGATATTGCAAAAATCGATGCTCCTCCAGCAGTCCTTCCCGATCACGGACCGTCCGGTGATGGCGCTTGATAAAGACGCGCCCGCTTCGCGTCGCCACAACACTGGCCGCCGAAAATGGCCGCGGACTTATCGAAAGAATCTGAATTGGCTCGTCGCAATCGGGAAACTGGCACAGAAGCGCCCGCACCTCGTCCATGGTGAGCGGCGGCCAATCTGCCTCTACCAATGACCCATCCATCCCATGTGCTTTTGCGTTCGTACTCATCGCCATCACATCCTAAAAGGTGTAGTGAGCCGACAGTCTGACCGTCGTTGGCGCACCCAGGTGGATGAATGTATCCCCATAACTCGCTCCGGTATCCTTCCAATAGCGCTTATCGAAGATGTTATCGGCATAGAGCCGCAGAGTAACGTGGCCCTTCTCGCCGCCCGGCATGTAGCGCGCGCCCAGGTTGAAGATGTTATAACCCGAGACACTCACCGCAGCGTCGCGCGTTGCCTCCTTGCGCCCCGTGTAACTCCATCCCGGCATAAGGTGCAGCATGGGTGCATGAGGCACCAGCAAATCAACAAATAACGCCGTGTGCATGTGCGGCACATTGATCACCTGCTTGCCGTCAAATGTTGAAGTACCGGTGTCGCTTGAGATCGCCCGCATCGCAGTCGCCGAAGCCGTTAGCTGCATCCAGTTTGTGGCCTTGCCTTCCGCGTTCACTTCGATTCCTTCATGCATTTCATGACCCGCGGACTCAAAGCACAAGTCTCCCGCATTTACGCTCTTCGGACAGAAGGTGTCCGCCGCTTGAATCACTCTGGGATAAAAGAAGGGTGCGCGCATACGGAAGATCGCCGTCGAGACCAGGGTGCGATGATTTGGCTCAATCTTGGCGCCAACCTCGGCTTGCCGTGTCATAAAGGGCGAAAGAAACTGGCTTCCGTTATCAACCCACCATGGCGCTTGCGGACCCAGCGAAAGTAACACGCCGTAGTTTCCGTAGAGAGTGACACTGCTTGCCGGGTTGAAAGTAATTGCGCACTGAGGCAGCCAGATATGCTTGTCCGCAAGAATGGGCGACGCAGTCGGGTCGTTGGCGTAGGGGGAGTAGTTATGGTCACGCAGCGAATCGAACCGTCCGCCCGCAAGCAGTTGAATCCTGCTAGGCACATGAATTCTGTCCTGCATCACCGCCGCCGATTGGTGGTTGTCTTCCCAGAGCCTGCGCGGGCCGGCAGATTGACGCGGATTCTCCAAAGAATCGGCGGAACCAAGAGGAACCGGCACGATTGGCTGGAATATGTTCTCGGATCCAACGTAGTCGTACACCGCGCCATCCGCAATTGCAGGAGTCGAAGGGTTATCGACCGCGAAAAAGCCCGGCTGGTGAACGCTGCGCAGGAATAACTCGCCTCCTCCCGTCAGGTCATGACTGATCACACCCGTTTTCACGCTACCAGTTACCATCGCCTCTGCCTGCGCGTCGATACGTAACTCGCCCGGATTCCGATAGTCGTAAATACCATAAGTGCCGTCGGGGCAAAAAAAGTAAGCAGGGGCGTCTGGCGCGCCGGGACAACTTACATTGCCATTGGCGTCGAACGACGTTCCATACGCATACACCACGTTATCGTCGATAAGCGAATGACTGTAACTCGCCGCGGCAAATGCCCGCCAAGCGTGAGGCAGATCGTAGTCCACCCGCGCACCTGTGTTGTATGTGTCGAATGTGTTGGGCTTGGACCACGACTGCTCGCCCAACATGGTTGAGGGGAAAACCCTATTGAGATCCGGCACGACCGTACCACCCAGCAATTGATAGCCGGAAACCGAGCGCTCCACCTTGTGCTGGTACTCGAAGTCTGTCTTGAGAATTGTCTTCTCGCTGAGCTTCCAATCGGTCGCGCCCGCGCCCATGGCGCGCCATCCGTTGGCATCGTTCACATAGCTTTGAATCTTCTCCCCGGCAAGATTCACGCGCATGCCCACTTGCTTCCGGTGGCCAAACATCCGCCCCAAATCCACGGCACCAAAAGACGAACCGCGATGGTCTGTCGCAAAGTCCATGGCCTCCACCAGAGCAGGCCGCTTGGTGACGTAGTTAACCAGTCCTCCCGCAGAAGCCACTCCGCTCTCCAAGCCTGCAATGCCCTTGATGAATTCGACGCGCTCCTTGTTCTCCAACGGCACGTCTTGCTCGCCGGCGATCGTCATCGCGTTGATTTCGAGCCCCGTGGCCAGGTCGATTGGGAAGCCGCGAATCTCAAAATCGCCGTAGTAGCCCACCGGCGCGTAATCCTCTCCAATCGATGCATCGTTTTTCACCACGTCAGACAACACGCGCGCGCCCTGGTCGCTAAGCACAGCGCGGGTAACTATCGTGGCGGAGATTGGCGCTTCCTTGAGACTCGTGCCGTCCAGGCTTCCTCCCGTCAAAGCGTCGGAAAGATACTCGTCCTTTACCTCGCCGTGGACTTCGATAGTGGTGGTAACGCGGGGCACGTTTTGTCGAGCGGATGTAGTAGTGCCTGTTGCAGCCCCATCCCCGGCAGGCGGTGTCGGGCTCTGCGACAATGCCACAGGTGCAACAGCCAAAAAGCACAGCAGAATAATTCCCGGCACCGAGATGCCCCAGCTCGCAACAGGTCCTGAAAGAGTGCCAATTCGGCGGGAAAGCCAAGATACCTTGCGAGGCGTAACGGCGGCGGGAACGAGACGATGCGATGAAGCCTTAGCCGGAATGGCCGCGTAGCTGAACATGAATTCCCCTTGCTTCCAACTGACTGAAACAAGAGAACTCACGCTGCGGTCCGAGGAAGAAGGCCGCGAGGCCCTGGAAACTTCCCACGCCGGTATTATCCGGATCGGGTTCGAGGGTATTTCTCAGCCCCGCCTTCGTGGAGCACCCCTGTTTCAATATCCTGATTGAAACACTCCCGGCCTGGTTTGGCAAACTTGAATTCGCATCATTGCCGCTGCCGCAGCAAACGGCCGGCTTTCTGTGCCCGCCCAAAATTTCGAGAAAAATGCCACCACGTACTTCTCAACAGGCGCTACATTTAAACTGAAGTCAATTCTAGAATTCCGAGACATTGGCTCCTCCCTGTAAATTTCATTTGAAAGGCGTCTTGATGGAAAGATCTTCTTCCCCTGCCCGTTATCGGGGGCAGATGGCTTCGCGGCTCTCGCTGATTTGCTGTGTGTTTCTGTTCGCTGCCGGCCGCATGCCCGCGCAGTCCACCTTCGGAGCCATCCTGGGCACGGCGCACGACAGCACCGGGGCAGTAATGGCGGGCGCGCAGGTGACACTGGTAAATACCGGCACCACGGCCACACGCACCGTGTCCACCGATGACAGCGGGAACTACGCCTTCAAGAACATCGAAGTGGGCAGATACACGCTCACCTTTACGGCGCAGGGATTCGAGAAGTCCTCTCTTCCTGAGATCGCCCTCACCGCCCGCGAAACGCGCCGCATGGACGCAACCCTGAAGCCTGGCGCGGAGTCCCAAACTGTCATCGTTCTCGACAACACTGCCGCGCCCGTGATCACCACCGATGTCTCCAACCTTGCCGAAACCAAGGTCGGCGATGAGTTGATCGAGCTTCCCGTGGCCATCTACTCCCGCTCCACCGGTTCCACGAGCCCCATTTCCACGCTGACTACCGAAGCCGGCGTGCAGACCGACGACAGCGGTAACCTGTCCGTGATGGGAACTACAGCAGCGCTGCTCAGCGTTACCATCGACGGCATCTCCAGCGTGGGCGTCGAGTACTCCGGACCGGTCAACGAGATGTTTCCCTCCTTCAACTCCATCGAGGAAATCCGCGTCAGCGAATCCAACAACAACGCCGAGTTCAGCGGCGTGGCCGACATCACAACCATCTCCAAAGCCGGAACCAACCACTATCACGGCGGACTCTTTGAGAACCACGAAAACACCGTGTTGAACTCGAACAATTCCTTTGCTCCCTCCAAGCCGAAGATCATCATGAACGACTTTGGCGGGACCCTCGGCGGCCCCTTTCAGATTCCCCATTTCTACAACGGACACGACAAGGCCTTCTTCTTCGCCAGCTTTGAGGGCCTGCGGCTGCCGCGCGAGACGCCCATCCTGCTCAGTGTGCCGTCCGCCGACATGCGCAGCGGCAACCTCACCAGTTATCTCGCAGGGCAAGGGACCGCAGCCATCTATCAGCCTGATGGCGTCACAACCATCGACGCGTCCAACGTTCCAGTCAAGCCTGTCTCCGCCCGCCTTCTCCAGTACCTGATGCCTGCGCCCAACTACGGCGACGTAGGCGCCTACGCTTACAATTACCAGATCAATTTTCCCGCACCCATCAGCGCCAACCAGGGCGACGTCCGGCTCGACCGTGTTATCTCTTCCAGGCAAACCGCATTCGCGCGCTTCTCCTACAAGAATCGCCAGGTCACCACGGCGCCCTCTGCCGCCTGCACTTTCACTTATTGCGCTGAGGCAGGCAGTCCGCTGCAAGGCGCGTACAACACGCCCGAGATCGACGAGGGCCTAACCTTCGCCCATAACTACATCTTCTCCGCCAGTCTCATGAACGAATTTCGCGGCGGCTACAACGCCCAGCACACTTCGGAAACGCAGAGTTACTCGACCACCGCTCTGTTGGCGCAGACAGGCCTAACAGTTCCCCAGCCGGACACGGCCTGGTCCGAGGCCCCGCAGGTACTTATCAATGGCTTCATGTCCACCGGCGCCGGCAATCCCGGCATGCAGCGCGGACAGATCATTCAGGCCCTGGATAACATCACCTGGTCCCACCGCAGCCATTCCTTCAAATTCGGCGCGGACTTCAAGCGCATCAGCGACCATGACGACAACGTCTACGGCAACTATCGCTCCGGGTGGTATGTCTTCGACGGTTCGTCCAACGTCGTTAACAAAATCGGCGACCCATTCGCAGCATTCCTGCTCGGCCTCCCGGACTACACTGAGGTCAGTTCCACCAACAAGCCCACCATGGACGGCCTGGGTTACTCGAATTCGTTCTACGCCCAGGATGACTGGAAGATAACTCCCGATCTAACTCTCAATCTGGGTCTGCGCTACGAGTTACACCCTCCTATCAAAGAGATCCATTCAAACACCGCCGTCTTCCAGCCCACTTACGTCGCCGGAAGCGGAGACCAGGCCGTCAGTGGCGCCGTCGTGGTTCCCGATGCGCAGGCCCTGTCCTTCAAATCCGAAGACTTCGCCGGCGCCATCTCTCCCACACCCATCCTCACCGCTGCACAAGCCGGCATTCCGCAGTCTCTGCGCTATACCGACCGCACCGACTGGGGTCCGCGTCTGGGCTTTGCCTGGCGGCCCTACGGCAGCGACAGGACCGTTCTCCGCGGCGGTTGGGGGCGCTTCATCGAAACACCACTCGGCTTTTCCCTTGTCTCTGGCTGGGCCGTCCACGCCAGTTATGTCGCCACTTACAACCAGGATTTCCAATCCGATCTGGTAACTCCGCTGCTATCCTTCGCCAACCCGTTCAACACAAGCGCCGGTAGTTCCACCGGAACCGCAGGCTTCTATTACGCCTTCCCCATCCATTACAAAGACCCCACGGTACAACAGTGGAACATGACGCTCGAACAGGACTTCGGACACAGCATCGGCATGAGGATCTCCTACACAGGCAGCCACGGCCAGGACCTCGAAACCATGGAAGACTTGAACCAGGTGCCGGCCAACAACGTCGGTTACTCGAACACTTCTCCTTCGCCCGCAGCCACTGGCGCTTGCATCACCGACGATGGTTCGCTGGTCTCCGATCACCGCCCCTATCCCTGCTGGAGCGTGATCCAAAGCGTCGCAAACGCCGCCGAGAGCAACTACTCCAGCGGAACCGTCGAGGTATCCCGCCACAGCGGAGGCGGAATCACCTTCGACGCCAGCTACACCTTCACGCGTGACCTCTCGAACGCCGGCGGAGCCACGCCCAACGCCTTTGCCGTCGCCGGGGGCAGTTTCCTCACCGACCGCTTCCATCCCGGCCTCGACTACGGCAACGTCATCTACGACCGCAAGCATCGCTTCCTCTCCACTTACCTTTATGCCCTCCCCTTCGGCTGGGGCAAGCCATGGCTCAATACTGGCTCCTTGATGAACGGAGTAGCAGGCGGCTGGGAATTGGCCGGCGTCACTATTCTGCAGAGCGGCCCCTTCCTCACCCCCTATCAGCAATCCACCGATCCTGCCGGCACCAACATCCTCACCACCGTTGGCCAGACCCGAGTCGACCTGTTGCCCAACAAAAGCATCTATCCCGCGCACCGCACTACGGGTGAATGGCTCGTGCCCACCGCCGACGCCACATCGGCCTTCTCCATTCCAGCCGACAGCCGCGGCTACTTCGGGAACGCCGCAGTAGGCAGTGTCATTGGCCCCGGCACTGCCAACTTCTCCCTGTCTTTAATGAAGAGCTTCGCTCTCCGCGAGCAGGCAAAATTTCAATTCAGCCTCGCCGCCGCCAACCTCTTCAATCACCGCAACTACGAGCCGCCCGACATGCAGGTAGATTCCGGCGGCTTCGGCGTCATCTCTGCCCTGCAAACCGCCGAGGGCGCCGGCCCCCGCAGTCTTGAGGTATCCGGCCGCATCACATTCTGAATTGCGCAACCTCATAAATCAAATAGGCTTAACTTGAATCGTTACGCCCAAAATAGATTCCGCCCCCATTTTCCACTTTGATCGCGCCTCCAACTCTGCCATACTTGATTGTGCCCA
>PLZC01000089.1 GCA_003151985.1 Acidobacteriaceae bacterium
CCCATTTCTTCCAAATCATTACTGTAACCCACTCGCCCTTGCTATTTGCACCAGAGCCCAAACTCCAGAAGCCGAGTCTTGCCGGGATGCAGTTCGAGTTTGAACTTCCGAAACCGCTCGGCATCCGCCGTTTTTTGCAATCCAACCACGATGTCGTCCGCGTACCGCACGACGATAGGATCGCCCTGCGCCTGCTTTCGACGCCATGCCTGAACCCACCGATCAAAGACGTAAGGACAAAAAGGAGTTTGAGCGCAGCCTGAAACTTGGCATCTAGAAAGTGAAGTGGGCTGCCATCTGAATACTCCGTGGGCCGCCTCCGCCCAGGTAAGGGTTGCCGCTGCCCACATCCGGTGTTGCGGTGGTGGGCAGAAACTGCGTCCCGTTCGTGGTCGGGTCGGGACCTGCTATCAGGCGATTTCCCTCGATGTGGCTGCTGCCGAATACGTCAATGCCAAAGCCCGGCAGAAGCGGGTTCGAGAAATTCGGGTGGTTGAACATGTTGAAGAAATCGGTGCGAAGTTGCATCGCCACCTTTTCGGTCAGGTGTTGGGTCTTGGTCAGCGAGAAGTCGAAGTTCGTATAGTTTGGTGAACTGAAAGCGTTGCGGCCCTCGCTGCCGGGGTGGAACCCGCCAAGGCAGCTCTTATAGGTTGGGCTGTTAGGATCGGTGTCCACGCTACTACATGGCGCAGCGAACGCTTCCATATTCAGGAGGTTTGTGCCTTTTGCGCCGGCGTACGGATTGCCGACGATGTCCGGCCGTCCATAATATTCTCCGCTTCCGTTGTAATCGCCTTCAAACAGGTAGCTAACGGTGTAGGGCTGGCCGGTGGCAAAGTTGAACATACCGTCCACCGCCCACCCGTTGAGGATTTTCCGCGCCGAATTGAACTTGGGAAAGTTGTAGGTCCAGTACCACTGCACGCGATGCCGCACATCAAAGTTGGAATTGGCGCGCTCTGCGTGAGAATTGAAGCTGTCGTCGGGCTGCGAAGCGTTGGGAACAAAGTCCAGGCCGTCGCTGGCCGTGTCAATCGAGTGTGCCCAGGTGTAGTTCAGCGTGGAGGTGAGATTGTGCCAGTTTTGCACCTTCAGCGTTGCCTGCAGCGAATTGTAGTTGGAAATGGCGCTGGTCTCGATCTGGTTCACGTACCAGAGAGGGATGTCGACGAACGAGCCCACGGAGTAGCTCGGATAGCATTGCGATCCCGGGGCGATCGTCTGGCCATTTGCACACTTCACGTTGCCCGCTTCGTTGTTGAATTGATTGAGGTCGCGGAAGTGGAAGAGGTGGCGTCCCTGCGAACCTACGTACCCGACTTGGACAGCAACCGTTTTGGTGACCTGCGACTCGATGTTGAAGTTGTAAGAGCCGTATCTTGGCGTCACCAGGCCCTGGTCCACAGTGAATACGCTGTTCGGCTGGTAGTCGCTGAAGATCGGGACGCCGGGTGCAATCGTGGAGGCCACAGTCGATGCGAAGCCGATATTGTTGAAGGCCGGCCCGGCGTCCGCGGCATAGGTGTTGTAGGCCTGGTTGCCGACGAAGAAGTCCTGTGAGGGGCCGTCGTAGAAGATGCCCACGCCGGCTCTGATCACTACCTTGCCATTGCCCGTCAGATCGTCAACCACGCTGAGGCGCGGGGCAAAGCTGGCCAGGTCTCTTGGATAGAGCGACGCGGGACCGCCCGTGGCGCCCACTGCTTGCAGTTCGCCGGTCTTCACGTTGAAGAGACTGAAGGCGTTGTTCTCCGCGCCGATGACACCGAAGTAATCCCAGCGCAAGCCATAGTTGAGGGTGATTCTGCCGCTCATGTGCCAGGAATCGAGAAAGTAGGCCCCGCTGCCGTTTTGATAGGTGTAGCGCGTGCCGGCACCTTCGGCTGAGCTGCCGCCGTCGATCGTACCCGCCAGAAAATCCTGGAGGCTGTTGAAGACCAGCTTACCGCGATGCCCTGAATCGATGAAGCTGTTGATGAACGTGCGCCGCCACTCAAAGCCGGCCTTGAAGTTATGCCGGCCTTTGGTGAGCGAGACGTTGCCGAAGAGTTGGTAGTTGGTGTCGATGCGGCCGCGCGAGTCGCTGGCGGTGGCGCCGAACGGGCTGTACTGGCCGTCGGCGTTATAGACGACGACGGTGGGCAATCCCAGATCGCGTGTGCCGTAGTCCGAAGGAAGGGTGTTCAGGCCAAACGCGGTGTTCGGGTTGAGGCCAATGTCCTGCGGCAGGAATTGCTGCAGGAAGCGGTTGTAGCCGCCGCGTACCTCGACGATCAGGTTGGGCTTTGGAATCGATGTATAGGACAGCGAAACGATGTTGACGTGCGTCGGCGTCAAGGTGTTGTATCCCGGCGCGCTGCTGCCCGTGTAGAGCATTCCCAGCGGAAAGCTTTGCATGCCGTGGCTGTAAAAGTAGCGTCCGGTCAGTAGGTCGCCCGGGCTGAACAGCTTCAGATGCTGATCGGCCTTGGCGATGATGTTGTCGCTGTTGTTGGTGAAGGGCGTCGTGAACGTCTCATTGCCGCGGTAAGCGGCAGGGTTCCCCACGGATTGCTCTTGAGCAGGCTGCCGATCACCGGGTTGATGGTTCCGCCGCCGGTTGTATAAGCATCGATGTCGGCTTGCGTGGGAACCGTGCCCAACTGGGGCAGTCCGCCGTTTTCTCTTTGTCCTTCATAGGCGATCGTGAAGAATGAGGCGTCCCTCACAATTGGGCCGTCAACCAGGCCGCCAAACTGATGGTTGGTAAACGAGTTCTTGGGCTGCGTGGAGGTATTGAAGTAGTTGCGCGCGGTAAACGAGTCGTTGCGGAAGTATTCAAACAAGCTGCCATGAATCGTGTTAGTGCCGCTCTTGGTCACGATGTTGACGGTCGCCCCTGAGCTGCGGCCGAACTCAGGCTCAGGGCTGCCGGTCACGGGAATCTCGGCCAGCGCGTCCACGGGAAGAATGGTCGACGGGGCGCCCCAAACGCCGGCCTGGTTGATTGACGGCAGGTTGCGGTAGCCATCGTTCATGTCTGTTCCGTCCAGGAGATAGTTATTCGAGCGGCCGCGGTTGCCGTTCAGGCTGAACAGTCCGTAGGAACCGGCCGATTCGGTCGATCCCACAGGATCGCTCGTGGCGCCCGGAACCAGTTCCAGCAGCTTGGTATAGTCGCCTCCGTTCACCGGCAGTTCGGTTGCCTCGGAGGCTTCGATGGTGCCGCCCGTCGTGTTGGAGTTCGTCTCGACCAAGGGCACATCGGCGGTGACCTCGACCACTTCCTGGACCATGCCGGCAACCAGCCTGGCGTCAGCGCGAGTCGTCGAGCCAACACCGATGGGAATATTGGTCAGGGTTGTGGTGCGGAAGCCTTCCTTCTCGACGGTGATGCTGTAGGTGCCCAGCGGAAGTTCCGAAGCCACGTACCCACCCAGGTCATTGGTGGATACAGTTCGATTCAGCCCGGTGCCGGGGCTGAAAACCTTTACTTGTGCATCCGGGATGGCCGCTCCCGAGCTGTCCGTAATCGTGCCTTGGATGCTTCCGCGAAAAGTCTGCGCGCTTGAAGTACAGGTGAGGATAAGGGCGAAAAACACATACGCTACAGCGATCGTGCGGCTGCTCATTGGGCCGTGCTCCTCAAACTTCTTATTTAAGAGAATGCTGAGAGTTTAACACCCAAGTGGTTGATCAAAATAAGGATCGCATAAGGAATCTCTCGAAAACTGAGGAAAACCGCAGGCGGTTCCCAGTCCGCTGGAAGCGATCGACGTGTCCATCCCTGAGCCGAGCTTGAGGGTCGAATTCGTGCAAAAGGCCTGTGTTTTTGGCGCAAAACAGGCTGAAATCTGGGGTCGCTGATTACCGATAAGGTACTATGTAGAATTTACAATTCGTTCATTCCTTGTGGCTTACGGACACTA
>PLZC01000442.1:0-177 GCA_003151985.1 Acidobacteriaceae bacterium
CAGCCTGCTGCCGTTGCTTGAACACGCCACAACTTTGCATGCTCTCGAATGGAACTATCAGCTTCCGGAGAGCAGCGCTTCGCCAATTTTTCCACCGATCAAAGATTAGGGCAGGCGATAAGCGGCCTGCCCGAAGGTGCTTGTCCGCTAGAAATTGAAGGTAATCTTCGCCGTCAG
>PLZC01000442.1:197-425 GCA_003151985.1 Acidobacteriaceae bacterium
TCTTGTCGTCGTTCTCGGTTCCCGGGGCCGGGATGCTAACCAGTGAAGACGAGTATTGCGAAGGCGCGCAAGACTGGAAGCCAGCCGTGCGGGTGGCGGCCACTCCGTTGCAGGTGAGGCCTGCCTCGGCCTGCTGATCGAATGTGAGCCCGCTCAAGTCTACTGGCGTGGTGTTGTCTACAGCGAACGGCACCGCACCCGCCACCAAGCCGGAGTCGTAGCGCCAGT
>PLZC01000442.1:492-5338 GCA_003151985.1 Acidobacteriaceae bacterium
GCCAGTCGATGGGGAAGAAGATTGGAGTGTTGCCAAGCACGCCGAAGTCGAAAGCATTGTGCGTGTACTTCCAGATGTATTCGCCGCTGACTATGGCCCACTTGCCGAAGGCCTGCTGAAAACCGGCATGGAACTCGTTGCGATAGCCGGGGTCGAGCGTGCCCGACACGCCCGAAGTGCAATTGAGAAGCGGCGACAGCACGTTGTTGGAGCACCCGGTGCTGGAGAGGACGAGGTTCTCATTGAACGGCGTTTCGAGGGTACGCGCGTAGGAAACCCGAAGCACAGTTTTGGATGGCTTCACGTTATAGGAAATGCCGACTCGCGGCTCGGCCTGGTCTGCACCCGTGAGGCCGTTGTAAACATCCTCGCGCAGTCCGAGATTGAAGTCCCAGTTACCAGCCTTGATCTCGTCTTCGGCGTAGAGTGCAAGTTCCTTCACATCCGTATGGCCAAAGTAGCTGTAATAGCTTCCACCGCGTGTGAAGTCATGGGGCGCCAGGACGGCGAGGTAATTGGGATTCTGGCCAGCAGCGCCGCCCGGGCACTGAGACTGATCCGCGTAGCCGGGCAAGGGGTTACCGCTCAAGTCCACGCAGGGCGAGTTATAGGTGGCATCGACGACGCCCAGGTTGTCGCGTTCGCGGAGGAAGGTTTGTCCGTATTGCGCGCCGACCTTGATGTTATGAATTCCCCTGACGTAAGAGAAATCCGAGTGGACGGCGGTGTTGGTAAGGGTGCGGTTCTGGGAGATGGACGAAGTTTGAAGGTTGGCAGGGCCCAGGTCGGCGAGAGGATTGCCGCTGGGATAGTAGTTGTAGTTGTCCCGACGTACGAAGGCGCCAAGGTTGAAGACCATGTCGTTGCCGATGATCCGTGTGTAGGTTGGCGAGATGTTGAAGGTTCCGATTTTAGAGTGCTGGTCAGTGTTCCCGACGTTGCCAAAGAGTGGGTTGGCGCTGGTGCCGCCACCAACCACGTTCTGCACGTTCAGGTTGTCGTAGGTGTTCGGGGTCTGAAACCAGGAGCGGCTGTAATTAAGATCCAGATGAATCGAGTCCATCGGTGTGAAACTGTAATCGACGCGGTCGAAAACATTCTGCTCGTTGCCCTTGTCGTGGAAGACCGTGAACTCCGGCGGATCGAGAAAGCGCCCGGTGTTGAGGCCGTCAACCTCGATAAAGTTGCCCCATTTCTTACCGCCATAGGATAGATCAACCGCGCCTGTTGCCGACCCGAATGCGCCATACGAGCTGCTGATGCTGCCGGTAGGCTTGGTAACACCCTGGCCGGAACGTGTGGTGGCCACAATCACTAAGCTGGTCTTGCCGCCGTACTCGGCCGGCGGTGCGCCAGAGATGACCTGAATCGACTGAATCGAGTTGGACGGCAACTGGTTGGAGAAGACCTTGCTCTGCTGATCGGTGATTGACTGGCCGTCGACGGAAAACGAGTTGGAGGCGTGATCCCCAAGGCCGTGAAAGAGGCCGTTCGAGTCGGCTGCAACGCCGGGCGTGGTTTCGGTGACCAACGAGCTTAGCGTGGATGACTGGCTCTCCATCGGCACCTTGATGAACATGTCGCGGTCAACATCGGTGTGGAACGTGGGGTCGGTTTCAACCAGGTCGCCTGTTGACTCCACAGTCACAGTCTGAGACGCACCTGCAATCTTGAGTTCCAGTTTGAGACTGGTTCCCACAACCGACTGAATACCCAAAGTCTGGCTCAGCGGAGCAAAGCCGTTGGCCGAGACTCTGATGCGGTAGGTATTGAAGGGCACGTTTGAGAATTCAAACTCACCCAGCGAATTGGTGGCAGAAGTGCGGTCGAATCCACTCACCTGGTTGGTCAAGTGGACAGCGGCGTCGGGAACCACGGAACCGGTCGGATCCGTAACGGTGCCGCGCACCATGCCGGCGTTGCCCTGAGCGTATGCGCCAATCGCTGCAAGGAGAAGGACGAGCGAGGGGAACACGGTAGAAATGGTGCCGCGCTGATGAGACATTAGAGACCTCCGAATCCTGGCTGAATGATGGGGAAAGCAGGCCGTGGCGACAATAGCCGCGGCATCCTTATTGGGAAGGAACATCATTCCGTATCGGAATCAATCTTCGGAGATACGAGCGGCTCTTACCCACTCGAAAAGATGCGAGGGGTAAGAGAAATCAGGCTGAAGACTGAAATCGGAATGACGTGCTAGCAGCCGGCTGGAGGGGGGCGGGTAAAGAGCGTGGGATGCCAGTATCGGACAATCGTGCGAACTTCAAGCAGCTTCGGAACTGTGGTTCCGATCCGGATCAGGATGACTGTTGCTGTTGAAACCACGAAGGGTGCCACAGAGTGCATCATGATGCACAGGGGGCAACGGTCGGCATCTCTGGTGGCAGGATGCGCGTCCACTGCATGGAATAGTCCCAGCAGAATTAGCAAAACTAGGCACACCACAATCGCCAATTGCAAAGCGCTTGACTTTGGACTGCGATCGCTCTGTATAGGTGTCAGAATTGCTGTCAAGGTAACATCCTGAACAAGATAGTACACAGAATTGGGGCAAACGGGAAGACCCGAACCGCCCAGGCTTGAGTGCCACGCCCGATTCAAACTTGGGCGGCCTCCATGGTGAGATCTTGGCGCCAGTTCCACACACCCCTGAAGTTAACTCGGCTGGGCCCCACGAATTCGGAGGGTAACCAGAGAAACAGGGACCGTTAGCGGGCTAGTCCTCGTTTGCCGCCTCAAGATTTAGACGTTATCCGTTCCCAAAAGCATTTGGACCGCTGCGTGATCTGTCGAACCCGGTGCTCATTGGAGTGAATCCGTTGATGGATGGTAATTGGAACTGCTATTTGATAGGAACTTTGTAAAGTTAGCCGGATCACCAAGCTTGGCCAATTGCTGGAAGGGCTTTCGACAGGCCTTCTTATATCGAGCAGTCTTGCCGCTCACACACGAGCGAGATGGTAACTTCGTCTATGAAAAAGAACGGCGCTAGCGCTGGTCTCGAACATAAGGAGTCTGAGGCTCGTCTGAATCATGAAACACCATCCAATCTAGGACCAGAGCAATCGTGATCGTGATCATTACCGTGAGCAAGACGAGACTAACGATTTCGAGATGTTTCCATCTAATCAGGCGCATCCGCCGTTTGCTACCTTTATCAAAGTTGATCACTCGCACGACATGGTCCTTCCCCAAACCGGAATTAACGCCACGGTTCCGTCAGATGTTCTTGGAGTTCGCTCGGCAGTTCCAACAAATGTCCGCATTCCACGCAACGAACTGCCCATTCAACCAACGAACGATACTGATCGAAGGCACCTATGTTACCCAACCATTGGGAACCATTGTCGGAGTTGACCACGACAACATTGGGGATGTCGCAAGGGCCGACACACTCGCTCACGGTGAGTTGGAACCTCTTGAGTAAGCCACGTTTCCGCCACTCGTCCTTTAGCCATTCCACCGGCACCTCCGGGCGGCCCTTTTGAGTTGCCCCACAGCAGCACCCGCAGCAAACAATCATTTGGCCGATGACCTTGCGCTTGGTTTCCAGCACTCTGCTCCTCCAGCTAGTCTCTTCAAATATAGTATAGGGGAGTATATTATATTAAGAGGAGGACGAACTTGTCGCACACAACCAAGAACAAGGGAAAGATGCTCTCCCGAGTACGTCGAATCAAGGGCCAGGTCGAGGCCATAGAACGAGTACTCGATGGAGAAGGAGAATGCGAGGAAATATTGCAGCTCGTCGCCTCCTGTCGAGGCGCACTTAACGGATTGATGGCGGAGTTGATCGAAGGCCACTTGAAATTCCACGTTCTTGTGCCGGGGCAAATGACGCTTCCATCGCAGCTTGAGGCCGCCGACGAGTTGATGGCCGTGGTTAAGAGGTATTTCAACTAGGCCTTTCGCAGGCCAACGGAGTCGATGATGGCTATCGCAAACGAGAGTGAGACAACCAAGGTGCTAGCTACCACCCCTGTCACAAGCGTCAGCCTGAATCCGGTTCGCGAATCACACAGCGAGCCCCATTCCGAGCATGACGGTGAGCATGGTCTTGAAGTTGCCGACCTGCTTCGCGTCCTCTTCGTGGCACTAGCGGCTGCAGCGGTTTGGTTTCACGTTTGGGAACCGTTTAACAGAGTCAGCGCAATTGGTCTGGCAGCGACGTTGATCGGCGGATATCCCATTTTCAAAGAAGCATTTGAGAACATCGTCGAGCGGCGCATGACGATGGAGCTCTCCATGACCATCGCGCTCGTCTCGGCATTGGCCATCGGGGAGTTCTTTACTGCGTTGGTCATTACTGCATTCGTACTTGGGGCCGAAATCCTTGAAGGCTTGACAGTGGGCCGTGGCCGTCGCGCCATTCAGGACATGCTCGACTTCCTGCCGCAGATCGCCAGCGTTCTCAGGAACGGCAAGCCAGTCGAGGTTCCGACGCAGACAATCCTCCCAGGCGAAATCGTCCTCATTCGCCCCGGCAACCGGATTCCTGTGGACGGAGAAGTGGTTAGCGGCCACTCGTATGTTGAGCAGGCCACGATTACCGGCGAAGCAATGCCGAGCGAAAAGACCAGTGGCAGCGAGGTCTACGCCGGCACGATCAACCAGACGGGCGTTCTCCATGTCCGCGCCGATCGTCTAGGAAAGGACACCGCCTTCGGTAAGATCATTGAGGCGGTCGAGAATGCAGAGCATTCTCGAGCGCCCATTCAAAAGATGGCGGACCGGCTTGCCGGTTATCTGGTTTATTTTGCGCTGGGAGCTGCTGTTCTCACCTTCATCATCACTCACAATATCCGTTCGACAATTTCCGTCACTTCGGCGCTTTCGAGAATTGACC
>PLZC01000018.1:0-2622 GCA_003151985.1 Acidobacteriaceae bacterium
CACTATTTACGGATAAGCTCTTACTAACACCGGCCAGGCCATGATCGACGATCGAGAGCGATTCAGTCGGAACGAGGACGGTAGGAAAAAAGGTAGAGGTTGCAACCGACAAGAGCCGATGAGTTTGTCTGCAGGAAAGGACTAGAATTGGCGCAAATCACTCATTGCAGACGAGAGGTTGCTCGACGATATGCCGCGAAGAAATGGGGTCCGCACAAACAGGCTTACGATCTACATGGTGAAGTCCAAGTATCAGCTGCTTGAAGAAATCATCGATTCCGAGAGCACGCCGATTCAGATCGAGAATGTGGGACAGTTTATATCCGAGGATTCGCATCCCCGCCCTCCGGCATGGATTACAAACTTCTTCGGAAACGCACTCGGGAACAATCTCGCTCTAATTACTTCGAGCGCAAAGGGCGTGTTTCTCGTACCAATCGCCGACGGAACAAGAACGGCCAATTTCATAATTTCGTTCGGCTCGGGAAGGCATCTTCTGAAAGAAGGTGTTGTTGAGGAACGTTTTGGCCTGAAAGTAGCCCTGAATTCGGCGGATCGGGAGAGCTTTCGAAGTATAGACAAAACGACGCTCGGATCGGTTCCGAAGCACAGCAGGGAGCAGATGAGTCGGACCGTGGCGCCGGCAGAATTCGGAATCGATATAGAGCAGGACCTCGTGAGCTCAGTCACCGCCAAGTCGAACGACCCACGGCTAGGCAAGATCGTCACCGGCGAGGACGCTCTCTCTGTTTCCGTTTCCGTCAACAAGGACAATATCGTGGAGTTTCTTGGGCTCTGCCTGGAGCGTTATCGAAGCAAGAATTATAAAGAGAATTTCGATTGGATCGATCAGATTGCGGAGATTCGCAACAGTGCCGTCGAGGATCAACTAAATGCGCGGATGATCCAGAGAATCAATCGAAACGACCTGACCAAGATTTGGATGGCAGTTCCCGAGGTCATAAATTGGGCGGAGATTTCGGGCTTCCGGTACATTCGCGCCAAAAGAGGCGATTTACATGACGATCTGAATTTGAACGATTACCTTCAGGAGATTGACGGTGGAGTTCTGTCATTTGACGATTTGAAAAATCATCACATCTTTGCAATCGCGGCGGATCGCGACGATCATGTTTTTAGGTGGTCGGCCTTCCGCTGTCTGTATGCAGAGATAGATTTCAATCGTAAGACGTACATCTTAACCAACGGCAAATGGTACGAAATTGCTCCAGGCTTCACGGCCGAAGTGCAACGTGATTTTGCCGACACAGCCGACTCCGATATTGAATTGCCGGATTACACCGGTGGGAGCGAACTCGAATACAACACCACCGCGGCGGAGAGTCTTGATGGCGCATGTTGCATGGACCAGCGATTGATCGTTCACGGGGGAGGGCACAACAGAATCGAATTCTGCGACATACTGACCGACGACAAGAAAATGATCCATGTGAAAAAGTTCGGTGGGTCCAGCGTCTTGAGCCACTTATTCTCTCAAGGAGCTGTTTCCGGCGAGCTCTTCGTCAGCGACGGAGAATTTCGGGCCAAACTCGACAACACGCTGCCGCGAGGCTACAAGGTGCCCAATCCCCGGGTTACCAGACCGAACGCATCGCAATATGAAATTGTATTCGCGATCATCACCGGTTCCGTCAACCCGCTCGACATACCTTTCTTCAGCAAGGTCAGTCTCCGGAGCGCCCGCCGTCGACTTGTCAGTTACGGCTACAGAGTTTCCAAAAAGAAAATACAAAAAGTACGACGCGGCTTTCTCAGCCCGCTGAGCTCATTCAGGGTCGAGGCGCTACGTCTGCTCCATTTCTGCTCAATTTGCGCCGTGAAGGAGCTGGATTGCAGAATTCCCGTAATTTCTATCGCCAAAACAAGATGCCTGGAATCGCTATGTTCTCTGTTTTCAATTGACTGCCGACTTCCCAAGCTGACTGTCACAATAGACGTCCATTTTCCGCGCTCCAACGACCCCGAGCCACCAAACCCGCACTGAGCCATCTAACGCGTGAGCCAGCGCCGTTGATGAGGCAAGGCCCCGTGCCAGTGCCCGGGAAAAAACGTTTCTCGGGCATTGGGCTGCATCCGGCCCACAAGCGGCATACGCGGTGCCGTGGGGATCAGGTTTTATTGGGAATTGAGAGGGTATTATTGACGGGAATTCAGGGACACCAAGCCATGGTGAGAGGCGATGCCCCAAGCTATTTTCAGGCCACTCTCAGATGTGAACCGCGGCGCACCTCCGCTCCAGGCACTTGTTCATTACGCATCGCAGCCGCTTTGATCGCGTCTGCGTTCGGTCGGATCTCTTGAACAGACGACTCCAAAGTCTTCGCTAGCTCGTCTGGCAGGAGCGAGAGCACCGTCTCCCAGACGACCCCGTCAATTCGCGCATCAATCCTGCAATATGACTTCGGCACCGCGGCTTCGTCGATAATTCGCACGGAATCCTGGCTGTTCTTCTGGGCGCGTAGCGTGAACTGGTAGCCTTCGATCTTCTTGAGGTCCCGGCTGAGCAGGTAGTAGAGCACCATGTTCTTGGTTCGCTCCACCTTGCCGGCTGTGGCCCGCGCTCTGTCCGCGAGCCTCGCGGACTCGCTCCGGCAATACTGT
>PLZC01000018.1:2655-3436 GCA_003151985.1 Acidobacteriaceae bacterium
GCATTATGCCGCTACTTTCTGTTGCACATAGAGAGAGCGGGCGGCCTGATAGGCGAGAACATCGACGCGAGTCTGGACGGGATGCCCGCTGTGGCCCCTGATCCAGCGCCACCGAATGTTCATCCGCTCGTTCAGTCGAAGTAACTCTCTCCAGAGTTGCTGGTGCTGCAACTCCATACCACGGCTGTTGCGCCATCCCTGCCTCTGCCAACGGAAGACACGGAAACGCATTCCATGAATCAGCAATTCAGAGTCCGAGCGCAGCTCAACCAGCGACCCTTCCGGAATCGACCGCAAAGCCTCGACCGCGGCAAGAAGCTCCATCTCCGAGATAGTTGTCCACGGACTTGCTCCCGATATCTCCCACCTCTTGCTTCCCCGAATCAATACCGCAGCCCATCCACCCGGTCCAGGGTTCCGGATGGCAGAACCATCCGTATAGATGTGGATTGTCTTTTCCATATTGAATCTCCGCCGTGGCACACGAACGCAGTCTGCCGGTCACACAGCGCGAAGCCAGGCAGCGCCCGCTGGGCGGTTGATAACCGCCCGTAGCGCCGGCTATTTCAGGTTGTCGAACTCTATGCCGCGTGCATGGGAATGACGTTGCCGAACGGCGCCTGCCGGCGCTCCGTGGACGCCCAAAGCACCGGATACCCAGGCTCACGCTCGGGGAACGTCCCGCATAGATCGGTGAGAAAGACCAGAGTTTGCGGCCGAATCCCGTGCTCCTCCAGCCAAGCGAAGCACGGACCGAAGTCGGTTCCTCCTCCGCCAACGG
>PLZC01000007.1 GCA_003151985.1 Acidobacteriaceae bacterium
ATACTTCAGCAATACAGCCTGAAATGGTCACCGACAAGTACCTACGTTGATTACCTTTATATGCGGTCACGACACTAGATGGTGTTTTCGGCGCCTCGCAAATGATCCGAACGGTGGGCGCGGCATCATGCTGGTGTTGACACGGAAAGGCCCACTCCCAGTAGAATGAATCGACCGGACTCCGGTGTTTTGCGTAGGAGCATTGCGACTCGAACACGGAAAAACACGTCCACGTGAAGGAGTATTAGTCCAACTCGATTCGAACACGGGATAGGTTCGCTGATCTCTCACAAATGCCTCGGTTACAGTCTGGCTAGCCCATGCTTCGTTGGTCGCTGGCACGAGCTTAACTCCGGGGTGAATGCAGATACAAAAGGAGTCGCATCTTCCAACCGATGACCTCACTGTATTCGGCTCTTTGAATTCTCTGGGCGCGGCAGACTGCCATCCTATTCGCCTCTCGTTCCGGGTCCACCAATTTGCTGAGAAGTCATCGACCACAATCATCGTAATGAGGGTGTGAACTCATGGGTATCTCTCGACGCCAATTCTGCTATCTATCGTCTTGCACATGGGCGTCGCGTCTGCTCGGGCAATCCGGCATGGCGTCGCGCGGCTTGAAGCAACAAACCAGGCCTGCTCCCTCGGGCCGTCCATTTAACGCACACTTTGTCGACGTCGCGGCGAGTGCAGGGCTTGTAGCCCCTGTCGTCTATGGTGGAACTGACCGCAAGGAGTACATTCTGGAGGCGGATGGTTGTGGGTGTGCGTTCATTGATTACGACAATGACGGGTGGATGGATATCTTCATTCTTACCGGCACACGGCTATCCGGAGCCCCGCCAGATACCACCAACAGGCTTTACAAAAACAACCGCGACGGCACATTTACCGATGTCACCAAAGAGGCCGGTCTCCACCATGTCGGGTGGGCCAATGCAGTTTGCGTCGGAGACTATAACAATGATGGCTACGAAGATCTCTTTTGCACATACCTCGGAGAAAGCAAGTTGTACCGCAACAACGGCAACGGCACATTTACCGATGTTACTGAGCAGGCAGGATTAGGTGCTCTAAACGGTAAGTCTAACTGGGCGGCGGGCTGCTCCTTTGTGGACTATGACCGGGATGGCCGCCTCGACTTGTTCGTTTCAAATTACATTCAGTTTGATCTCGAGAAAGTGCCAAAGCCGGGCGAAAATGTCAACTGCAATTGGAAAGGGATCTCTGTGAACTGTGGACCCAGGGGACTTCCCGCTGGGTTTCCAAACCAGCACGTCCTGTTTCATAACAACGGTGATGGGACCTTTACCAATGTTACTGAGAAAGCCAAACTTGCAGGACCTGCTCGGAGCTATGGCATGACGGTACTAGCCGCTGATCTCGATGAAGACGGCTGGCAGGATATCTACATAGCCTGTGACTCCACTCCAAGCCTGCTCTATATGAATAACCGGGACGGAACCTTCCGGGAGGAAGGGCTTTTTCGCGGTGTGGCGCTTGATGACGAAGGCGGGGAGCAGTCGGGGATGGGGTTGGGGATTGGCGACACCAGCTTGAGCGGACATCTGGATCTATTCAAAACGCATTTTGTCGAGGATACGTGTAACCTTTTCCGCAATGACGGAGCGGCGAATTTCACCGATGTAACTCTAGCAAGTCGTATCGCAATCGAGACCAGCTATACCTGTTGGGGAACTGGAATTGTCGATCTTGACAACGACGGGTACCCGGATATCTTCGTCGTTAGTGGCAGCGTATATCCTGAGGTTGAAAAACACCTTCCTCAGTACCCAGATAAGTGCCCGCGCATCTTATTCAGAAACCTGGGGAATGGAACCTTTGAGGAATTGGGCGAACAAGCCGGGCCAGGCGTGACCGATCGCCATTCCAGTCGAGGATGCGCTTTTGGCGATTTCGATAATGATGGAGATATTGACATTCTGATCGTGAATTTGAACGAGCCGCCGTCACTGCTGAGAAATGACTTGCGTGGAAAAGATCACTGGATTAAGCTGAAGCTGATTGGGACTAAGTCCAATCGCAGTGCCATTGGCGCGCGTGTAGTGGCCCACTATGGGGGAAAGACGCAAGCGCAAGCTTTGACAAGTCAATCGAGCTACTACTCGTGCAATGATTCAAGAATACATTTTGGTCTTGGACCGGCGACCGCAGTCGATCTTGATATCTTCTGGCCGAGCGGGTTCGTGGAACGACTGAAAAATGTGGCTGCAGATCACTTGGTTACGGTCGAGGAAGGCAAAGGAATTGTTTTGAGACAGGAGTTTTCACGCAAAGTCCTGCCAGGCCAGAAGATCTGACCGGATTCCGAGTCGCCGCCAATCAGTCTGCTGGCTCCATGGGGAGAGTCAGGTTCCCACTCTCAAGAAAAGATAGAAGAGGCAATCCGTAATGCGTGCAATTGCGTCGTCGCCCCGGCACCTTCTTTTCGACCAACGTATTCCTAACAGAGAGTCGGATAGGTTTCTTGCTATCTCCGAAGTCAACGGCATGGGCATTGGGGCCTTCCTTTGTATAGTGCTTCGCATGGGGTTCCTCGAGCAAGGTGCAAGAAAAGGGGGACGCACCGATGAGAAGTGAGATACAGTCCAGCGGTCGCAATGACGATCCATCGATTTGTTGCGCTTGCCACGGCGATTCGGTTCACTCAACGACCGTCAGTTCGAACCGACGGCATGTTGCGCTCTTCTTAGGAGTCATCATTCTCTTTTTTGTGCCGCTGAAGTGCTTCGGCGCAACCCCGCTACCTGCATGCGATTCAAAGCGGGCATTCCAGAAGGCAGATGCCCTCTTAAAACAGAAACTGTACAGTCAGGCAGAAGTGTTGCTCAAGCAACTTGGTAACTGTAAGAGCCTGTCGCCGATTGATCGTTTCAACCTAGGCTGGTTTTACGGCCGAGCGCATGACTTTAATGCAGCAATCAAGATCTTCAATTCGCTGAGTCCTGATGTCCCCGACCCGCAAACTCACCAATACGCGGTTGCCCTGACTCAGTTCGAGCTCGAGGACTATAAAGGAACCGTCGAGACATTGAAGACGCAACAGGGGAAGCAGTCATTAACTGCCGAGTCGGTCAACCTCTTGGCAGTGGCCTATGCCAAACTGAATCTCTATCAGGATGCTTATACAGTCCTCAGAGAGGAACTTGGACGGGATCAATTCGATCGACTTGCCTATTTGAATCTTGTAACTCTCTTATGTGATGCAGGAAAGCTATCGGATGCCGCGGACGTGGCGGGCCAGGCAGTGGCGGTCTTTCCACAGGACTCCGAGGTGCTGGTCGTGAGGGGTGCGGCCTACACATTGCTCGGCGAAGTAGCCAAAGCGCAAGCTGATTTTGAGGCCGCCATTCGAATATCACCGAAACAGGCCGCACCCCGATTCTTCCTGGCGGTGTCAGACTACAAGCAAGGCGAATATGCAGCTGTTGTCGAGGAACTTTCCCAGGCGATTCAATCTGGAGTGAATGATTCCGACCTGCACTATCTCCTTGCTGAATCAAAGCTGAGACTTGATCCGGGAAATCTCCAGGAAAGTATGCGGGAACTCAATCGCGCCATTGAATTGAACAGCAGGTCGGTTTCGGCCCGTTCCCTTCGGGGTAAATTGCTCATGGAAGGGCATCATTTCGAAGCTGCAGTGGCAGATCTCGAATTGGCTCATAGCATTGACCCTGATTCTCGCAGTGCCACCTATAATTTGGCGCGAGCTTACTTTGCTTCTGGGAGGAAGGAAGAGGCCAAGGCTCTATTTGAGAAGCTGACTGAGAAGGGTATTGATCCAGTGAATGAAATGAGCGACCGTCGTCTGAAGGACACGTTGCGGGGGGAATCCAACCGATAGAGACTAAACAGAAGACCAATCTTATGATAGGGGTATTTACATAACTCAACCTTCCACAATCTGTAGTGTTCGGGTGTGCAAGATTAGCCGCGCCCATTGCAGGAGCTGGAACATCGCTTCTTGACGGAGGAGTCCTGCCACTCGTATGTGTTTTCGCTGCGCCGGTCAACGGGGTACATTGATTCGCATTGCGTGGTACGGCAGGCTTGGTTGATGGAGCGCGGACTTTTGTTGAGCCAGCTATCCTGGAGACAAGTCTGTGTTGGAGTGCCAGGCGCTCTCTTGAGGACCGACCTAATGACATTATCCCGCGGCTTGTTGAGATCAGCATTGCAGCACGCAAAAGCCGGATTGAACTAGAACGCCAGATGTGTCTTGAGCGGGAGCGTCAGCGGTTGCATGCTCTTGCGATAGACCGAAGCAGGCACCTTGAAGCTGATCTTCCTGCATTGAGGCGAGCTACGGACTTGAGGCAGCTCATATACGAAGTCCGGAATCGAGCCATCGGAGATGGAGCGCATAGGAGAGGAATTCTCCCGCTGGATTGGGCGAGTCGAGAGGTGTGCAAATGCAGTTGACCCACTAAACTAGTACATCGATTCCGAAATAACATTGCAGTTGACTAGACGACGGACAGGGTTTCCAGCTTGTACTTCCAGCGGAAGACCACGGGAGCCTGATTGACCTCTTTGAGGTATAGGTCGATTCGTGCCTTCAGCTCGTCGGCGGAGGCGACTCGGATTCCGCGCAGCAGGGTCTTGGCCATTTTGCCGAAGAATGATTCGATCAGGTTGAGCCAGGATCCGTGCTTGGGTGTGAATGTGAATTCAAAGCGGTTCGGTAGCGTGGCCAGGAAGCTGCGTGTTTGCCTTGAAATGTGCGCGGAGTGATTGTCGAGCACGATGCGGATGCGTGCGCCCGGCGGGTAATGCGCGTCAGCCAATTCCAGAAACTCGATAAATTCCGTGCTGCGGTGCCGTGTACGCACCAATCCCAGAACCTCGCCCGACAACAGGTCGATGCCCGCCAGAAGGGAGAGTGTTCCGTGTCGGATGTACTCGTGGTCACGCCCGATCGCAGCATGTTTTCCCGGTGTGGGTGGAAGGTCGGGTGCGCTGTTCTGGATGGCTTGAATCCCGGGTTTCTCGTCGTAGGAGAGTACCGCCACCAAATCCGGCGGGGGTGCGCCTTGCTCGCGCCAGATCTCCACTTCCTTATAAACATGCAACACCTGCACCATCTTGGCATCGAACTCCGGGTCGCGTCGCTCCAGGTAATATTGAATCCTGTGTGGCCGCACCTGGTTTGCGCTGAGGATCTTGGAGACGGTTCCACGTCCCAGCTTGGAAAGACTCGGATGTCCTGCCGCCATGCATTGCTTGCGGATATGCTGCGCCAGTAGCCGCGTGGTCCAGAGTTCCTGCGCATAGCCCACATCCTTCGGCTTCTGGCAAGCCAGCGAGACCACCCATGCCCGTGCCTCTGGCGTCATCGCAGGACGGCGTCCCCGGCCCGGCAAATCAGCCAGCGCCTGCGCCACCCCCAATTCCAGAGCCTTGCTCACGCATCGCTCGACCCGCGGCCGGTTCGTTCCTAGACTTCTGGCGATCTCTGAAACAGTGTCGCTTGCGTGATACCGCAATAGGATCGCGGCACGCCGCACACGGCCTGCCGCCTCAGTTCTCGACTGTGACAGCGCGGTGAGCATCTCCACCTCAACTTGGCTCAACCTCAACCGCGCGCGATTGCTGACGAAGGGCATCCGACAAGCCTCCTCGCAATGGTATGCGAGGAGGCTATACCACAACCCGTAGTATTGCAATGTTATTTCGGAATCATTCTA
>PLZC01000208.1 GCA_003151985.1 Acidobacteriaceae bacterium
GCTGGGCAATAAATCAGGTGCCGCCCGTTACAAGTGCCTGTTGCTCGTTCATTTTTCAATCTCCGCCGTAAAAATCAATTTGTTCCGGCTAGGAGTCTGTCGGGCATAGCGTTTTGCCAAGGCCGATCCAGCGTTTTGCAGGGCTGGTTTTCGAACTGGGGCGCTCAGGCAGTAATCCTGTTGGTAGCATATAGCTGCTTTCTGTGCAGTTTCGGGTAAAACAGCCCTCTTTTCTCGCGGTTTTATGCCATTTCCAGAACCCAACCGGCCCGGAACAGCTTCAGCAGGTTGCTGACCGCGCACACCAATCTCCACTCGCGGCGAACATTCTGTTTGCCACGCAAGCTGAAGCGGCGAAAACTGCGCTGTTCCTTGATATGTCCGAAGACCGGCTCGACAATCGCCTTGCGCATTTTGTACACGGCGCGTCCATCCGCGGTTCGCAACTTGTGGCGCATCGCCTCTTTCGGCGACGCGTCAGGAGGCGGCGGATCGCTGATCGTCTCCACCACGCCGCTATGCTCGTCGCGGCCCGTCGCCACGTACAGGTCAACGTCCTTTACGGACTCATCGGTCACATTCGCCTCGCTGAAGTAGCCCGTGTCGGCGCTGACCTTCTCCGGGGTCTGTTCCAGATTCGTCACGATCTGCGCGATCATCGGGATCAACTGCATTTTGTCGTTCGTCTCTTGCGTAACCTCGGCGGCCACGATTACCTGCGACGCGGAATCGACCGCGATCTGTGCGTTGTAGCCCTGCACGAAGCTGCCCTTGTTGGCGCCGTCCGGCATGATCCGGCTCTCCGGATCGACGAAGTTGCGTTGCGCCGTGTCGTCTGGCTTGGCCTGCTCGGGATCGGCTGCTTCTGGCTTGCGGCCACGCTTCTTCTTGCCCGTACGCCGCTCTTCTTGTTCGCGTTCGGCCAGCTTCTGCTCTGTCTCGGCGCATTGCTGCGCAGCCTTTCCTTTGGCTTCCTGTTCCAAAGCCGCCTTGACCTCGCTGATCTTCTGCAACCGGCTAGCACGCCGCTGTAACTCAACAGGCAGTTCGTCGCCGTGCCGCTCCTTGCCGTGCTGCGCGTCCTCTTCGGCATCGGTCTTTTCCGCGGCTGCCAGCAGCGCATCGATCTCCTGCTTCAGGCGCGCCTCGGTCTCGTTCATACGCTTGTAGCTCATGGCCTTGTGCTTGCTGGCGTTCGCCTTGATCTTCGTTCCGTCGATGGCCACATGGCCCAACTTCACCAGTCCTGCTTCCGAACACAGCAGCAGAGCCTGTGTGAACAGACCCGAGAGGGCATCCAGATGACGCTTGCGGAACTCGGCGATGGTGGCGTGGTCGGGGTGCTGGTCGCCGGAAAGATAACGGAAGGCCACGTCCTCGAAAGTGCGCGTCTGAATCTTGCGCGAACTGTAGACACCAGTCGCATAACCGTACAGAAGCAGGCGAACCATCATCTCAGGCGCGTAGGCCGCCTGACCACGGCCATCCTTGTCCTGATACGACTTGTAAATGGCGCTCAGATCCAGCGCCGAAACCACATCGACCAGGAACCGCGCCAGGTGCGCCTCCGGAAGCCATTCGTGAAGAGAGGGAGCAAACATCAGCATCTGGTTGATCGTGTCAGGATAGAAGTTCTGGCCCATGCCTCGAACCTAAACCAGAACCTGTTGCACACGCTGTCGGCTCCGTCACGAATCTATGCCCGACACACACCTAGGCGGAGGATAATCGCGCTCCATGCTACATTGCGCAATATGCAATCAGGTCGGTTAAGGGAACTCTATGAGGCTCGGTAATCTGAGGAAGCCGCCGGAACCTTCGAATCATCCCGATGGATGGCCGGAAATATTCGGTTTGTTGGCGTTGTCTTCCGGTAATTGATCGTGCAGTACTACGTTCAGCAGAGACTTATGAACCCGAATGCGACCGTTGTATTCGATAAAACCCAACTTGCGGAAGCGGTTCATGAAGAAGCTCACACGAGATCTGGTGGTACCGATCATCTCCGCCAGGGTCTCCTGCGTAACCCGCGGGATGACTGTCTGGGGCTCGCCCGGCTTGCCGAAGTTCGCCATCAACAACAGCATTCGCGCCAATCGCCTCTCGCTGGAGTTGAATAGCTGATCGACCAGATCAGCCTGTGTCCTGACGCCTCGCATCAGCATGAATTTCAGAAAGAAACCGGAGAATAGATGCTCGTCGTGCAGCACATGGAGCATTTGCTCCCTGTCGATCTCCAGAACAACAGAGGCGACAATGGCGGTTGCAGTGGACATGCGAAGCCCGCCAACTGCGGAGAGCGACTCCTCGCCGGCAAAATCCCCAGCAGCCAGCAACGTGATGGTTGCTTCTTTCCCTCGCCCGGAAATGACTGTGAGCTTGGCCCGGCCACTCTGGATATAAAACACAGAGTCGGCAGAGCTCCCCTGGCTGAAGAGGTGCTCCTTTGCTTTGAGACGAAGAACCCTCCGTCCGGCTCCCGCAGTGGCGAGAAATTCTGCGGTCTCAAATGGTGCTGTCTTTGCTTTATTCATCTGTATGCCCTCGACTTGAGTGCGTTTTGCCGCCGTTTGTGTTCAGAAACTGGCCTTGCAGGCGACCGGCGGTAAAAGCGCTCGGGTGCAGCTAATGTTGCCTGTTTATTGAGCATTCCACTCTTCACAGCGATTTTCTGCCCGGTATAGCTCACTCTTGAAGCGGGAAAACGGCGGCACTGGCATGCCTTGTCGCCTGTTTTAGTCGCGCGGCTTTACAGGTGGCGGAAATCCTGCGGAAAAACTCCATTTCTGGGGCTTTGTAACAGTCCCCCCACCGGCCTTTCCGACCCGCGATGCACGAAACCGGCGCTCTCAAGTTCAGGAAGGACGGAGGGAGCAGGGGCCTTCAGGCCCCTGAATACCGCCTCAATTTCGATGGCCTTTAGGCCCGGGCTTTACGGGCTGCGGATAGACTTCGTCTTTGTTTGGTTGAACTTGCATTTTTGTTTCTTCCTAGTCCCCCACCGGTGTTGCCGACCCGCGGAGCATGAAACCTTGTGCCCGCCGCAGCCGCTCACTAACTTGCCAACTTGCGATTCCCGCGCAGCGGGAGCCAACTCGCTGCACTGGATCAAAAATCCACCCACTTTCACTTTTGAAGATTAAATTCGCAACACAATCCGAGTCTTGTTTCTTCCTAGGAGTCTGTCGGAGATAGAATTTCTACCCTTTAGAATCAACAACTTGCAAATTCTACGCAATTACGTATGTTGTTGATTCAGAATGAGTTACAGTTTCAAATTTTCTTATCACCGACAGACTCCTAGGGCACGACTTCTAAGCCTGCCCTGAGAGCGGAGCCGAAGGGTGCCGATAACGCCAATAGAATCAATGGGCTTTAGCCTCTACGGGATAACGTCTATAACTATAATCTAATGAATAGTTTACAAATTAACCCTGCTAGGTATCCGCTTGACTCAGGTAGGCCCAACAGGTTGTGGTTGGCAGTTTGCATCATTTATGTAGCCCCAACGACGCGGGACCCGCTCCAATGGAACGAAGGCGGGAATGGGGCCCGATTGGGGTCGGTTCCTCCCAGGCCCCAAATTCGGGACCCGGGGCGCCTGCTCAGGTCGCTCTACAGGAAATAGGCCTTGTTCTTCTCGGCAAAATGAGCCTTGTCGGCAGGCAGCTCGTCGGCCGAAAAGATCGCGTTCTGCTCGCAAATAGCGGCGCAGTTGCCGCAGTCGATGCACTCGTCGGGGTTGATGTAGACCTGGGAGACCGTCCCGGCGGCTGCGTCGCTTTCCATGCGCGCGATGGCGGCGGTTGAGCACTCTGCAACGCAGAGGAAATCCTTGATGCAGGCATCGGTAATTACGTAAGCCATATGAATTGCTCCTTGGTTTCTGTAGCGCTTTGCAGTGCGTTGCGCCATCAATACAAGGCTAACCAAATGCGGCACTTCGCCTCCGTGACTTGAATCACACAGCGAGAGGAGTCTTCCCACACGTGGTAAGCGGCCCATTTCGGTTCCTTGCGAGCCGGCTGCGTTATGCTCAGTGCATGTTCAGGCTGCGCGTCTCCCCTGCCTTGCTTGCCGTCATCGTCATTTCTGCGTTTACGCCGTATTTGGCGTGCGCTCAAACCTCCGGCTCCCCCTGGACATTTGCCGTCTCCGGCGACAGCCGCAACTGCGGCGACTTCGTGATGCCGGCCATCGCCGCCAAGGTCGAGGCTCACAAAGACGTCTTCTACTGGCACCTCGGCGATTTCCGCGCCATGTCGGCGCCGGATCAGGACATGCTGGCTTTGCGGCCCGGCGCCAGCCAACTCTCTATTGCCGCCTATCAGAAGCTTGCCTGGAGCGACTTCCTTACCCACCAGATGGCTGCGTTCGGCTCGGTCCCTGTCTTTCTCGGCCGGGGCAATCATGAGGACGTCCCTCCCATGACTCGTACCGGCTACATCGGCACATTCGGCAAGTTTCTCAATCTTCCTGAGATTGTGGCGCAACGCAAAGCCGACGGAGGCGCCGGCGGCTCAGTTCAGCCCTGGTACCACTGGACCCGCGATGGCGTCGATTTCATCACCTTGGACAACTCGAGCCAGGATGAGTTCTCCGATGCCCAGCTTCAGTGGCTGAGGGCCGTACTCGATCGCGATCTTGCGCCCAACTCGGGCATACGAACGATAGTCGCCGGGATGCACGAAGCGCTCCCTCACTCCACCGGTTCAAGTCACGCGATGGACGACTGGCCCTTGGGGATGCGCACCGGCGAACAGGTGTATGGGTGGTTTTACAGCGCACAGGCAGCCGGCAAGCATGTGTATCTCATCGCCAGCCATTCGCACTACTACTCGCCGAATGTTTTCAAAACTCCTTTTTGGAGCCAGCAGAACAAGGTTGTGCCCGGCTGGATCATCGGCCTTGCCGGAGCGCACCGCTACGTGCTGCCGCCGGCGGCCGACAAGCAATCCCGCGTCGATACCTATGGGTACTTGCAGGGAACCGTTCAAGCTGACGGCTCCATCGCCTTTGCTCTGCAGGAACTCACCGAAAATGATCTGCTCAGATCCAAATGGCCCAATGCGCCGGCGGCTGCCATCCACGAGTGCTACATCCACAACTCCGACAACACGCCGGCAGGCAAGTGACCCCCGGTGCCGCTACAGGCTGCGAAAAAGCCAATCTTTGCAGCTTTGTAACAGGGCACGACTTCTGAGCCTGTCCTGAGCGCAGCCGAAGGATGCTGATAAAACCAACAGAATCAACTGGGCTTTAGCCCCTGCTGAAGCCCGTTGGGCCAAATCTCTCGGAAATCAAGCCTCTTTCCGCAGCCTCTTCAGGCCCTGTGCTGTCACAAATCCTACTTGCTCGACCCTGCCGGCCCCTCCCCCGGATGGTCTGCCGGCGCCGCCGAGGGAGTTGCCTGCTTCGCCGGCGGGATTGATGCCGGAGCCGCGGGCGGGGCTTCAGGTTGCGACTGGGCCGACTTTTCGGCCTGAGAGGCGATTGCGGGCAATTGCACTACCGGCAGTGTAAGCGTCTGTACCGTGGCCGGATCGTCCCGCAGTTTCAGGTAGAGCAGGCCGTTGGCCGGGTGAGGAACGAGCAGTTGAGTTCCGGTAAAATCCGGCAGCACTTCGACGGCGCTTTCCAGCCCCTGCGTGGTTCCGATCGAGGTTGCCAGAAACAGATTTGTTCCTGTGAGGGTGCAGGGCTTGGCTACAGCGTGCGGGCAGCGAAGCTCTTTAAAGCCCGGCAGCCTCACTAGCGTTCCCAAGGGCAGCCAGTCGCCCGTGATCCCCTCGGCGGACATGACGCGGGCTCGAACCGGCCCGAATGCCGAGGAGCCGAACTTTGCCAGCGGCTCAACCGTTCCCATGGCGGTCTTCGCGTCTTCCAGCATTAAACTGCCGTCTGCGAGCGCCAGCACGGTGCGGAAGCTGCCATCGGCGGCGGCTATCTCGACTTTTGAGTTTCGATCGAAATTTGCCGGCACCCGGGATTTGAGAAAAAAGACCATCCGGCCGTCGATGGGCAGGTCGTCCGGACTGCCGAGATGCACCGGCGATGGCACAGCGGAGCCTTCCTCTTGCACGCCCTTGCTGAGCAGAGTGACCTGCGGGCGCGGCGGCTGCACACTTACCGGAACCTTCAACTTGCGGCCGTCGCGCAAGTGAACTGTGGCGGTGTAGCGTTTCCCCGATTCGAGCGTCCCCGTAGCACCCTCGGCGGTCATCGCCAACTGGTCAAAATCCTGCACGCGGCTCAGCGTTTCCGGCGTCCAGCTAATTCCTTCCAGTTCGGCCTTGGCCACCTCGTCAAGCCGGGTGCCTTTCAAGACCGCATCCGTGTCTCCGGCGCTGAGGATGAGGCGGTCCAGCGAAGCAGCCTCGGCGTACGCGTTCAAAACCAGCTTGTCCGGTTTCTCCATGCCGAACTGGAGGATCTCGAGGTTCACCGGCCCTGGAGCAGCATCGTTCAAGGGGACAGCAACTTCCAGCATCTCCGGCTTCGGGGACTTCCAATCCAATTTGGTCAAACTGCCGTCGGCGGCGCGCTCCCCGACCTTCTCGACGCAAAGCGAGCTCTCGCCCTCAAGATGGAGGGTATCCGCGCGGCCCACGATCAAGGCCGACTGGTCGCTGGCCGCAAGGCTCCATTTGATGGGTGCGGCTGCGCGCAAAAAGAAGCGCGGCCCTTCCCAATTGTCAAATCCCCATTTGCCACGGAGAACGCCGGTTAACTCGCCTTCCGACAGTGGGGGCGCCGGATGTTCCAGCACCAACCCGCCATGGGAGGGATCGGGCTTGACTGGCAGGTCCACAGGCACAGTCTTCGAACCGACACGGGCCTCGATGTGCAACACGAGAGTAAAATGAGCCAACTCGGTGGCAAACACCAGCGGCGCGCCCTCGACGGGGAGCACCAGACCCGGCTTCTGCGCGCAAAAACTCTCGGTCGGATTCACGGGATGAAGCGTTGGAGGCTTCGCCGGTCCAATCGGGGGCAGCGCCACCACCACCACCGACTTTGGGTCGCGGAACGAAGGCGGCATATTCAGCCGCAGATTCAACGTTTCGTCCGTGGGCAAAGCCAGCGCCGGAATGTATTGGAAATGGGCCGTGTGCAGGGAGGAAAAAATCCTGGCGGTGTCCACAATCGCCCCAACGTAGGGGCTGTAGGCGCCGCCCCTGGCCACGCTGGAAAAGCTGATCTGGTTCATCAGATCCGCCGTTGTTCCGCTGGTCAACTGCGCCACCAGCGATTGCGCGTTGGTGTCGTCCAGCACCAATCCGTCAGTGTGCTGTACCAGGCAAGGTGCCTGCTGGTCGCTGGGCTTGTCGAAGCATTCGTGTTCGAGCCGGATGCCCAGGCTGCGCGCGGCCAATTCCGCATGCTCTTTCAGCGATTTGGGATCGGTCTGGGATGTAACTTTGACCTCGGCCAAATAGGCTTCCAGCCGCATACGATCCCAACTGGCCGCCTGCAAATCCTGGGTGGCGCGCACAAAGGCGCCGGGACGCCCGCGCACCGCGGACCGCAGTGTGCTGAAGTCGCCACCGGTCTCCGGAGCAAGAAAGAGGAGCGCCTGCTGCGCCTCGGCGGGAACGGTGACAAACACGCCTTCGCTTCGCGCCTCGCGGGTCCATGTTTCCACGCGGGTAAACCACTCCGGCGGCGGAGGATTGGTGGCTCCACGCAGGAAGGCGACGATCAACACATAGTGCGCGGATTGACTCTCGGGGAGGTCAGGATGAACCCACAGCCGGTCCCCAGGCATGAGGTTGGGGGTCTCGGAGATTTTGAGTGTAATGTCTCCGCGCTTGACGTGTACGTCCACTTTGGGGCCTGAAAGGTCGAATGCCGGTCCATCCGCGTAAAGCACGGTCGAAACTAAACACCATAGCAAAAAGAACCTTAAAAAGAGGCGCATATCTTCATTGTACGAAGTGGGGCCATTCGGGAACAGGTTCCAAGTGAGCGACCGGGCAATCGCATCAGCGTTCTTTGTTGTTGAGGTTGGCTTTCTTCGTCCCGGTGTGCAGGTCAGGTGCTGCTTCCCTCCCTAGGGAGCGGTCGAAAATAGCCCAGGATGGAGCACAGCGCAATCCTGGGTCAGCAGCCTGGTCCAAGTTTAGCGCCCCGTAGGGCCGCAATGAACCTTCTCTCGCCGCGAAACCGCATTCATGCGATTACCCGGGCGAGCATCTCCTTCCCGAATAGGGGCAGAGTGCGGAAAAGGCCGGGGGCAAGCAGCGCGCACAACCGCATTATCGGGTACACTGTTGGGTGTATAGCTTCGAACCAGAGGAATTAGCTAGAGTATTTCTCGAATCCGCGGGGGGTAAAAGAGACAAATGGAAGATGGCTCATCGACTAAGGGCCGTATGAATGCCATGAATCGCCTTACTTTTATTCGAGAAGTGCTGCGGGATACAAGAAAACTGCCCGTGATTTTAACCTGAAGAGACCCTCTGCATATGGGCATGCTTTGAAGGGTATTCCGGTGTTTTGCAGCTGCTGCGCCGAAGGGCGCCGATAAAGGCAACAAGCCGACAGGGCTTTAGCGCCCGGGGGATGTCGGCCGCGACAAACACTTATTCAGAGCTTCTCGAGAAGGAAGCTCAAACCGTCATGGGGAATTATCCAGGGTTCAGATTTAAAACCAAGGCCTCACTCTCTCGCCTGCCGCGCGCGGCGCAACCGAATTCCAGGGCATATGAGCCCGAAGGACAGGTTGCCAGTCCGGCGGACAGTGACGCGGGCTTACGGAGAAGAAAATGAAATCGACAAAAGCCGCCCAGAGCGTCGTAGATGTAAGCAATTTGAGCATTCCTGACGCGGAAGAAGTCATTGAAGAGGCCTTGAACGAACTAGGGTATTCCGCAGACCCCAGTATGGCGCGGGCTCTGCATTTTCTGTGCCCCCCTGGATATCAGGCCATCGTCGAGTTGTGCGGTGAAAGCGGCCGCAGCAAGCGCCGCAATGCTCTCGCGGATTCATGGTCGCCGGAAGAGGATGAGGTGCGCATCTATTTTGAGCGCGCGGAAGGCAGTGAGGCACCTCCGCGATTGGCGCGCACGTCGCGCACCGAGCAGGCTTTTGACGACGATGACGACGACGGGCAGGAAGCCGTGATTCCCGCCGACCTGGACGCGCGCGTGAAGGAGCTGTGCGCCGCACTGGCCGAGGCCGAGCGCGGCGGGCACGCCTTTATTGCGCTCAAGTGGTTCCGCGACTCGTTTTTGCCGCGCAAGGCCTTCCGCTGGAATCAGCACGCCGAGCCGCGCCAGGCGGTTTTGGCCGAGGCGATCCAGCGCGGGGTCGTGCTCACCAGCAAGATTGCCAACCCCAAGACTCCGGCTTATCCCACGACGACAATCCGTCTCAACCGCGCCGAAGCCGGCATTCCCGAGGAGGCGCAGCGCTTCCACCCGGTGACCGTGCATGGCGACTCCATCGCGGCGGCAATTGAAGAAGAACGGGGGAACCTTTGAGCTGCTATTTCCTTGAGGCCACGGCTTTCGCCAAGTTGTTTGTGCTGGAGCCGGGGACCGATGCGCTGATCAAGTTGATGGAAGCGGTGGAGGACAATCGCAAGCTGATTTCGGCTTCGACCCCGCTGGAGGTTTACGCGGCCGTACGGCGTCGTCAACGGTCCGGCGAAATCTCCCCGGAGGACGCCACGGCCGCACTCGACATCTTGCGGATGGAAGCCGCGCGCATGGTTCAGGAGCCGCTGAATCCGGCAGTGCTGGAGGCAGCCCGCCAACTGCTTGACCGCACTTCGCTGCGCTGGCCCGACGCATTGCAACTGGGCGCGGCGCTGGTGGCCCGCGAGATGTTCAATGGCACCGAAATCATCTTTGTCTCGGCCTCGGCGCAGTTACTTGAGGCCGCGAAGGCCGAAGGGTTCCACGCACTCGATCCGGCAAAGGAAGCGGCGTAGGTAACTGGACGTGCCGGGCGGTAAGCCCTCTTCCGGGGTGAGCCGGGGTTCACGCGTTGTGCCCGCTTGCGAATTGCCGCGCAGTGCGAAGCGATCATCAAGCCGCATCCGCAATATCCAGAACACGAGCACAGCGAGATAGAGCAAACCCAGTGCATACGACCAGGCTACGTACATGCCGGCATCCCGCATAACGGTTGCGCGATAGCGCTCCACTTGCGACAGGATGTTGGCCACACTGTATAGGCCAAATCCTTCCGCCTCCCGCCGTACCGCAGAGGAAAGCCGCTGCCAGGCAGCCCACGCAAAGAACAGCACAAAGAAGGCCGCCAGCGCCATTTGCCCTCGATCGACCGATGCGCGCCCGCGCGTGGCCCATAGCACTCCCGCAGCCCATCCGCCGGCGACCGCGAGCGAAGCGAGTCCCGCCAGAAAGCCACTTCGCGCAAGCGTCCAACCCCCGCGCTGCCACATCAGGCGTCTCGTCATTTCCGCCGCTACGGCGATCTGGAACAGGATATCCGCCAGCGAAAGGCCGTTGTAGAGTGAGCCCATAGCGGCACGCGAAATGTATCCGGAGATGGCGAACAACACCAGCAACCGTGCCAGGTAGAAGCCGATTAGAACGGTGAATACGGGAAGAAGCCTGGCTACGCCGCGCACCAGCAGCACGACCATCAGGGCCGCCTGAAGAACGATTCCCGCCCCCCATATCCATGTGCTCAGCGTTGCGTACATCAATCTCCATCGCCCTACTTGGCGGCCGAAGGCCGATTTTAACTGGGAGGAGGGCTCCAAGTCGAATTCGGCTACAATGGAGATAGATCCCTTCAACTCGTCTCGAAGGCGCACGGTTTACGACCTGTACGATGGGTCGCGAACCGCAACTGTTTCTTAAGCTGGCGTCCAGGTAATCCTCGCCTTCTCGTCGCTGGCAAGAATTCTGCAGCAGACCGGATCTGAGAGGTGTGAATTGATTCAGAACATACGGACATATAGCAGGCCTTTGTTTATCCTTTACGTCTTTTGCAGTTTGATCGCCATCCTTTACCTTCCATCCTTGGTCCCGCTCCCACCCTCCGCGTCATACTCGTATGTCTTTGGCTACAACAACAGAGTCGGTGTTGTGCTTGTACTGTTGCTCGTCGCGGTTGGATCGGTATGGACCAGGGGCTTGAATCTTCAACTGCGTCCAACGGCCGTCTCTCAACCGGTTCCTCTGAAAACCCTCGTCCTTTCCTTAGTAGCGATCTTGTTGGCTTGTCTGGCCATGTATACGCTCGCCGGCCGATTCGGCGGCTTTGGGGAATCTACGTATGGGATAGACCGGGCCTGGCTCCTGTCCCAGGGCAAAGTGCCTTATTTAGACTTCGAATACGCGTATGGAGCAGCTTTTCTTTACGTCCCGCTGATGCTTCAGCACTTGCTCTCTATCGACCTTTCCCAGGCTTACTATCTCTTCTGGATTCTCAATTTCTTGCTCGGTACGCTGCTTCTGTACGCGGTCGTCAATTTGATTGATTACCCGACCGACTCCAAGAGAGCTATCTTCCTGCTCGCATTCGGTGCAGGCTTTTACTCTGTCCTTTACATGGGAACCCTCTACACATACCTGCGGTATACATGTCCGCTCTTCTTCGTGCTGGTGGTGAACAAGCTCTTTGACACTGGCACGAAATCGCGAGTCTATGCACCGCTTGTCGCAGTCGCATTCACCGGCATCCTGCTTCTTATCTCTCCCGAGACCGCGATCGCACACGCCTTTGCCTGCACGTGTATTTTCCTGTTTACTGCACCAAGCCGGAGTAGGAGGATATTTGCGGTTACCGGCTTTCTCCTTGCAGTTGCGCCTGTTTTCTGGGCCGCACTAAAACTTCATGTATTTGACACTACGAAGACTTCTGGAAGTGGCTCGGAAAGCTTTCCCATTACGTTCGCACCCTATATCTTGCTTTTTTTTGCAGCACTCTTTGTTTGCGCTTGCTATATATATTTGCGTTTTTCCAAACAGGGTATCCACGACAATACCTTCGGATTGATAGCTTTTTCGATACCAATGATCGCGGCGTCGTTGGGCCGCTGCAATCCCCTTCATACTTTCGGGAATGGGGAAGGCATCTTCCTGGCCAGCATGTTCTATGTCTCAAACTACAAGACTCTGTGGAAGGGCTATAAGGCGTTTTTTATTGTCTCTATGATTCTTCTTCCAGGCCTAGCCTACGTCTGGTTGAATGTCCCGCTCATAGCAAGAGTCGGTCTCGACTCCCTCGGCGAGGGTAAGTCTAACTCGAGTGTTAGCAGATCCATTACATATTTCGGTCATAAATACGTCGACGCATACGGTACGAGCAGTCAGAAGATAAAGCTTGAGGCAATGATCGCAGATGCCCACCTTGCCGCACCCGATAGGATTGACCTTTCCGGCCTCTATCCTTCCTGGCATGGGAGGTTTCTTGCCCCATTTGCGTACAAACCTAATGGGATAGGGCCTTACTTATCAAATCAGATCGATTCCGGCCGCTATCAAGGCTTTGTGAATGCAAATACAGCCGGTGCAATTCAGGAAAAAGTCGCTGAGATCAAAAATCATCCAGACCAAGCCCTTCTGCTTCCATATCGCTTTGAGCGTAACTGCCAGATAGATATTTCGGCAGAAAGGCGGGAGATCAGTGCTTTGTCTGCCTTTCCTTTCCTCGGGAAAGCTGTTCATATGGAAAACGTTCGGCAACCGGTCTGCGACTTCATTTTCGCTCATTACAGTTTGGAACAGGAGCCAACCCCGCAAAACTTCTGGTACGGTCTTTGGGTTGCCAAGCCCGTTCCGTCTCGCCTTTGATTGGGGACTGATTTTACATCGACTCTGTGCTCATCGATGCATGGTCGCGCCGCCCTGCTTTCAATCGTTGTCCGGAGGGCCAGACGGCATCCTGGCCTGGAAATATGCGGGTGTAAAAGTCACCGGAATCGGCGTGTAGGGTTGCGGCGCCTGTGTGAAGTCGAAGCAATCCGCAAAGTCGTCCGCAGCCACATCGCGTTGTCCCAGGCTCGTCAGCGCGAATATCTCTTCGGTGTATTTCAAAATTCCGCTCACCTCATGCGTCTGGTGCGAAATGTAACCGCGTTTTGCGTACGGAGACACCACAATCAACGGCACGCGAAATCCCAAACCCATTGCGTCGATTTTCGGAGGGTCAACGTGGTCGTACCATCCTCCCCAATCATCCCAGGTAATGAATATTGCGGTCGAATCCCAGAACTGGCTTTCTCCGATAGCATTCGTGATACTTGCCACCCAATCCGGGCCCTCCGCTGTAGCTCCTGGCCCGGCATGGTCTGAAAAAGCCCCTGCTGGAACAATCCACGTAACTTGCGCCAAGTTCCCGTTCCGGATGTCAGCGAGACTCTATTTTCTGGAGAAACCAGGTTTTTTGTCCAGTCCGGCCCAAACCTGATGTGACGGATCGCCTGAAATGCCGACCAGATCAGATCGGGACCCACTGGGGGAGCATAGAACTTCCATGTAATGCCCTTTGTGTCCAGGTTGTCCGCCATCGTCGGATAGTCGAAGCAAGGGTACACTCCCGGCAGGTCCGTTCCGTTCGGCCCCAGCAGCGCAACTCGTGTTTCCGGGGTTGCATCGCAACCCCAAATGGTGCCGGTCGGATTTCCATCCGTATTTCCCGATTGGGCCGCGATCATGTATTGATGCGCTGCGAAGCTTGGTCCTGTGTTGGACTGGAACATGCGGTCGGCCACCGTGTATGCCTTGGCCAACGTCCAATAGGGGATGGTTTCGTCCTGGGGCACATACGCGTAGGACAGATTCGGAATGGGGTCTCCCGCGCGCGAAAAGCCGTCCATCTTTCCGTTATCCCAATCCGCCCACCAGTCGGGGTGGCTATTTCCCATTCCGGGCCCGTGCTCCAAAGGAACTGGCTGCAGCGGTACCACGACACCATGGCTCATGCCGGACTGCGCCGTGTCTGGCCCAGGAAACCCGTTGAACATGTTATCGAAGGTGCGGTTCTCCTGCATGATGATGACAATGTGCTTGATTTTGGGATTGAGAATAGGAGTGGGAGATGGGGGCGTGACGGAAAAATTTCCTCCACACCCGATGAAACAGGAAGCTGCGAAGAGAATACCGGTAGTGGGGTAGCTGCCTAAGTACAGTGCGCGCTATAGGTTGTGGTTGCTGGTTCACTAATGCTGCGATCTATACTCTGTGTTTCCAGCATGATAGCTCACTATCTGGCGGTATGCGGCCCGAAGAGATGGCCCCATATATTGGGGCTGCTGTACTTAGGCAGCTACCCCACTACCGGTAAATCCAATGCAACTCGCGCGCCGGGCCATTTCTTCGAGCCTCCGCCGTTTCTTCGCGAGAGCGATGGCATTTGTGGCAGTTTTATCTATTGTACCCGCGATCAGGCTGCATCAGTTCCTGCGTTTCCGCATTACCCAGGTCGTCATGCAGCGGTAGTCCTGCACGATGGTCGTCTTCAACGGATCGACTAGCACTGCGTTCAGGTCTTTGGTCAATTGCAGGAGCATCTGCTCATCCACCAGAAACCACTCGGAGCCGTCACCCACGACAAAGATGTGCCCGCGCACGTGTTCAAAGTCCATTCCGATTCTCGAACCCAACCGGCAGAAAAGCATCCCGCCAGGCTTCAGAACCCTCCATAGCTCTTTCAACATCGCGAGGAAGTGCTGATCGTCGCGGGCGAAGTGAAGCACGGCGCTGGAAATTACGACGTCGGCAGATTCATCGGGAAACGGCATCTGCTCGATTTGCCCGACCTGGAAGTTTTCATCCGGCAACCCTGTCGCGAGCGAGGCTGACAACCGGCGAACATGCTCCACGCCGGCACGGTCCGCATCCAGCGCAAATACCTCGCAGCCTTCTCGAAGCAAATGCACCAGATTTCGCCCGTAGCCGCATCCTGCGTCAAGCACGCGCACGCCGGCTGGAATGTTTCCCCGCAGAATCTGATCGAATACATAGATATCGATCTGCCCGAATTGCTCTTGAACGGTCATCTTCAATGCGTCACCATTGACGGTCAGTTCCTCTCCTTCGGTCGTCTACACTGCCGAAAATACCAAGACCAATGAATAAAGGTCCGTAGGCCTGAGTCAATGAATATGGCGATTTGGTGGCTCGCCCCGGAACTTGGGTTGTCATCCTGAGCGCAGCGAAGGATCTGCGGTTGTTCTTCCCGTCACAGCCAATGCATCTACGAGCAGATAGTCCTCGTGGCGGACGGCAGATTGGCATCCTTCCGGGACGGACCCAGGTGGCTTCCTCCACCCTTGCAGATTATTTCCACCACTTGGCGCACACTATTCGTAGGAGCATCCAGGATGACCAAAACACACGCGGCGGAATTCACCATGGTCGAATCCATTCCAACCGCGTTATCCCTTGGCGCCGGCTCTCTACACCTGCAAAAGTCGCGCCCCACTTCCCTCCACGAAGGCGATGAAAACACGAAAACCTGCAGGACCCCCCCCTCCCCCTTTTTCTCCTCTTTTCTGGCCAGATCATGTCAATAAGCCGCAAAGAATGAGCAGTTTGCAAAATCTACCTGTTAACTACTCGGTAATCAACACCCCCGTTTTAAGCGCAAAAATGCCCAAAACCTCGCGTTCCGAATGCAGTTTCGCAGCCCGTTTACTCCCGCCTGAATCGGTTTGCCTGCTCGAACTCGTCGCGCAACTGGGGCGTCCGCAGGTTTTCGCGCAGGTGCGCCAGCCGCTGCTCGAGCGCAAGCAGGGTGGCCTGAACAGCTTCGGTATTGGTATACGCGATGTCGCGCCACATCGAATAGGGGCTTGCGCCCAGGCGGGTCATCTCGCGCAAAGCGCATCCGCCCACATCTTTCAGCTCCGGCGCGTCGCCTACTTCTTCCTCGAGCAGCGCGCTCAAGGCGGTGGCCACAAATTGCGGCAGATGGCTGACCCAGGCCACAAGTTCATCGTGACGCACGGGGTCCAGATCCAGTGTCTTCGATCCCATCGCAACGACCCACTCCCGCCAGCCTTTGACCAATGCTGCCGAGTGAGGGGAACGCTGCGCCGCGGGATCGTCGGTAAACAACCACACCGCGCCGCGAAACAATGCTGCATCGGCCAGCGCCGCCCCGCCCCGCTCCTTGCCCGCCATGGGGTGACCGGGCAAAAACGCCGCGCGTTCCCGTGTATTGAAAAGGCGCGTGGCGGCCTCGGAAATTTGCGCCTTGGTGCTGCCTACATCGGTGACCAGATGTTCGCAGCCGAGCACGCAGGCCAACTTCTCCATGTAGTCCAGGGTGGCGTAGATTGGCATTGCCAGCAGCACCACCTGGCTCGCTCGCGCGGCCTGCAACGCGTCCGCCGCAATCGAGTCGATGGCTCCCATTTCGAGAGCCACCTTCGCCTGCTCGGGGCTTCTGTTCCAGCCCACGATCACGCCGCGAAAGCCCGCCCGGCGCAGCGCCAGGCCCGCCGATGCACCCAGCAGGCCCGTGCCCAGAATGGCAATGCGATCGATCATGCGGACCTTCCTTGCTTACAAACTTCGGCCCACTGCGGTGGCAATCACCCTCAACTCACGCGTCAATTGCTCAAACTGATCGAGGAAGAGTGTTTGCGCCGCGTCGGAGGCTGACTTGTCGGCATTGGGATGAATCTCGATCAGAACAGCGTCTGCACCGGCAGCCACAGCGGCCTTGGCCATTGCGGGAACCATATCGCGCCGGCCTGTGCCGTGCGAGGGGTCGCCCACAATGGGCAAATGCGAGAGCTTGTGGATCACCGGGATGGCCGCGATATCCATGGTGTTGCGCGTGGCGGTTTCATAGGTGCGGATGCCGCGTTCGCACAGGATGACCTCGTAGTTGCCGCCGGACATGATGTATTCGCTCGAAAGCAGCAACTCCTCGATGGTGGCGGCAATTCCGCGCTTCAGCAACACAGGCCTGCGCACCTGGCCCAGTTCGCGCAGCAGGTTGAANNCGCGCTTCAGCAGCACCGGTTTGCGTGCTTTGCCCAATTCGCGCAGCAGGTTGAAGTTCTGCATGTTGCGCGCGCCAACCTGAAAGCAGTCGGTATAGGGCAGCATGGCTTCGATCTGCGAGATTTCCATGACTTCGCTGACGGTGAGCAGGCCGTGTGTTTGCGCCGCCTCATGCAGCAACTGAAGGCCGGGAATGCCCAGCCCTTGAAAGGCATAGGGCGAGCTGCGCGGTTTGAAGGCGCCCCCGCGCAGAAAGCCTCCGCCGACGGCCTTGACGCATGCCGCGACGGCGAAAATCTGCTCGCGGGTTTCAACGGCGCATGGGCCGGCGATGACCGCAACCTTGTTACCCCCGATGGTCGCGCCGTTGGGAAACTCGATGACAGTGCCTTCGGGGCGAAATGCGCGGCCGGCGAGCTTATAAGGCGCGCTGATGCGGTGGACCCGGAGTACGCCGGGCAGCACTTCAAACTTGCTCAGGTCCAGGCCGGCTGTGGGGCCTACAGCGGCAAGAATCGTCTGGGTCGCGCCGGTGGTTCGATGGACGTGGACCCCTGCTTCCTCCATCACGTCGATGACGGAATCTATCTGTTCTTCGGTGGCCTTCTCCTGCATGGCTACGATCATTGTTTCGTCCCTGTCTCGGGCGCTTCAGCGCCTGTGCCTTGGCCCGACGGTTCACTCCCGCGGCTAGTATCCGATGCCGGGGACGCAGATGAAGCCGCCAGGGCATTCCTCTCCGATGCCAACTCGTTCCTCTGCAAGGCTCGCATCACGTCGATAATGCGCTCGTAGATATGCGTCAATTCGATGTCCGGCAAAGGTCCCTTGTTCGCCGCGCGCACGTTGGCGTAGATCACTTTTTCGCGCACCGGTTCGTACACCGGGAGTGAAGTGGCGGCTTTCAAGTGACCGATCATGATCGCGGCGCGGGCCCGTTCGCTCAATAACTCGACGAGCTGGCGGTCCAGTACATCAATTTGTTCCCGCAATTCTTCCAGCGTCATTCCATCCTCGTGTTGAAAACCTAGCTACCAGTGTGGTGTCCCCTGTTAGCCTTTACAACTTTGCGTTCGGAAATACATCCCTCAGCGGCTAAAGCCGCAGTCATTTTTACGACTTTACGGCACGACTGAAGTCGTGCCCTTTCAAAACGCGGTGGCCAGTTCTTACGTGGGGCAGGACACTAGGAGCTGCGGGGCTGTTTTACCGGGCCAGCGCCGCCTGAGGCAGGTGCAGGCCCTTGATAAATCGAGCCACCGCGCCGGGCGCCGTTTCCGGCCCGCTCTCGTTGGTCGCCCGTTCAATCAACTCCACAATCGCGCTGCCTATCACCGCCGCGTCCGCGAACTTGC